>JAKSRE010000093.1 GCA_024403775.1 Clostridia bacterium | reverse complement strand
ATTATTATCTTTGCAAAACATTTACGAAATGTAGGAATCAAGTGTCAATCTCATTAAATAACATTGTGTTTGTAAAATTAAGACATTGAGTTGATGCTTCTTAATATTTTAGGAATTTGAAAACTATAGTGCTATAAATAACTTTGCTAAGATTAATCTAAGTCACTAACGTAAACGGGATTACATTTAATGTGATTAATGTGATTACTTACGCCAAAGACAAGCAACGGAGGAAAGCCGAAAATCCGTAACAAAGAGTAGGCGTTAAAAAACTAGAAATGAAACAGAAAGCTATTTTACAAATTATATGTTTATTCGTAACCTTGTCATTACAGGCTACTGATAACGACTCATGTATTCATGCAATAAAACTGATCGGGCAAGAAGTGGAGATTGACGTTTCTAATGAATTTAAGAATGTCAATTTTGTGTTTGATAGTGTCCTTGTTTCTTCAGAAATGTATGGAGAACATACTTGGTATGCTCATGTGTTGAAGGACAACATATGGAACAACAATGGAATTGAATTGGAATTTTTTAAAACAGACGGGACGACTATGCAGAGGTATGCCAAAGGCTACGATTCTTCATTGCTTCGTATGGATATCGTAATGCAAAAAAATATGCGCTTGCAGAAATTGACAATCGCGCCTAATATGAAAAGTATTGCAGATATCAACAATAGAACATCATGGAAAGTTTTTGATTTATCAACAATACCTAATTTGAAGTTTAGAAGTAGTAATTTTGCATTGATGCCAAACAACAAAATACTTCTTGGAGGTGCTCCAATAGATAACTGGAATCATATTTTGACGATTGTTGATTATAAGAACAACAAATTAATCCCTCTGGACTATTGGCCTAATGATGGTATTGATACGGTAAATGCATATGTAAAGAATTCGGTTTATACGGACAATAGTCGGGTTTTTACAAATGGTTGTGACAGATATCTCTATAAGATGAGTGAAGGAAGATTTGCATTCATCTTTACGATAGATGGGGATAAGGTAAATATACTAAAGTATCTATATTCGGATTATCCTAAATATAAAAGCGATGGTATGAATAAGCAAATGTTAGAATTCAGTTCGGAAGAAATAAGATGTTCGACAACGAATGAAATCATATCACTCCTTTTGTTAGATTCTGATAAGAATGGTGCAAAGTTGAAAAAAACTTACCTCAGAGGTGAAAATATACCTTGGAGTTATGGCAATGTCGTTGAATTATACGATTGGAATGGAAATAAAAGGAACGTAATCTATCTTGATCATTATGGGCGAAACATAAAACTTTCTGATGACGGTCGGAAACTTTATCTTTTCTTTAAAGATCTTGAAGATAATAGCTCTCGAATTTGGGTTTATGATTTAAGCAACCTAGATAAACTTCCTGAGGGTGATGCCATCGAAACGGAAAATGCACGTGCTATTGATGTTGCAAGGTTTTCCGAACCAACAACAAAGGAAACAGAGATACAACAGAAAAAAGTTAACGTAGGCGATACAATGATAGATTTTGAGCTTTATGACTATAATGATAATCTGCATAATCTCAATGAATTCCTTAATAAGGACAAATATATTACTAGAGTTTCCCACACCCTCAGAAGCAGCTGTAGTGAGGATTGACTCTTTA
>JAKSRE010000092.1 GCA_024403775.1 Clostridia bacterium | reverse complement strand
CATAAATTCAGAGAAAAGTCTATAGCCAAAAGGAATCTTTGCTTTCTGCTCAGGTTCAACCTTACTCTCAGCAGCTTTAACGATTTCACTTTTGCTAGCCTTAATAGACTTGGCAATAAGTCTTGGCTCACCAAGCTCCTCAAGAACAGCTGATTCCATCTCGCCCTTGCGAACTCTTGTCTCTATATAATCCTGATAATAATTCACCGTATCATTTACAAATTCATAATCATCAATTCCAGAAAGATTCTGTCTGAGTACGGTTACAAATTCCTGCTTGTTCATATTCTCCTCAACTAGAATGCCTGGTGCTTAACAACCTGGTATTCATCATCATTCTGATAGTATGGACACGAATTGGTGTTATTGCTAAGAAAACGCTGCATCTCATCTTCATCAAGATTGATGTCGCATACATAATATTCGTAGTCTTCATCATATGCATAATTTGCACATGTATCACACATTGACATATTTATGCCTCCTTCTTTCTAACAAAGATAAGATAATACGCTACACAAACAGCGGCTGTCATAAGTAATCCAATGAACTGGGAAGTAGAAAGAATACCTATATTACCTCTGTAATCATTTCTGAAAAACTCTACGCCGAATCTTCCGATACTATAAAGTCCAAGATAAATAAGAACAAGTCTTCCATCTGTACTCTTTGGAATAGTATCAAGTTCCTTCTGTTCTTTAATCTTCTTCTCAATTCTGCTGCCAATATAAAGCAAAAGTCCAGCAATCAGGAAATCTCCAACAGACATCATAATCTGTGTAGGAAGAAGTTTAACATTATTTGGCGCAAAGTCCGAATGTTTAAATGTAATACCTATAATACTGTCTGTTGGTCTGCCATAGCAGCAGCCAGCAAGAAGACAGCCTATACGGCCAAAACCCTGCGCCAGTGCAACACCTACTACAACAAGATCAAGATAATCAATAACACTTACCTTTTTAATCTTACAGTATGTGCAGATTGTAATGATTCCTCCGATAATACCACCAAAAACCACGAATCCGCTCATTCTTAAAAAGGATACCGGATTTGCCAGGAAGTCCTTCAAATATGTAAGAATAAATAATACCTTGGCACTAGCAAAGCCAAGTACTACAGTCCATACTACAAGACCATAAATAATCTCACCATTAAGACCACGCTTCTGTGCACGCTTGTCACTTACAATCAATGCAACAAGGACACCAATGGCAATCATCAGTCCATAACCATGTATTGTTACTGGTCCTATTGATAATATGTCGTTATACATTCCCTAACTCCAATCTGTGTTTCAACTAACGTATCATATAGATACAGTTGATTCAATTAAGATTTTATAAACTTTTTAATAACTAATTCTATCCCCACAAAAAATCCGACATTCCAGTCGGATTCTTTTGTTTCTATTCAAATAACACCTTTGTAGAACTACAACCGATTCTGTCTACTCCGGCTTCGATATAATTCTCCATATCTTCTTTTGTTCTAATACCACCAGCTGCCTTTATCTTAACATCTGGACCAATATTAGCCTTGAAGAGCTTAATATCCTCCAATGTAGCACCCGCTGTACCAAAACCTGTAGATGTCTTAATATAATCAGCCTTTGCATTTGTAACAGCCTTACACATTGCAATCTTCTCAT
>JAKSRE010000091.1 GCA_024403775.1 Clostridia bacterium | reverse complement strand
AGGCGATTATGTGGTGATTCATAGTCGCCTGTTTATGTGTACAGAAAAATGTACATTTTCAGTGATAGACTTTCATTATAGAAGTTCATTTTAAAAAGGGATTTTTAATGTTCGACAGATATATTAATGGATTTGATGAAAAGGAGAAGTCTAGGTTATGGATATTTATTCATTTGTTAATTCAAAGTCTATAAGAGATTATTTACGTGACATTAATTACAACTTCAATTCCAAAGAAGCTGCTTGGTTAATATATCAGTGCAATTCGCTTTCAATGAAGGAGAAGTATGAGGCATGGGAGCAGCTTATGCAGGAAATGGCAGATTTTGATTTGGGTAGCAGGTTTGACTATATTCCTGGTAGTAGCTTGTTCGAATTAATAAGAAGTTACATTTCAATTACTACAAATCAATATGATACCTTTAGTAAAAAGAATGATAACGCAATTTATCAGTATAGATTTTATTGCACAGATGATTGCGATTGGTGTGAAGATTATGAGGGAATCTATGCTTCGTTAGAAGATTGTTGGAATGAAATAGAAGAAGATTTGGACCTTGGAATTGAAATAATTGATATTAGAAAGAGATATATAGGAACAAATGAAACAATCAACGTAAGATTCAAGCCAGATAAAACAGTATTGGCAATCGACTCTACCTTATTAAGCGATGAGGAGAGCATGGTCTTGGGAGAAGGTTTTGATAGTTTTTGGTTTGATTTCCCGGTTCCATTTGAAAAAGGAGACATATTAGCGCCAGTAAATATTGTGGGCCCAGGATGGAAGTTGGCTGAAAATGGTCCAGTTGTTATGGATGGAGTAACTCCATGGGATAAGGAATTTTGCGAAAGAAATCAGAAAGGAAATTTCGCAGACAGTTCGGACATGAATATTTGGGGATATTTTCAGGATGATGATGGCAGAATATTCCATGAGGTTACATTCAATTATATGGATTATGACTATTATAGAGGGCCATTTATGGGAAAACGCCGTTTGCTGGTAGCTCTTAGTAATTTTATTAAAGAAAAGATAAGTCTTGATCTTCTTTTATGTGCATACAGAAAAGTTATTATGGATGAGAACAGTGACGATGTTATGCTTCATAGCTGGTATACACCAGAAGGTCTTAGTTTAGCAGGATTAGATGATGTTGTTAAGGCAAATGAAAGAAAAGCAGTGGAATCAGGATTAAATCCTCGAAAGACATTTGGTAAGAGATTCAGTACAGACGTGGAATACGATTGGAGTAATAATTCAGAACTATTGGATAAATGTATACAAATTGCAAGTAATTATTATCAGCCTAAGGAGATGCTTTTTGTATATGGAGAGCATGGTTGTGGAAAGACAACAATTCTTCAATGCCTGGGAAATTATGCAAGGCAGCTAAGCAAGCCTGAATTGCTGTATGTTACAGCGGAGAATTTTGTTAATGATGTCATAAATGCAATTAGGAGTGGTACAGAAGCAATGGCTGAGCTTCGAAGTAAATATAGAAAGCTTGATTTCCTGATTTTTGAAGATATCCAGATTTTATGTGGTAAGGACAATTCTGCTAGAGAATTTGCTAATACACTTAATGATCTTCTTACTAAAGGCGCTCAGGTTGTTATTAGTTCTGACAGACCTTTAGATGAACTTAATCTCCCAGAGGAATTAAAAAGCAAGATTTCCTTTGCTACACAGATGAAGATGAATTAAGTATTCTGTGGTTAGGGATGTAAATTGCAAATAAATTGTTGGTGATAAAAAATATCAGTAGTCATGAAGAGATTAGTAAAGGAGAGAATTATGTCTATGCTGATTAATGAAGTTAAAGAGAAATTGAAAAACGGATTGAATAATACCAGTAGTGTTTTTAAGACTATGTATATTTTGAAAGTTATTGCGGTAATAGTATTGTGTCGTATACACGATTTTACAAGATATAAGGTTTGTAGATCTTTTACAGATTTATTTTACTGGCCAGAAGGATGGTGTATAGACATGTTAGTAGTATTTTTGATTTTTCTGTTAGGTGCATTTCTTATAATAGATGATTTGGCATTTCTTAATAAAAGTAAGGCTAAAAATGACGATGAACTTGAAAA
>JAKSRE010000090.1 GCA_024403775.1 Clostridia bacterium | reverse complement strand
TCATTTACAATTGCACCCTTCTTAAGAGTAATAACTCGCTTCTTCATTTCATTTACAATAACATCATTGTGAGTAACAACGATTACAGTTGTTCCTCTCTTGTTAATCTGATCAAGAAGCTTCATTATTTCCCATGAATTTGCAGGGTCAAGGTTTCCTGTAGGCTCATCACACAACAGAATTGGTGGCTTATTAATTAAGGCTCTGGCCATAGCAACTCTCTGCTGCTCACCACCTGCCAACTGTCCTGGCTTCATATTATATTTTCCGGCCAAGCCTACCATTCCAAGGATTGCTGGAACATTTCTCTTAATTAATCTGTTTGGTGTCTGAACAATTCTCTGTGCAAATGCAACATTTTCAAATACACTCCAGTTCTTAATAAGCTTGAAGTCCTGGAATACAACACCAATATTTCTTCTGTATTTTGGAACCTGACGTCTTCTAAGTTTCTTAAGGTTATATCCATTTACATAGATTTCACCCTGTGTAGGTACAAGTTCCCTCATAAGAAGTCTGATAAGAGTAGACTTACCAGCTCCACTTTCACCTACGATAAATACAAACTCTCCTCGCTTAATGGTAAGACTTACACCATTAAGAGCTGCTGAACCAGATGAGTACTGTTTTGCAACGTTATTAAAAACAATCAAATCCTCATCAGCTATAGCAGGATTCCTTTTCTTTCTTCCAAAAGCCACTACTTTATCTCCTTAATACTCCAAAGACTCCATATAATTCATGTATTTAACTACCATAAGAGCAATCTTAAATGTGATAGCATCTTCAAATACACGTAAATCGAGTCCAGTTGTTTTCTGTAATTTATCAAGTCTATATACAAGTGTGTTTCTATGAATGAACAGCTGACGTGATGTTTCAGATACATTCAGACTGTTTTCAAAGAATTTTGTGATTGTAACCAGTGTTTCTTCATCGAAATCATCAGGGCTCTTACCACCAAAGATTTCTTTAATAAATAATTTGCAAAGTGGAATAGGAAGCTGGTAAATGAGACGGCCAATACCAAGCTCGCTATATGCAATAATATCTCTGTCATCGAAGAAAATCTTTCCTACATCAAGAGCCATCTTTGCTTCTTTATAAGAACGGCTTACTTCCTTAAGTTCACCTACAACAGTACCATAGGAAATATGAACGCCCTTTACGCCCTCTTTAGTAAGGTATGTTCTATAACTATTGCATACCTTCTCAATATCATCAGAGCCTGCATTGTCATCAAGTTCCTTAACAACAATTACATTATTCTCATCTACAGCTGTGATGAAATCCTTATTATTTGATCCGAAGTGAGTACGCATAAGCTCAAGGATATTGTTGTCCTTACCCTGCTCTCCTTCGATAATGATTGCTACTCTGCGAATCTCAGACTGAATATGAAGCTTCTTTGCACGGCTGAAGATATCAACCAGAAGAAGGTTATCAAGAAGAAGGTTCTTAATGAAGTTGTCTTTATCAAATCTCTCCTTATAAGCAACCAGAAGATTCTGAATCTGAAATGCAGCCATCTTACCAAGAGTATATACATCCTCAGCCGAGCCATCTGCAACAAGAATAAATTCAAGCTGCTGTTCATCATAAATCTTGAAGAACTGGCTTCCACCTACCTCCTGTGAATCTGCTGGTGATTTTACGAACTCAACTGCCTGTGGTCCGTATTTCTCCATATGAGAACTTGTAAGTGCATATACCTTACCGTCCACATCTGACACACACAAATCAATTCGTGCAATGTTTTTAATTCCGTCTAATGTACTTTGCAACACCTGATTGGAAATCATTTTTATCCCTCACTTGTAATTTTCTACAAAAGTTTATACCTAGTAATAGGCAATTTTACGATATCACTTCTAATCATAAAGCATTTATATAAAAAAATCTATATTTTTCATTGCATTTTTTCGGTAGTTTTATACAAAAAACGCTTTTTTTTACTAAAAAATTTACTTTTTAACCGAAAAAGTAGATAATAAACCATATAAGGAGGGCTAATTTATGAATATTTCAAGTTTATCTTTAGCACAATTATCCATTACTGGATCTGACTCCTTATCAAAGGTTGAAACTGCTATGCTTAGTAATGCACTGGAAGCTAATGATGCTGCAGGAGCTGGCTTACTTAAGATGATTGACGC
>JAKSRE010000009.1 GCA_024403775.1 Clostridia bacterium | reverse complement strand
GAAACGGTGGTGCTCAATAGCGTATCGCCGGTGCTAAACACGCGCGCGAATCACTTATATCGAAAGAGATATTAATAAGGCTCAAAATGTCATTGATAACGATGACATTGTCGATAACCTCTTTCCGAAGGTAATATCCGATTTGATTGAGACAATTCGAAGTCATCCAGATCACGCAGAGTAGGCAGCAGACCTTCTTATGGTAAATAAGTATCTTGAGCGTATTGGAGACCACGCTACCAATATTGCAGAATGGGTTATTTTCTCACTAGCAGATAATCAGAATACTTAAACAAGCGGTAATTTTCTTCAAAATAAAGCCCCGAAGAGACTTCAAAAGATTCTCTTCGGGGCTTTTATTTAAATCTATAAATTATTTCTTTTACACAAATCTTTATGCAAACACCTCAACAAATATAATTAGAATATCACTTCAGGCTCCTTATTGTATCTATAGTTGATTTATTAATCACTATTGTAAGAGCAAGAAACAATACCACTGTTTCTATTCCAAAAATCAATATTGATAATATGTTATTCGTTATACTAACTAGTTGTTTGCTCACATTAACCAAATAAAAGACTACAGGAATCAACAAAACATTTTTCAACAAGGATAGTATTACTTTCTTGAAATCTACATCGAACCCTATTTTTTTACTAAACTGATACAGAATTATAGACAGTGAGAATAACGATGCAATCACCGTACCAATTATTATTCCATAGAAGCCGATGATTGAAACTAAAATAAGACTAACTACAATATTAAGAACGCTGACTATAATGCTGTTATGTGCTGCAGTAGAAGTATTTCCTTTTGCATAAAAGTATCTATATACAAAATTTCTAATAATATCTATTTGAAGTCCAAAAATATATATTGCTGCGCCAATATAAACATAATTAGCTGATTCGAGAGAAAAATTCCCACGATAAAAAAGCAAATATACTGCTTCTCTACCAACATTGAAGAATCCCACTACAATTAAACACATTATCATATGAAAAGCAGCAGTTTCACTCCAAAAGATTTCCTGATTGTTTTTTTGATTTATTATTCTAACAATTCGAGGATAACAGTAATTCATTAAATTACCAATAAGTACAGTATTAACAATAGCTGCTATCATATTTGAATAACTTAAAACCGTAATAAAACCCGAACTTAATCTTGTAGCTATGACCGAATCCACCATCAATGATATTTGGTATACTCCAGTGCTAAAAATTATTGGTATAAACAGTTTCAGTATTGCTTTAGTCTCTGGACTTTTAAAATCAAAAGTCGGTCTATATCTCCATCCTAACCTCAAAGCAAAAAACACATCAAAACCAAAATTTAAGATCATACCTAGCGAGATTATTAATACATATTCATATATTGAAATGTCCCTTTTAAACCATAGTAAAACAACCACAATAGATTGTGATATTAGATTAATCAATTTCGGCAAATTATAATGCTCTTTACATTGAAAAAAAGCTATCGATATATCTGCAACAGACAAAAAGAATGAGGCAATTATCAAAGGAACAATTATATAACTAGCTATTCCAACAAACTGTTCTTCTTTATTGCTCAAAAAACCAATTAAAGCATGTCTACCAACAATCGTAAACAATACTACAAATGCCAATACCGAATAAATAATAGTAATGAATGAATCAGTATACTTCTTCTCTTCTCCCTTAACATATCTTGGAATAATCACAGTTGACAATCCAGCTGAAACAAAACCAAAAATAAAAACTACAATACTGTTGGAGAAGCTAAAGGCATCCATACCTAAAGAAGTACCAAATATACCAGCTACAATTGAAGTCTTTAATAGAGTAACTACTTGTGTAATTAATGATAGCACTATCATTAAGATCAATGAAAAAGCCCCAGATTTGAATAATTTGCTCACTACTAATTCACCTTACTTCATTCAAACTAATTATAAAATTAAAACAATATATAACTTAACATTTCTCTTCACTAATTAAGCAACAATTTATCCAATTCACGAAAATGCAATTCGGCTTCTTTACTTAAACTTGAAACACTATTTAATACCTCACATTCAGCAAGGAATGCTTCTATATCATTCGAAGTATATGATAATTCTTGCATCAAATCTATAACTGGTCCTGAATATTGGATATCTTCTATCACGTTTAAATGTTTCTTGCTATAGACAACAGGCAATACTTTTTTCCCTAAAACCCATCCAAGTATCATCGCATGAAATCTTGAAGCAATTATGAATTCACATTCATTCAACTTATCTAAAAAGGTATCTATGTTACCATCATATTCCACTTTTTCTATTAGATTATTTTTTTCGATTTTTGAACATATACTATCAATTATTTTCGAATCACCTTCATACTCGCAGAAACTAAATAGTTTAACTCTTATATTCTTTTCCAAACACATTTTGCAAAAATCCAATATTAATGATTCATATTTCTCTTTGTTAAAACATGTATTCTTATGGATAGATAAATCAATTACACTTATTCCTATTTGTCCAGCTATAAAATCACGATTATCTGTTTTTAAAGAGAAAATAATATCTGGTGCCCACATCACATTATCAAGATCAGCAAACTCATTATACGAATATGAATCTCTAAAGGAACAAATGACAGAATTAGAGATTTCTTCTTTAACAAGTTCTTTAAACTTTTTTGTATAAGCTGGTCCATAGTTTGCACCAATGATATAACGTTTCTTATTTATCCTCTTTTCAAATTTTTTTGCTGCATTTTCGATAAAGATAGATCCACCTATAGTAACCAATGCACGAGCATTTCGTTCTCTTAATATATTATGAAATCCCCAATATCCCTTAGTTATTTTATTAAAAACTCGCAATAAATTATATTCCAACTTGTTGGGAAATCTGGCATTAGTTAAATTAGCCAACCCTTTAGCATTTTCTTCATCAGCGCAAATATAAAACAACTCTTTGGGATATCGTTTTAGTAAAGTATAGACAAAAAGATCATCTCCAAAGTTTTTCTTCAAATATGCTATTACATAAATCATAATCGAATCTCACTTTATTTTTTTACTTTATGATACATAGTAGATAGACCTTTTTTTATTCTACCTAATATGATAATTGAGCCATACAACTTGTGCCTAAAAAGACAATACAAAAGTTTGCTAAACACTCCCTTAACTTCAACATCCTTATCAGATACAAAAAGTCCCTCCGTTCTCCACTGACCTAATACATCTTTCTTTTGCAGTGTACAAAAATCCTCTTTATAAACAACACTCCACACCTTATCTATCATTGAATTCACATAAATCTGATTCACGCAAGCCAAAACTTCATCATTACCATCGAACACATTAATGAATGCATCTCGTAAATCTAATTGTATGCGATGTGAATTACTATCAACTTTCATTGAAAGAGACGGTACGCCTTCACGTCTATAGTAATACAAACATTCATCAAGAATAATAATCTGTTTACTATTAATCAAATTATGTAGATTAAAAAGCAAATCTTCTCCTAAAGAATAGTTACAATCAAACGGCTCTTTCAATATTTCACGCTTATACACTTTATTGCATGGAGAATTATAAAATGAAGCATTATAAAGTTGACTGAAATCACATTGTGTATCTAGAAAGGAATTAAAAATCTTTTGTTCATTTAATGCGATAATATTATTTTCTGGAAAACATTGTATTCCATAACCAATCACATCATATTTATCCATATAAGCACTTACTACAGATAAAAGATTTTCACTTAAATAATCATCACTGTCAACAAAAATTATCCATTCACCACGAGCTAATCCCAATCCAGTATTTCTTGCTATAGAAACACCTGAGTTTTCAATATGTATTAGTATAATTCTTGAATCTTCATTAGCATAACTCTGACAAATATTAAAACTATTATCAACAGAACCATCATCTATTAGAATTAATTCCCAATTAGTTATTTTCTGCTTTAAAACACTATCAATTGTATATTTTATGGTAGCCTCTGCATTATACACAGGCACAATAAAAGAAACCAAATTATTCATCTTCTACCTTCATTTATTTTCTATCTCAAATACATAAACATCATTAACCAAAGAATCTGCTATTTTTTTCCAATCGTATTTCTCACGAAAATACATGTTTAATTCTCTCCCCATAGCTGCCAACTCTTCATTAGTGTAATTACAATCCACATTCATCAATACTGACTTAAAATCATTAAAATCATCTACTATAAAACTATTCTCTTCGTCTACTATATAATCAGAGATAGAGCCAAAATTCGTACTTAGTATTGGTTTAGAAAACTCAGCTGCTGAAAAGGCTACTCCACTCATAGAACCTTCTCTATACGGAAGTAAAACTAAATCGCAATGATAAATCAAGAAATTAAAAAGATTAGTATCAGCAAATCCACTAATTAAGCATGCATTTTCACAATTATTCATAGCAACCACACATGACTCAAAATCATTACTATAGTTTTCATCTATTGCACCAGATACAATCAATAATGAATCTTTATTTTTCAAATCGTTAACCCAAAATTCCACTAATCGGTCAACACCTTTGTCATAATGAATGAATCCGCAAAACAAATAGACACGACTATATTTGTTCACTTTTTCTTTAATAGCTAAATCAATAAGTTTATCATCAAAACCAATATCAGAATTTAAGTTGTAGCCATGTCTTTGAATTCTAATTTTACTTGCATATTCAGGATATAATTTAGAAAAACTTTTCTTTATTCCTTCACCATGTACAAGAATTATATCTGGTACTTTATAGATTTTTCGAAAAACTTCTAAATACTTCTCACCCGTTGAGTGTGGTAAGACATTGTGAGCTTTTAACACAAACAACCTACAATTCTTTTTGAGCAAAGAAAATATAAAATAATCGCATGAATATACTAATGGCCATTCGACATGTATAACATCATAGTTACTTAATACAGCCATAAATAGTATCACCAAATAAGAAAATAAATATTCAATCCCTCTTATAATCTTCCTGACATATCCAATTCGCATCTTGTCAGATAACAAAAAAAACATATGTATATGCTTTAAGTTTGCTACTTCAATTCTTTCACTACAAAAAGGAGTCAATAAAGTAACATCACAAGACTTAGCTAATTCAGATGATAATGATGCCGAATAATTATAAAGGTTTGTACCCGTTTTACACCACGGATCAATATATAATACTTTCATACTTTCCTCCCAACATTATTTATCAAAAGCAATTCCACCATTTTTCAACTGTTTTAATTGTTCTTGTTTCTCTATCTCACTTAATTCATTATAGTTTTTTTCATAAACACAACTAGATTCAAATAATCTAGTATTCTTTTCTACAAAAGCTTCGTATGTTTTTATAACTTTGCATGGATTTCCTGCGGCAACCGAATTACTTGCAATATCACTTATTACTACACTTCCAGCACCTATAACAACATTATCACCTATTTCAACATTGGGCATAACTATTGAATTAGCACCGATAAATACATTATTCCCTATCTTAATTCGTCCAAATTTTGAATAACCCAAAATATGTTTAGTACTTGCATCATGAAACTCTAGTTTCGCGCCTGAAGCAATCGTTACATCGTTACCAACAGAAAGCAAATTACAATGAATAGAATCAATGTATCCATAATTATTGAAATTATCACCTGTTTGAGCTCCAAGTTTACGAAGTTCAACATCATTTTTAGATACACTTCTAAATATTCTCAATAAGAACCTTTTCATATAATTCTCCAATCATTAAATCAAACATTTTCAGTTTTATAATATCTAAAACCATAAAAAGTAACACTCGATAAGTATATTAAGAAATAGAAACTTTCTATATAGAAATTATCCAAAAACATACTACATACAAAAACTATACCAATTGGTAGAAAAAACATAATATTCAAGCGCTTTCTCTTGTCAGATTTGAGACTCAAGCCTGCATACTTAAACAGGTTAAACAGTAAATCAATATAAATAACTAGACCAACTGTCCCTATATTGTAAATAATCTGCAGAATTGTTTGATGAGCCGCTCTTCCATCAGGCAATCGGGGTTCTATACCAAATCCAAACAACCACGCTATTCCTGAAGCATTCAATTTCTGAATGTATTTTAACCACAGAACCGACCTATGAGTGGTTAGTGCATCAATAGAGTATCCACTATTTCGATCCTTCAATATTCTAACCATATATACTGACACGATTTCAGGCTTAAATATGCACAGCGCTGCTATTAATAAGCCTAAAGCAAAAATTATGGTAAATTTTTTCAATAATGACATATTACTATCAACAAAAAACACTATTACCCACAACACTATAATAATAACTAAACACATTTTTGAAAATGAAAGCAAAGCAAAAACAGATAATGTAATAGAAAGAATATAAAACTGTATACTGCTAATAACCCTGTTAGAAAAAAGTAAAAAACATATAGCTAATCCAATTCCCATAAACATAGAAAAAGAATTAGGATCATTCCACAAGCCTGAAAAACGGGCTGCATCTGCTTCGTTAATTGAACTATCTGTTAACATATTTTTTATTCCAGGAATATAATCAGAAAACAAAGCTACAGTACAAGATAGAATCAACGAATAAATATAATATAACAACAGAGTATGAAAGTTATTTTTAGTAATCCAATTAACGAAAATATATATAACAAAGCACCAAAGAAAGAGATTAGCTATTCTAATTAAAGATGATTTATTGATTGTATCTCCAACGAATGAAACCATCAAACAATACAATATAAAAATAGCGATGTTTCTTACAAAGAACTTTTCGAGGAATTTATTATTCATAATCCATATTGCAGCTATAACAAATTTAAGTAGAAGTAATAAACTACTTGAACCCAAATTAAATATATTAGAAAATGGTATCAAGAAAAAGAACAAATATACAATTTCCTCTTCTGGACACAGAAAGAAATATACAGATATAAAAGCTGCAACAAATAATTGAAGATATATGGTTGTAAAAAAAGATAAAACTATCATCATAACCGAACCAATTGCAACGATTGGCAATAGTTTCATCTTTAACACATAGCTCTTCTTTCTCAACCTTCAATCACCTCTGTTATGCTTTTTACTGCTTCCACATTACTAGCTTCACAATATTTCATCTCATAACGAACACCAGAATTATAGTCATCAATAGTCTCTTTTAGTATTTGTTCAATACCACTAGTGCTATTTTCACATACTTTCCCCCAACCCCGCTCCTGAACAAATTCGATTGCAGATGTTGTATTCGTAGTTATTGTAGGAACACCTAAAACAGCTGCCTCTGTATATACGATTGGCGCTGCCTCATGCAAAGATGGAACTAATAACCAATCGGCTTTTCTCATAATACTATACGGATTCTTTCTATTACCATAAAATATTATATTATCATTCAAGTTATACTTTTCTGCTAATGCTTTTAATCGTTCCATCGTACTATCATTACTTCCACCAACAATGTGCCAAATAAAATCATACCCTTGCTTTTTTAGATTTCCAAAAGCTTCTAATGTTCTATCATGTCCTTTCTCAACACTTAATCTCGCAACAGTAACAAAATTCAGTTTATTGGAATCAATAGATATTTCTTCTTCAAGTGACTTTTCTAATATTCTTCTAAAATTGTGGCAATTATAAACTACTGTTGTTTTTTCACTTAAGTCTTTTTCAACGGATAGGAATCTACTTTTCACACTTTTGGAAACACACGCTATTGTGTCAAACTGTTTATATATGTCATGACTATATTGTGTGTTTAATCCATAATTGACATAATCACAATGAATAAATGCAACTTTCTTTTTTGAATTAATCTTGTTTAGCACAAACTCATTACATCCACCATACAAGAAATGAGAAGGCGCACTTTGTGAATATGAGATAGCACAATCCCAGTCTCCCTCAATCAGACCTTCTGTAAATAACCACTTATAAACTAAATTCTGATTAAATAGTTTAACTAATAATCCAGCTACTAGCTTTCTCATAGCAAGAAATTTACTTCTCTCTAAACATTCTTTTAAACTTAACGCAATAACAGATGCCTTCTCTCCTGCATCTACAATTTTTACTTCAGACGGTATATCGACGTTATCTAGTGACTGTTGATCAAATAATAATAATGATATTTCGTATTTATTTAATCTAACTAATTCATACAACAAATTACATAACGCCGTCGAAATTCCACCAGTTCGCATTGTTGTTAAAACAAATACTATTTTTTTCATCTAACGCCTCTGTTTACCTTCTTAAAAAACACTTTTTTCTTATAAAAACCAAAACACATATTTCGCCCAGTATTGAATAAACTCATAACTACATTTTCATGTTCGGCAAATCTAAAGAGTCTATAATGCCACTTAATCAATGAGAACTTACTATGACTACTTACGCTTCCAACTCGTCCACGTCTGTACTGAGCTAGACACTCATCCAATAAATAGCAGTCAGCCTTTTTACAAACTTTAAGCCACATAGCATAGTCATTGTTCTTCTTAATATTTTCAATCTGAATACAACCAATTTTTGTTGCATCATACATTACAGTAAGGCAACCAGGCCAACAATAATTAAACATGCCTGTCTTTGTAATTCGTTTAGGACCTGAAACACTAACGCCTCTTAGCTTACCTTCAGAATCTATTTCTTCATATCCAGTATAGGAAAAGGAATAGCCGTTTTTTTCCATAAACTCTACTTGCTTTTGTAGTTTCTCTTTATCCCATAAATCATCAGAATCCAGAAAAGCTATCCACTGACCCTTTGCTTCACGCAAAGCTTTGTTTCTCGAGACAGCAGCTCCAGAGTTTTTCTCATTTACAAATAATTTGATTCGTGAATCAGAATATTTTGCTATTACTTCTGCAGAACCATCTGTAGAACAGTCATCAACAATTAGCAACTCCCAATTCGAATAAGTCTGATCAAGTACAGACTGTATCGATTCACCAATCAATTTTGCAGTATTAAACGATGGCATCACTATAGAGACAAGTCCATTTATTCGTTTAACCCCGTCATTACCACTAAGAATAAGTCTGGCTTCACTTTGTTTAATTCCATAGTCCTGTTCTGATACCACTTTGTTATTCAGCAAATAATCACCAAAATCTTCGGCTGTTGCCATATTCTCTTCGGTTATTCCTTCCTGCTTTACAAAGGCTTTAAAAACAGTCTGGAAAATAATCTTTATGTCACCAATCAGCGAAATCTTATTTATATATTTGAGATCCCAATTAATTTTATCTTCCCATTTAATCGCGTTTCTTCCATTTACTTGTGCAAGTCCAGAAAGACCAGGTTTAGCGGTATGTCTGCGTCTTTGTTCATTAGACATAAAAACCATATCTCTTACAAGCTGTGGTCTAGGACCTATTACCGACATTGTTCCATTCAAAATATTGAAGGCTTCTGGAAGTTCATCCAAAGAAGTTGATCTAAGCCATGCACCGAACTTAGTTAATCTCACATCATCAGGAAGAAGGTTTCCATTACAGTCTCTCTCATCAGTCATAGTTCTAAACTTATACATCTTAAAAACCGTTTCACGTCCCGAATTATCAACTAATCCAGGTCTAGGCTGAGTAAAAAGAACTGGGGAACCAAGCTTACATTTAACAAGAATAGCTACAATAATATAAAGAGGACTAAAAACAACAATAGCTAAAAAGGCACAAAGAACATCTACCATTCGTTTTATATACTTCTCATATATGGTAAATTCTCTTAACTTAATAGGCTCCATCAATTCAGCTACATATGTGGTTTTTGCAGCGATATGACTCATAACAATAGAAGAAACTAACATTATAAAAACTATTATTCCAATAACTATTAATGCAATAATCCAACCGTTCAAATTACTATTCTCCTTAATTAAAACAAGCCTTAATGACTTCAATTATTCTATTCTGCTGATCTTCAGTCATCTTATTATCAGAAGGTAAACATACACCACGATTAAAAATATCCATTCCAACATCTGCTGATGAACCATCAATATAAGCGTTTGTTCTAGCTCTGCCATTTCCATCTCTTACAATAAAAGGATTCAAACGATATATTGGCTGCATATGCATTGGTTTCCATATGGGTCTACCTTCTGCATTTATTGAAGAAATTGCATCTAAAATCTCTTGTGGACAAGATTTACCCTCCTCAGGGATATATGCAAAATCTCGTTCACCTCTAACCTGCTTACACATTGCAGTTTCATCAATAATAAGTGATGTCAGCCAATAATTAGGATTTGTATTATCAGGAATAGGATTAAGTGTTATAGGTAAATCCTTAAGGCCTTCCTTGTAACGCATATAGATAGCTTTTTTCTGTGCAATATGCTCATCCAAATGAGGAAACTGACCTCTAACAACACCTGCTATAACATTACTCATTCTGTAGTTATATCCAAGTTCTTCGTGCTGATACCAAGGAGCATTCTCTCTAGCCTGTGTTGACCACTTACGAACTTTATTTGCAGCATCTTCATTATCAGATAAGAACATACCACCAGCAGAACCTGTAATAATCTTATTTCCATTAAACGAAATAGTATTATATTTTCCAAACGTACCAGTCTGTATGCCTTTATATGTAGCACCCATAGATTCAGCAGCATCTTCCACCAGAATTGCATGATGTTTATTAATAATGGACATAATTTCATCCATTTTTGCTGGTGTACCATACAGATGTGCAAGAAATACAATTCTTACATCAGGATATATTTCAAAAGCTTTTTCCAGCGCAACAGGATCCATATTCCATGACTCTCTCTCAGTATCTATAAATACTGGTATTCCACCCTCATACACAATAGGATTTACCGTAGCATCAAAAGTCAAGTCTGAACAAAATACTTTCTTTCCTTCAAGAGCTCCATGGCCAACTTCAGGAACTCCATAAGCTTCAATACCTGCTAGCTTAGCTGAAAGATGTAATGAAGCAGTACCTGCTGATAAAGCAACTGCATATTTACATCCAATATATTCACATGCTAATTTCTCAACTTCATTTATATTCTTTCCAACTGTACTCATCCAGTTTGTTTCATATGCTTCCTGAACAAACTGAATCTCTTCACCATGCATTGTTGGTGAAGCAAGCCAAACCTTTTTCTCAAATGGTGTAATATTGCCTTTAAATGCCATAAAAATTACCTCGCTTCACATATTATTGGCGACGCCGTCACAGAATTAGTACTATTCGGGTATACTCCTACATATACATTAATCTTGGTTCTTTTCTCTAATACAAAAGTATCCTCACTAACCGCACCTATTTCTGAAGTAACATCATAAAAATTCTGTTGTTCAACATCATATACTTCAAACTCCAGAGTAAAAGATTGACTTTCCACACCAGATAAACCTGATACATAATACTCACCTGGCTCAAGTTCAATCTCACCAATCTTCTTCCAAGCCCTGATATCAGAAGAACCTGTAATATGAACATTGCCATCTAATGAATAGTAAACAAAAACTCTAGAATTACCTACAAATCCCCATTCACCATTTAATACCAGTAAATTCTGTTTACCAGCAGGTGAGAATTTCTTTTCTGCACACTTTTGCATATGAGCACTATTCATACACTTAAACCCAATTGGCAACAAGCAGAAAACCAAACATGAGACAATCAATACGATTGTCTTTAAAGCAGTTAGTACAGATTGACAGAAAATCTTTTTTCTAGATAAGAAATGAAATAACCCTAAACCAATTACTGCCCCAAGAGTATTATGTACAAGATCATCAACTTCAAAAGAACCAAGCTTTAATCCTAACTGAATAAATTCAATTAATGCCGAAGTAAATAATCCAAAAATCAACACTCTTTTTATTGATTTACCAAGATATTTGGCTACAAAAAAACCGAAAGGAACAAATAATAATACATTAGCTACAACATAGTACAGAGATCTTAGATTACCCTTAAAAATCTCAACATACGACCAGAAAGGTGGCAACACTGAAGTTGAAGTAGCTCTTTCTCGCGATAACAAAGTAAGCCAAAGTAGTGCTGCAAAATACAGTCCAAAGAATCCCAATAATATAAGTTCCTTTTTCTTAATACTTTCCTTCACTACTTATTTCACTCCCGTATTTTACTTAATTTGGATGATAAGTTTGTACAAACTTTGCTACATATGCTTTAATCTCTTCTGTATTCTTATAAGCTACTCTGTTAAGTTCATCTAAGTTCTCAAGGAATACATCGTGATCAAATTCAAGTGGCTTACCGATATGGATAAGATTATTATCAGTTTTCTCCATACCTTCCTCATCCATAAGTTTCTCTTCATATAATTTCTCACCAGGACGAAGACCAGTATATTCAATCTTTATATCTTCATCTGGAACATATCCTGACAATCTGATCAAGTTACGAGCCAATGTATCAATCTTCATTGGTTCACCCATATCAAGAACAAATATCTCACCACCATGTGCATAGGTACCAGCCTGAAGAACAAGACTTACTGCCTCTGGGATTGTCATAAAGTATCTAATAATATCAGGATGTGTTACTGTAACAGGACCACCTTCGTCAATCTGACGCTTAAAAATTGGTATTACTGATCCGTTAGATCCAAGAACATTACCAAAGCGAACTGCTACAAACTCAGTCTTAACACTTCCAAGAATATCAACCATACTCTGTTCACTTAGATCGTCTTCAAGCCAATGAGTAAAAAGAAGTGGCAATGTGTAGGCCTTACCTGCTTTAATCTTTGCATCAAATGTCTGAATTACCATCTCACAAAGTCTCTTTGAAGCACCCATGATATTTGTTGGATTTACTGCCTTATCGGTACTAATAAGTACAAATCTTTCTGTACCATAGAGCATTGCTGCAAATGCAGTTTTATATGTTCCAATTGAATTATTTTTGATTGATTCACATGGTGAATCTTCCATCAAAGGAACATGCTTATGAGCTGCTGCATGATATACAATCTGTGGTCTGTATTCTTCAAATACCTGGAAAATTCTTCTTGTGTCTCTAACCGAACCAATAAGAACTATTAAATCAAGATTAGGATATTTCTTTCTAAGTTCAAGCTGAACGTCATAGACACCATTCTCATATATGTCAAAAAGTACCAGTTTCTTAGGATTATTAGCGGCTACCTGACGGCTTAATTCTGAACCAATAGAGCCACCAGCTCCTGTGATTAGTACAACTTTACCTTCGAGGAATCTTCCAATCTCTTCATTATTAACTTTAATCGTGTCTCTTCCCAACAAATCTTCAATAGATACTTCCTTCATCTTTGATACTGTTATCTCTTTAGTACTAATCTGATAAGTACTTGGAAGATTGAGAAGTTCACATTCAGTTGCAGCACAAAGATTAAGTATTTCCTTACGCTGTGAATTAGATATACTTGGGATTGCTACGTAAATCTTCTCGATCTTATATTGCTTAACAACTCTGAATAAATCCTCTCTACCACCTCTTACAGGAACACCAGAAATATATCCACCCCACTTGTTGTTATCATCATCAATAAAAGCTACTACTCTCTCATTTAGTTTAGGAGTATTCATAATCTCTCTGGCAATAGTTTTTCCTGCATCACCAGCTCCATAAATAAGGATGTGCTTACAAATCTTAACATCAATCTGGTTGCGCTTTTTAAGAATTAAGAAATAGCGATACCCAAGACGTGCACTTATCGCAAACAAGAACTGCATCATGGCTCCATATAGATAATATGCAATTGGCATTCTTCCATCAGGAACATTCTCAATAAATACAGCACATACAAATATCGTTACTACAAAATGCGAGAAAAATGTTATTACGTTAGCCACAAGAATTCTGGCCATTTCAAAAACGCCAACGAATTCCCACACAGAACTATACAGTTTTAATAAGAAATATACTATGACTGTAAACACAACATGAATGTGCATTGTATAACTAAAACATTCCAATTGCTCTACTGGTATATCACTTATATGACAGCCATATCTAAGAAATAATGCAAGAAAATAAGAAAGTATTATGGTAAGGACATCATATAAACCAAAGAAGAATGATGCCACTTCCCATTTTCTTAATTTACGATCAATATTACGCTTATTCGTCACTTTTGTATCAGCCATAATCTTCACCCTTAACCAAAAAACTCACAAAGTCGACATAAATCAACTTTGTGAGTTATTATTCACACAAATAAAACAAGCGGGCTCTATTGCCCAGTCATACATAACATCAACAATATGATTATTATCACTTACATAATCCATATTATTTCCTCATTTCTATAACCCTAATAATATGGTTATATTAGCACAATTATAAAATAATATGGACAAATCTAACGATTAGTTACATAAAGTTAACGGTGTATTCATTTATTAATTCTTAAAAATTTTATTTTATAAAAAACAGGTTTTATTCGACAGTATTTGAACTGATATCATCATCAGCCGCTTTATCTCCAGCCACTGCTAATTCTTCAATGTTGGTTTCTGAAATATTAGCTTTAGCCTTACGTTTATTAAGTATTTCTTCTTCAACACTTACATGTTCAGAATGTTTCTTTACATTCTTCTTCTGTTTATTTGGCTGTACTTCTGCATAATGATTCTCATAATCACTATAATAGTAGTCAGTAGAACCACCCTTGGTATCATTCATAATTACACCAAGAAGAGTAACACCACTCTTTTTAAGTCGGTCAAGGCTATCGGTAATAGTATTTACCCATACCATATCCTGACGAACAACGAATATAGCACAGTCAGCAACCTGATTAAGCTTCATTGAATCAGCTACCTGACCTACAGGCGATGTATCCATGATAACAAAATCATAATTAGATTTAGCTGTACTAATAATCTCAATCATTTTATTGTCGATACGAATTCTGGTATCTTCAAGCTTGGTTGGGAGAATATCCAAATCACTGTTTATACTGATAACAGCATCATTAAATTCAACTTCACCACGATAAACAGCATTCATTGTATGCTTATCATCTCTATCATAAATAAACTTACTTGCAAGAGATGGTATTCTTATATCCATATCCAAAAGTAATGTTTTAAAACCCAGATCAGCCAATGCATAAGCAAGATTTGCTGCAACTGTACTCTTACCTTCCTGAGAAGCTGCAGAAGTCAGATACACACAGACATTATCTACATCTTTAAGTCTATATAGTAAAACCTGAGCACATGCAGAGAAATTTTCCTGAACTACTGAATAACTGTTATTTGAAGAACTATTAATCTTATTAGAAAAATATTCTTTATCTCTTGGAATCTTACCAAGAATATCAAGATTATAGTTCTCTTTAATATCTTCAGAATGTAAATATGTAGGATGAATAAAAAACTTTAATAAATAAAATCCAGCACAGGCAAAAGCACCCAGGATTGTGCAGATAGCAACTACCTTTATATTTATAAAGCTTGCTGCATCAGACTTAACCTTAGGTGGATTAACAACAGACACGTTACCTATTTTAAGTGTATCAATTAATATATCTGGAACTACATCTGTTATTGCTTCCAAAATCAGTTTACCTTCTTCTTCATTCTCCCAGGTAAGCTTCATCTCAATAATCTGAGTACCTTCATATTGAGACATAGAAAGATGTGGTCTTATATCATCTGCAGTAACACCAATTAATTGTAATTTCTCTGCTGCAGCATTAAGTGTAACATCACTTCTACAAACATAAATTACAGCATCAGTTATATCTTCAGCAAGATGAATATCAGCGGCATTTGGATTAGTAGAATTAGCACTATATAATCCGTTAGCATCTGTTGAAGTAACAGCAATTGAAGCTGTTACATGATATTCAACCTGAGCTATTCCCTTTACAAAAAGCGCAAAACTAACAAGCACACCAACAACAAGACCAATAATCATACTTCCTATTATTGTCTTAAGGTGCTTCATGATAATATAGAAAATGTCGTCTAGGCGAATAACCTGTTCATTATTCGTGCTAGAATTCTCATTAGCCATTTACCTTCTTCCTCCTGCGCTTCTTTAACATTCTTATCATAACCAAAATCAAAATAAGCAATACTACAACTATTATACACAGTATTATAGACAAAATGTTATAACTTCTGTCAGTCATTATAGTTGTACTGAATTTTTGTACTGCTTCAGTGTTATCTACTCTGAATGTCATATCAATATTTTTGTCATCGACCAGAACATTATATATGCCTTCTTCTAATCCGTTAATAGTATGAGGCTTCGAGTCAGATACCCAGGATTCTACACTATTTCCTTCAGAATCAACAATTGTGACAACCTGTCCAGTAATTGACTTACGTGTTATTCTGTCAATTACATTAATCTCAACGCGAAGCATGCGATTAAACAGATTCATTTCATAAATAGAAGATCCATTTATATTTCCCAATCCATCAACACTGAACTCATGCGATTCCAAATCCATAATATATCCATCAATGCTATTTGTTGCCTTTAGAATATATGATGAATTTTTGTCCAAATCCAAAAGTTCAAAATATCCAGTCTCGTTGGTTACAAAAGTTCTTACATCTGATTCTTCTCCAACCTTTGTTAATGAATAAGTAAGTCCACTAATAGCTGTAGCCTGATTTAATTCATCATGAACATATACTCTTACTGATGTCTTCTCTGAATTAAGAACTGTCAATGGAGCTAATCCACCTGGTTCAGTTCTTCTAGGCAAAGTAACTTCACGTGAAAACAACTCTGGCGCAGCATATCCCGTAGGTAAATCTATAGGTTGTAACAAATAATCTCCCAGATAGAGCTCTCCACTAACTCCATAACCAGATGAATCACATGATATAACATCAACTATCTCACCATCATAGTATCTAATCGATCCATCATCAGTAGTTACATCACCATTTGCAACTACATTAAACTTACCCATTAATGGAAGTCCTGTATCCTTATCATTAAACTGAATCTGTAATCTGTTGCGGGAAGGACCAAATGGAATATTTACAACAAGAGCATCTTCCCACTCATGTGCCTCATCCACTTCAAATCTAATATCACCAGTGTAATCATAGCCAGATAGTTCGGTAACCTGTCTAAAGTAATATGTATCAAAACGAATTTTCTCAGGAAGATAGAAACCGCCATCCTCAGTTGTCTCAAAGGATGAATAAGTTACTAATTCAGGATAATGTGTTGATAGAATCTGCTTATTATCATTACCCGCATAAAGCTCAAATACTACACCAGAAATCTCTATTTCCTTACCAGTCTCTTCGTCAACCATTACAGCATAAACAGCAGCTCTGTCACCACCAACTTCGCCTTCACCAGGAGTAATCTCAGGAAGTATTTCTGTTGTTGGAACTGCTTCTTCTGAGCCGCCTCCGCCACCATTATTATCGTCATAATCAATCTCAGGAATCGGTGTAGGAGTCAAAGTTGGTGTAGGAGTTAAGTAACCATCTCTGTCTTCAAAAGCAAAGCCTGCATTTTGATAACCTTCTTCTTTTGTCTCTTCTGTCTCAGAATTATTGGTAAGAAAATTAAGTAAAAAAAACATAAGAACAAGAAGGATTACCATCATCAGAGTGGTAATCGCATCAACCATTGATTTCCAGTATGATACTGGTTCTGTCTGCTGTAACTTACGCTTCATTTATTCGTTATGTTCCTCACACTGTCTAAGCATTGTTAAATAGTACTTACTCTGAAGTTCCCTCATCTGCTCTTCTTCTGATGGAATTACATTCTTATGGAAATCATCTACAAACAAATACATATCCTTTATAAGAATATTCCAAAAAAACTTATAAATAAGATTAAAACAAATGGATAGGATAATACCTACAATTGATGTATAAAACGCTATCTCGATACCATCAATAAGAGTCTTTAAGCTGGTTACTGCAGCTGCTACAGAACTAAATCCAATACTACCTACACCTATGATAAGACCAACAAATGTTCCCAAAATACCTATACTTGTAAGAGTCTCAGGAATCTGGTTGATAGCACCTCTCCAAATCTTTATAGAAATGCTGTCTTCATTAAATACATTTTCAATATCTGGAAGAGTTGCATTAGGATTAGCCTTACGCTTGGCTACAAGCTTACGATATTCGTCAAAATCCTTATCCAATGCATCGTTTTGAAATATACTTTCATTACGTGATAAAGGAATCCATACCTCATCAGACTGAATCTCATCCTGTGTATGTTTTATGGTTTGTCTTCCTATATTAAAACCATTACTGAATCTACTAACTCGATATATTCCAAAAACATAACCTAAAAGCATTAGCAGAGATTGAACTATAACAAAAATCATGGACAAAGAATCAGGTGAAAACACAATCATAAGTCCACAAATAATCACAAAGAAAAAGCCTACAATAAGCGTCGTTCTCTTCACTATACTATTCCTCACTAGAAACACTGCGCACAAATGGCAACATTTTTTTATATTATAAGTTTCAACGTTTGATTTATTCAAGCGAACTAAGTGAAAACTAACACGCTATTAATAGAATTAACAGTTTTTTAATCGGAAATGGTTATTTTACAAAGGTTTAAGCATCTTGATACAATCAAAAACACCATTTCGAGCAACATTATTCATACCATCAGCAAACTGATATCCAAGTTTTTTATAAAAATCGACAACTTCAATTCTGCTGTCAACAACTATCGTTTTATATCCAAGTTCTGCTATCCATTCCTCAGCAAACTTTATAACAATACGCCCGAGATTTTTGCCGCGATATTCAGGAAGGACAACGACTCGCCCTATTGTAGCTGTAGAAGAATCCAACTCGTAAAATCTGCAGGTTGCAACTGGGTACGTCCCGTCAAGGAGAATAATATATCGTGTACCTTCACAATCATGTTCATCGAATTCTTCACGAAGCGATATATTATGCTGACGATTCATCCCCTGAATTCTTACAGAGTAAGCTCCTGCCCTCTGCCATTCTTCAGTAGCACGCATACAAGTTATGCCATCTGGAAGTTTTATACTCTCACCTTGAATAATTGAAGACATGGTAATTAGAACTTGCGATAAATATCATTTGCTTCAAGGCCATTATTCTTGACCTGCTTTTTCCATCTTGAATTAGCAATTCTGTTAAACAGAGATCTTGAGATGATATTGGCATCAGAATAAAGGTCTCCTACACTTTGAGCCTTCACAACAGCCCCACTAAAGAGCTTAAGAGACTTACCAATATCTTTTACAGGTCCCTTACCAGTAGGAATTTTATTAATCATCATACCAGTCATCTCACCTGCACCGATTGCAAGTCCACCACAATATTTGTAACCGCAGGCAGTTGCCCAATTATTAACTATAGTAAGGAGATTAACAATCTGCTTACACTCATAAAATCCCATATTAGCCATCGCATAGATATTTTTGTGAGAACCCTTATCAACCTTATAAAGTTCCTCCATAAGTTTAACTACTCTTGATGGAACACCATCAACATATAAAGGCATGGCAAATACTATTGTTTTGGCCCTTTTAAGGATTGAAATCAACTCATCCATCTTATGCTCATAACTTACAAGATTATACTTTTCCATTGGTTTACCACCAAGCTCAATGACCTTGTTAAGGAACTCGTTTGAATTTGATTTCTCACCTCTGTAGCTACAATTCAAAAGAACAATTCCGTCAGAATCAGTTTCTGTAGAAGGCTCTGCTATAAGAGATTTACCTTCCTGATATTCGATTTTATTAAGGTTTGCATGAAGATTAGCACAGACAGCCTTTACATATCTCTGAGAATCCTTTTTGTCCTTTTCAGTAATATTCTCACCATAAAAAATCACATTAATATTTAGTGGCTCTTCATATCTTTTGCCATGGTATGATTCATCATCCTTGGTATGAATAAATGGAAGTACATAGCCAATGCTTCTATCTAATACATTCTTAACAAAACTACTAAATCCACCCCATGTATATCTGGAAATGATAAGAACCTCATCAGAACGAGCAAGAGTCTCAGGCATATTCTCATATGAATCCTTAATCACACAGCGTCCTGGCTCTTTTACCCAACAGCCAAAACAACCAACGCAGGACTTAATCTTTCCATTATCTGAGATTACCTTATAATCACTATACTGATCTTTTACCTTATCCCATTCCTCAGTTGATAAATCGTGTATAAGAACTTTCATATATGCCTCCTACTATTAAAAACCTAAATTCTCATTCACAAGAATTACATGAACTCTGTCTTTATGTCTCTCAACTCTTGTAATGAGGAACTGACAGCAGATTGTATCAGGGCTCTTACAATTCATGCAGGTACCTGTCTTAGAACAAGGGGTATCAAGATTAAATCTCTGTGCATTCATAGTAGCAGCCTGATTGCGGGCACGCTTCATAGCTACATCGATATCTCCGCTTACCTTATTCATTCCAACAATCAAAATAAGCTTACGTGGTCCGTAGGCATAAGCAGATACTCTGTTTGAATTACCATCAATATTTATAAGTACACCATCATTGGTAATAGCATTAGTACTTCCAAGATAAATATCAGCATCATAAGCCATAAGTGCTGCCTTAGTTTTATCTTCGTAATTATCTCTGTCTACGAAGTTATAATTTCCATTTGTAAGAGCTTCTTTAAGGCCAATTTCTTCGACAGACATTGAGCCGCCCATAGTAATTGTGCTTCCCTCTGGAATAAGGCTTAATGCAATATTTAAAGCCTCCTCTTTGGTATTAGCATAGTATCCGGTCATATTACGTGAATTAAGACCTTTTATTACAGTCTCAGCCAATAAATTATTACGCTTTACTATATTCTGATTCATAAACGACTCTCCTTCTATTACCAATTTGTACTAACAGTTATGTTAACACAAAAACAAAAGAATTATAAAAGTTTTTTTAGTCAGAACAGATTTTCTTTTACATACCCAAAGCTTTATTTATCTCTGATGTGTAATTCTCATTAATGAGAATATAGTTAAGGTTGTTCTTCTCACATCCATCAATATATTCTTTGTTGAATTTTAATATGTTATCTATGGTACAGTAATCGTCTTCGATACGCCTTTCGATGCAGGAAGAATAACTCTTTATCTCATCAAAATGATTAGTAATATATTTACTACTCAGGCAAAGACAAATATATTCTATATGCTTTAAATAGCTCTCATCAAAATCTTCTTTCCAGGTAAAAGGTACATAGCAGCCCTCTACGATAAGATTCTGGTTATTTTCAATAACCGTTTTTATAATTTCTCTTGTAATAGGCCACAAATAATCCACCATCTTATCATCATCTTCTGGAGTAAGATTTGTATTATTAGTTCTGATCAGGCCCATTTTGATATGATCCTGTGAGATATAAGGGATATTTTTAATCTCAAGAAGTCTCTGCGCAAGATTTGTCTTACCTGAATGGGTCGCACCAGTAATAATATAAATCATATCAATACCTCAAGGCTAATTAAATGAATGCTTAAATACTTTGTCCCACTTCCGATTCTCACACCAGTAAATTGATTTATCAGTGACATCATAAACCATAGATACTACTGTAGGACAAACCTCCTGGGAAGCTTTCTTTAGAACTTCAAACAAATCATTTACATCAAAATCATCATTTAATCGGCTCTCTATCGCTTCTGTTGCCTTTTTATATCTGTCCCAACCCATCCATGGATGTTCTTCGGAATTCATTTTAAACGGAGAGAAATTTGTCATTACCTTATACTCTGGCTTCTCAAAATATAACTGTCCCTGGCCTGGAATAATATATAAAACATTTCCATTTTTGTCAGATATTGAAGACATAAAAGTTGTCCCTGAAACACTACAAATATGGTTATTTTCTACCAAATATTTAGTTTCTTCAAAAGTTTTATTCTGAAGAAGCAAATCAATATCAAGATTAATAACATTTATGCTGCCATCTATAGGATTACTTCTACTATCAAAAGGCCAGCATGTAGGCATACCTACAAACTCCCCTCTAGAATTTCCTCCAAAAAGAGGCATCCATCCTTCTACCGCATCATTAATCTCAATATAGACACCCTTTGAGTCTTTACTAACTCTGTATTCCATATCAAGGATGTCAAGATTAAAGCCAATCAAAGTTTTATTCTTATTTATTACAACACTGGTACACATAATTACATCTTACTCTTTCTTTTCTTAACAAAAACGAATCTCTGCTGAATCTTAAAACTGATAAAAAACAGAATTGTATCCACTATGATCTTAACTATAACTTCATTACTATTTGTAAGTTTCACTACACAAGTTACAAATAAAGCACTTAGCAACATTTGAATAACTGCAAGACATAAATATTTTAATGCTGAATTAAGTTTAGTCTCATTACCCTTAAAGACCTTACTGTAATTTATTACATAGTTAAAAGTTGCAGAACATATTCTTGCCAGCGCTGTAGCTATTGATATATATTCTTTAAAGCTCGAAAACACTTTACAAAATATATAGAAAAGTAAAATATCCAGAATAAAAGAACTTCCAGAAGCAAGAATATACTTAAAAAACTGCTTTCCAAGAATCTTATATATCTTAATTGAATCCTTAACAGGATTAAAATGAGTCTGGTGATTCTCTCTTGAATCATAGATAGTCGGAATCTCTACTTCTCTTATCTCATACTTATCTACGGTAGCAAGAAGCATCTCTGTCTCAAATTCAAATCTGTCACCACCAAAATCAACAAGTTCCTTCATAAACTCAAGTGGAATAGCGCGAAGTCCTGTCTGGGTATCACTTATACTAAGACCAGATACGAACTTCATGACCTTAATAGTACATTCATTACCAAATCTGCTCTTCCAAGGCACATCCTCACCGCCAAAGCTTCTGACACCCAGAATAAGACAATCAGGATACTTAATAAATTCTTCAGTAACACTATTTATACAATCCTTCGTATGCTGTCCGTCAGAGTCAGCAGTAACAACACCAATTGCATTAGGAATGTTTTTTATCACATAGTCAAAGGCAGTTTTAAGTGCCTTTCCCTTACCTCTGTTAACCTCATGCTCAAGAAAAACTCCACCAAAGGGTTCAATCATAGAAAAGGCACGCTTAAAAAGATCTTTATACTCGGGAGAACTTCCGTCATTAACAAGAATAATTCTTCTATTTTTATCAGCCAGAGTATCCAATAATTCAATCAGTCTCTCATCTGGTTCATAAGATGGAATTACAATTGGTACTTCCACTTCACTATTTATAATCTCATTCATTCCCATCTGCCTCACAACTAATAATCAAAATCTCATCGAAATAACTTTCCACTCACCATCAAGCTTTACACAGTAAAGACGTGCTGTCGTCTCAACAACCTGAATATCATTCCATCCAACAGTCATATGCTGCTCAATATACGCCTCTATATAAACAACATCTTCTGAATAGACAATAAACTCCTTAATCTCCTCATTCTCAATTGTCGTATTTGAATGAGCCATAAAATACTTAAGTGCAGTATTACGGCTGATTGAATCATAAAGAGCACTATCTTCAGGAAAATATGGTTTTAAGTTCTCAAGTCTGTCATCCTGCGAGATAACATTTGCAAAAGTTGTTGTATAGTTAAAAGCAAACTCTACAAGTTCTTCTCTCTCTGGATGCTGATCTGTATAACCAGTCTTATAAAAGTCAGTAGTTTCATCATAGATAACCTCTACTTCATTTCCAAACATATCAGTTATTCTAACTTCTGGCTCAAGATAAAAATCAGCTACATAGTAATCAACAATACCTGGCATAGTGCCATATTCCAAAAGATAGTCTTCGTCAGATGGCTTTACCTCATCAGAACAGATATATGTCTCTTCAAGCAGAATATCATTAACATAAACATTAAAGTTAATCGGAGCGGTTATATTTACCGTCTCGAAAGGCTCAGTGTAATAATCTATAACTTTTATTCTCCATGTAGGAAATCCAAATTCTCTCGGATTTTGTAAATCCTTACAAAGAGAAAACTCTGCAACTACAAGACCATCTGCTTCAACTACATAGGTAGGAGCAGAATCAGAATACTTACTTGAAGGCTTATAAGACATCTCTTTTCCATCAATCATATTTCTGATATAAGTCTTAACGGAGTCTATTGTCTCAAATTTTGAGATTCTTGGTGTCTCCATCATATATTCCCAGATATAATCCACATCATAATTATCAAAATGCTCAAATACACTTAATGCAGCATGCTCAGGAAGTGAAGACTGATATACTTCTTCATAATGAATTAAATAGTTATTTCCCTTGTCATAATAGTGTAAAGCTACACATGTAATAACAATCAGCCATATAGACAAAATTATTCCAAATACTGGTACTTTAAATTTAGGCTTAGGTTTTGTATCCTTAGTATTTCTCTCATTTTTATCAGCAGTTTTTTTCATATTAATTCACCTCACTTGAGAGAGGGAGAACAATCCATGCAGTAGGAATAGCTCTATCTGAACGAATATTAGCATTATCTACTATCTCTTCTCCGTTATAAAACATTGAAGAAGACATACCACCATCAAGGTTATAAGCATTTACCGCACCATATTCGAGCATTATATCAATCAGGTCAGCCATACTTGCGCCCATAGAACTTGTCTTACGGCCCTCAATACAAAGAAGAATAACTGCACCATCTGCTCTCTGACCAATAGCTGAACGTGGATTTAAACCACCACCAGCACCACTATAATAAGCTGATTCACCATTAACAATAAGTGATGGACCAAAAGAAACACCATCTCTGATTCCTATACTCTGTGCATAACCAGAACCCATTGTTCCAACTACAAGAATGTCGTCATTAGTAAAACCACAGAATGTAAAAGCTCTTTCCTCTGGATCTTCTTCATCTACATATTCGCCAGTTTCTTCGTCAAGAATCTTAGGATAACCAACATGTCTTAGAGAACCTTCTGAAAATACAATACCTATAGGGTATCCGCCCATTCCAAGACCACTCTCATCTTCGTACTGTCCGCCATTTATACCAGCCACACCACCATAGCGGTCAATTAAAGCCTCAAGTGTCATTCCGCCACCTTCCTGAGAATAAGAAGGAATTGTTCCGCAAATAACTCTTGATGGATCATAAACTATCATAAGATAACCATGATACATCGGACCAGATATCTCATGAAGTTCAATTCCATCTCCATCCGGATCAAGCTCCTCTTCTACTATCTGTTCTTCAACCTGAGTTAAGGCTTCCTTTTCCTCTGCCTCCTGCCTCATAATTGTCACAAGAGAAGGATCAGTTATCGTATTAATCTCGATAACCTGATTCTGACTTCTGATCTCCTGAATCTGTTCTTCATTAAGCATAAGTCTGATTATATTAGGTCCAAAACTTGATTCCATCATTGAGGTAACAAAAACCTCTCTAAAATGTGTGGACGGACCGTCAATAGCTATTTTTAAAGCACCCCAGGCAACAACTCCAATAATAATCAAGGTGGAAATTAAAAACAGAAAAAATCCACCCAGTATTTTCAAAAATATCTTCATACTCTAAATATCCATCTTTATACAAACTTTTAAGAATAAACTCATAAAGAGCCCAAATCTCATAATAATTTTAACATTAAATCATGAAATAAATTCTTTAGTATTTCTTAATTTATGATTCGCTTGGAAGTTTTAGTACAAAATAAAAAAGCCGTTCACTCTGAACGACTTCAAAAAAACTTGTCTGTACCGTGCAAAAAAGCTGAAAAAAGCCAATGTATGCGGAATCGAACGGTTGTTCCAACTCAATTTAAAACTTACTTGCTTATCAACACAACTATTCATTGACGGGATGAAGTTCTAAGAGTCGCTTATAACCCTGATTGATCCTGCCTTTGGTCTCAGTAATCTTCTCTTCAAGATGCTTTATCTTATCATTCTGTTCATCCACTATGGACTGCTTCTTAGAGATCATGGCATTATAACGCCTGCCGCCTAAGAAAAGTGCGAATACGATCACAACATATGCGACAGTAACAAGGCTTAGGATAAATATGAGAGTTTCGATAGAATTCTGATGGTCTTTCTCCCATGCTTCGTATTTGATTTTACGCTGCTCTTCCCTCTCAAGAGCTTTTTGATAATCATTATAGGTAATAAACGCATCAAGAAAATTCTCGTCTTCTGAGACTTCTGTCGTATATCGGCTGAGATCTTCTGCTTTGGAATACGGATTTCTCGTGACAAACTTAAAACCCAGAAATACTATCAACAAACAGATAATGTAGCAAAGGAGCGTAAGGATGATCGCTTTCTTCGTACTGAACTTATCCGAAGCATAGATAAATACAGAGTCTCTTTCCTTGATGACTTCGTATAGGATGTGTTCTGATTTATCGTTCTCAGTCTTTTGGGCCTCAAGCTTAGACTTATCTTCGATGTATTCATGACCGGATTCAACAATATCCTTCATGACAGTAAAATATTCACGGTCCTGAGGCTTAGACGATTCGATCGCTCTGTCGATCTCCTTATAGGCTGATTCATAGTTGATCTTTGTGTAAAGATCAAAATCACTCATGCAGTTGATCTTGGGTATATCCATCGCTATAAGTGCCTTGCCGCGAAGAGCTTCAAAGTTATCAGGCTCTTTCTCCAGCATAAAATCGTAAGCACTTTCTGCAGAAGCGAACTCATCGTTCTTAAGAGCTTCTGAAGCTATGCTCAATACGCTTTCCTCACGGAAATAGTCATAGTCGAACGTTACACCGCAGAAAGGGCATTCATACATTTGACGTTCTGTATTTACATTGAGCTTTCCGCCGCAAGTCGGGCAGATATGACTATATACACTATCCATCTTTATATTCCCCTTATGTCCCTTACACCTCTGTCGTTATTCTCAGCAAACAGAGAAAACGATGACCAACTATCTTCACTACGCATTATAACATATGGGGATATTTCCTAATAAGTACCCCCTGAAGTCAGCTCAACTTCAAGGGGGAACATCATTTGTTTTGGTGGAGACGAGGAGAATTGAACTCCTGTCCGAACCCGTATCCTCCAAGACATCTCCGGGTGCAGTTATTGATTAGAGTATTCCCCTTTGAACTAAGCCCAATAACAGGCGGTCCGTCCGGTAGCTTCATAAATACAACTAAATGTCAAAGCTTTCACTTAGAGGTGGTCCTGTTTAACCTCCGCCAGGTAAGGTCTGCGGTCTGCGATTCGACCCGTCACGCAGATATAACGGCGAATCGGTAGCTAAATTAAGCAGCTACGAGTGTATTGTTGTTTGCAATTACTTGCATTTCCCGTTTTTTAAGGAGGCCAACGAGAATCCTCCACCCGCTTTCTTGATATCAACGAACCCGTCGAAACCGGTGCGCCCCCATATCAATCACTCAAAATACACAATTGAGTAAGAAAGAATATATATCAATTATTCTTCTGTGTCAAATCCCAAATCCTTACTTACATCATAAGGTTCAAAAGCTGTACCACTCTCGATAGGACTTTCCTCTACTACCTCTTCAGAAACTGCATCAATTACTTCTGGTACATTGTTCTGATTAAACTTAATCTGATAAGGATTACTTACAAACTCTGCACCACAGTAAATACACTTACACTTAAAAGCACCTGACATCTGCATCTTCTGATGGCAGTTTGAACACTCAAGTTCAAGCTTTCCATTCTGCATCTTCTTCTGTTCAAGAATAATAGCAATCTTCTCATTCAACTCTTCATGAGTAGCACCATGTTCTTCAAGGAGAAGCCATAACGCATGATTAAGTGTCTCAAGAGTCTCAATATGCTTAATATATTTATCCATATTGGTAGAGAAATCCAAGCCATTTGCTTCACCAGACTTCTCATAAAATCTATTCATATTATCATTATTTGCTTTACTCATATGTATCTATCTCCTTTACGACATAAATGCATTCAAAATCATTATATCGTATTAAAAAATATTTGCAAATTCTGCAATTGCCTGTGCTGCAGCAATTTGATTTTCTTCATTAAGCAGAGCTTCTTCATCATCACTATTAGTAAGGAAACCAACTGATATCTGGAAAGCATGCAAATTATTTGCATAATTTAATCCAGTATAAAGGTACGTCTTAAGAGTAGAATCAAACTCTATTCCAAAAGCTTCTGCCACTGACTTACCAAGAATATCGCCCTTACCAACACTGGTATCAGTATAAGATCCACTGTCAGGTACATAAACTCTTACACCAGATTCCAATGAATCATTAGCTCCATCAGCATGAATTCTCAAATACAAATCAGGATTTTTGTCTACAGCAAACAATGCTCTTTCCTGATTAGACATATTTACATCATTAGTCTCTCTGGTTAAATAAACTGTAGCACCACACTGTTCAAGATAGCTCTTTAATACCATACTTAACTCAAGAGTATACTCATACTCAGGAATATCTGTAGCCTTACCATGTGTTCCTGAAGTACATCTTGGTTTTGAGATACTAAGCCATGAAGCACAACTCTCTTCATTCTCATCAGCTACTTCCTGATGTCCTGGATCAATTACAATTACTTTTCCTGTTAAATCAGGGGCGTTCTCCATAAGTGGAACTGGAGAAGGTGTCGGAATATCAGTAGGAGTAGGGGTTGGAGTTGGTTCTACCGTAGTCTCTACTACTTCTGCTGTTGAAGATACTTCGGTTACCATAGTTGTCTCAGTTACAGCTGAAGTTACATTTGTCTCCTTGATATCATCATTTTTATTGACCAGTATATTACCTAATGTGATTCCACACAGGATAACCAAAATAGTAACAATAGCCACTAAAATTGCGCGTAAATATACTTTTCCTGATCTTCTCTTCTTTGGTATAGGACGATTAGGTACATTAGTTGATACAGAAGAAGGCTTAACTGACTTTATTGTACTAACTTGTTCAGATACCTTACCAGGCTGTTGAACTTTTTGTGCCTGCTGAACAGGAGCCTTAACAGTTACTTCTCTCTTAATTTGAGGAGGAGCCTGCTTTGTTACTGGCTTTTGAACCTGGCTTTGTGATGGATTACTCTTACTATTCTGATTATTCTGATAATAATAGCGCTTACCTAATTCAACCGCATGCTTCATTCTCTCAGAAGGATCCATCTTCTCAAGATATTCATGTAGCATCTTCTGCTTGGATGAATCCAGTTCAGTAAACATCTTCTTAAATTGATTAAAGTAAAATTCCTGATTCTTATCCATTGTACCCACCAATATTTTTTATAACTAAAATATTATAACAAAAAAATAAATGCCCTAAAACAAATTTCTCTGTTTTAAGGCATTATAGGTTGCAAATAACATTAATTAAAGTGCAGTAACCTTTGCGCTGTTGTTATCATACTCACTAACCTGTGGGATGATCTGTGTGCTAGCTGGTACACAGATGAATGTTGTCTTTGAATTCAAAGCATAAACTGAACCCTTAGCCATAAAAACAGCACCTGAAATATAGTCAACAACTCTCTGGTTGATCTGAGCAGCATCTGCATAAAGCTCACAAATAACAGCTGAACCCTCGCTTACACGAGTAATAACTTCCTGAGCGCTCTTAATATTGTTTGGACGCATGTGGTAAATATTATTAACTGCTGGTGTTGGCTGAACTGCCTGCTGAGGACGATAAACTGTCTCTGTAAATGGAGTCTCCTCTACTTCCTCATAATAATCAGCTGCTGTGTCTTCAACATCATCATAAATATCTTCTGAATAATCTTCATTATCCATAGTCTCATCTTCAATAACTTCACCAAGCATCATTGTCTTGAACTTCTCCAAAAAATCACTCATTATCTCTTCCTCCTAGTGCCAAAATGTGTAATGGAAAACTCATGTGTCCATCTTAATCAAACGACCTGGTATTAGCAATAGAGATAGGGCTTTTGTTGTTTTATTGAAAAATCTTGTAATATTTATGTAATTTACAATAACATTTATGCAAATTTAAACTAAATTCTAGTCAAAATAGAACTGCGTATCCCACGAAGGAAGTCCAGGAAGATGTCTTATGCGAAGTCTGTAATCTTCTCTTATTCCCTTTACAACTGAAGGTATGGTTATAAAATCATCGTTACGATGGTAACAAGACACAATAAGTTTGGGCTTTCTGTTACGAATTGTATCAATGCAGCCTTTAATCGCATTAACTTCATCGCCTTCGACGTCAAACTTTATAAGAATATCGCCTTCAATATCTGATGCATACTTCTCAACAATCGAATCTATTGTTACAACTTCTGTTATAGCATTTGTTGTAACATTTTGATCATGCTGCGAATTACCACTTAAATGAACACCTCGTCCAGTATTGTCAAAAAGGTGCATCTCACCATCTTCTACAGATACTGCACTATTTATCGGAATTATTCTTCTATCGCCAGATTCATCAGCGAATTTTTGTAATTTGCGAAAGCTTCGTTTATCAGGCTCTAATGCAATAATTCGATCCAGTTTACTTCCATATACTCTCGTATACTTTCTCACGGTATCGCCATTATATGCACCACAGTCAATTAAAACACTGTGTTCTTTTATATCTATCAGACTCTCTTCCTCTTCAAGAGTTGTCTCCACCTCATAAAGATATTTAATATCGCCTGAGAGCTTGTAATCGATTAGATTTTTTAAGGTTTTCTTAGATAATGAATCTGAAAGTCCATTTTCGAGAAGTAATAGTTCCTCCTTATTATTCTCATAATAAGAATCATCGAAAATAACATCTCCATATACAGGAACATCAGGAAGATAAAATTCATTCTCTCCCCTTATTTTCTCAACAAATTCAAGTACTTCTGGTCTGGATGAACCGAAGCACATAAGAACTATCATGTCACCAAACTGCTCTTTGGCTGAAGCATAACTTTGAACTTTTATTCCTCTGAATTCGCGATCTCGTACAAAACCATCGCTGGCAAAGATACCATCTACCTTTATACCTTCTTCGATAAGTTTATTCATAATTTTATCGGCACCGTTTCCAGTACCGTATAAAACAATCTTTTTATTGGTGTTTTTGAGTTTTGTCCAGATATCAGGCATCAAGGAGAGCCTTTCTGTCACCAAAAATAGCAGTTCCTATTCTGATATGTGTACTGCCTTCAGCGATAGCTTCCTTATAATCTCTGCTCATACCCATTGAAAGTGTATTCCAGGAATCTTTGTCATTTACGTAGGATTTAAGCTCATCATATAAAGCATATGTATCAGCGAAAATCTTGCGCACCTCATCAGAAGCAGATGTAAGAGGTGCCATTGTCATAAGTCCTCTAGGATTTATTCCTTCCAAAGAAAGAAGTCTTTCCATTGAAGTTTTTATCTCCTCATCATAAAAGCCATGTTTTGACTCTTCACGAGACACATTTACCTGAAACAAAACATCAGTCTTGATTCCAGCTTTAGCTGATCTCTTGGATATTTCTTCAGCAAGCTCAACTGAATCAACTGAATGTACGAGCTTGGTCTTACCAATAATATACTTAACTTTATTTTTCTGAAGAGTTCCAATAAGATGCCAGTTAGGATGCATTCCTAAATTAGACAATTCCTCTTCTTTGGCTGTGAGTTCCTGAACCTTATTCTCACCCAGATCAACAAGTCCGGCGCTATAGCAGGACATAGCACAAGTTGATGGAAAAACTTTTGATACACCAATCAAAGTGACATCATTAACATCTCTTCCTGCCTCTTTACAAGCGGCTCCAATCTCACTTCTAACAACAGCTATTCTGCTTTTAAATTCAGCTATAGATTCATCATTAAACTCAAACATTAGTTATATCCTTCCTTAGGTAAAAACTAGCTTGTAATTTTACTTCCAGCACTCGTACTGGACGGATTTGAAATTATTACAGTATTAAGATTAGGAACATTAGAATCTCCCATTGGTGCAATAATTGCAAACTCTCTGTCACTATCTACAATGAGAACATCAACAGCTTCTACAAATCCGCTCTTATTAATATAGATAGTTGCTACTCCACGGTCATAATCTGGATTTACAAGGCTGTTTACTGATACCTTCATACCTCTGGCCTCAGTAATAACAATCTCGATATCCACACTTCTTAGGTCAATCAAATCCTCTACATGTTTGGTTGTAGAGAATACAACAAGAAGCCCATCGCCAACTACAGTCTCACGCACAACTTTACAGTTATCAATAGTAACACCCTCTGAAGGGATATTAATATTATGCTTTGTATCAACTGCAAACGCCTTGTTATTATCTGCATTATTGGAGAGAATAACTGCAATATACTGTTCTTCATTTTTAGCAATTCTTGCAACACCATCACCGATATCAATATAGGTATCAGTAGGAATTACACCAACAGCATCATTAATATACTTAGAAATCTCATTTTCATCTCCATTAAGCATATAATCAAATGTCAATGTACCCTCATTACCATCAACCTTAAAAGATACAATTCCTGGATTAGTCGCATAAATCATAGTTGCTGATCTGGCAAGCTGATTCTCATAATTTCTCTCATCTCTTCTTAAGTCATTAAGTCTCTCATCATCAAAATCAACCTGTAAGAGAAGGTCTTCTCTTTGTTCAATAAGAACACCAATAGAAGAATGATAAGAAGATATATTACTAAGATTAGAATTCATGGAATCCTGTCTCAATGAATCGATAATCGGAACCATAAGTTCATCAATATCTGAATATATCTTGTCAGCACCAGAAGCCATACCCTGCTGAATAAGGCTAAGCTGAACATCTGAAATCTGAGACTGAGTGTTACGTAAATCATCTACAACAGATTTCATATCAGATGGTACAACCATTGCAAGCTGCTGACTAGCGTATACTCTGGCACCTTCAGTTGACTTTGTAACCAAATCTCCCTTACAAGTAGACTCTATTACCTTCTCATTACGGACAATCATAGCTTTGGCACCGATAGTATGCTCAATAGTACCGCTAGTGATAAAACTCTGAACAGGTTTTACTGCCATGTAATTTGTCAGATGATAAATAATAAAGAAAAGAATCAGTACTATCACTGGGATAATAATCCACAAAGAAAGACCAGACCATAATGCAGACTTTGATGCATTCTTTTGCTTATTACGACTGTTCTTCTCCTGAGCAACATCAGATACGCTTACGCCACTGCTTGTTGCACTCTGAGATACAAGAACAGTATTTCTATTCTTCTTTACTATGCCAGAAACTCTACGTCTTCTTCTAACTTTCTTAGTACTCTTCTTTGCACTATCAGAATTATTGTTAGTAGCATTTACAGCCGAAGTTACTACTGGCTTTGCAGTTTTCACCTGCTTGCCATTTGGCTTCTTATTTACAGATTTTGGATTACTAGATTTTGTACTATTAACCTTAGCCTCATTCTTACTCACAGAAGCCGAACGCTTCGCATCAATTTCAGACTGAAGTTTTTTATTAGAGTTAACATTAAACATCTGAGGTGCCTTTGACTTACTTGGTTCATTAACCTTCTTCACCTCTTTTTGTGAACTGGATACTGGCTTCTTCTTGCCACCTGTTCTACTCTTAATATGTTCGTTTCTCTTATTTCTATTATCCATTATAACTTCCCAAAATATAACAAATTAGCTCAATGTCAGCATAACAGCAAGTTTTGCCTGTTCATGAACAAGTCCACCCTGCATATATGCAATATATGGTGACTTAAGCGGGCCATCACATGAAAGTTCACTGGTAGCACCCTGAACAAAGGCACCTGCAGCCATAATAATCTCATCCTCATAACCTGGCATAGGACCTGGAACTGGAGCCGCAAATGAATCAACTGGTGAACAAGCTTGAATCTTCTGACAGAACTTTATAAGTTTGTCAGGATCTTCAAATATAATTGTCTGAACGATATCTCCTCTGTCACTATCAAAAGATGGGCTTGTATTAAGACCAGTCATCTCAAAACATTTAGCTGCAAAAACTGCACCCTTGAGGCACTCAGCTACTACGTGCGGAGCCATAAATAAGCCCTGAGCAATCATTCTGTTAAAACCTAAAGTAGGTCCAACATGTGAACCTAGACCAGGAGCTGTAATTCGCTGAGCTACTTTCTCAACAAGATCAGCATTTCCTGCAACATAGGCACCAGTAGTACAAATACCACCGCCTGGATTCTTCATAAGAGAACCAGCACAGATATCTGCACCAAGTGCACATGGCTCTTTTGTCTCAACAAATTCACCATAGCAGTTATCTACAGCAATAACAATCTTCTGATTATTCTTAGAAGCATAATCCTTTACTGCTGTACAAATTGATTCTATATCAGCACCTGTTAACGCTCTTCTCTTACTATAACCTCTTGATTTTTGTATAAATACCATCTTGGTATTAGGCTTAATCTTGCCTAAGATTGCCTCTATATCAGGACTTCCATCTGGCTTTAAATCTACCTCATCATAACTAATACCATAGTTTTTAAGGCTTCCATCATAATTATCTTCACCAATACCAATTGATGAAGCAAGCGTATCATAAGGTGTACCTGTAGCAGCAAGCATCTCATCACCAGGACGAAGTATTCCAAAGAGCATTGCTGATACAGCCTGAGTACCTGAACCCATCTGAACTCTTACATATGCGGCTTCAGCACCCATTACCTTGGCAAAAATCTCTTCGATTTTATCTCTGCCAATATCATCATAACCATAACCAGTTGTACTGCCCATATGAACATCAGAGAATCTACATTCTCTAAAAGCATTCAAAACTCTTAACTGGTTATATTCTCTTATCTCATCAATCTTCTTATATACAGGAGCAACAGCCTCCATTGCCTCTCTGGCAAGGCGTGCTGCCTCATCACTAACACCGTAAATTGAATATGGATTATCCATTAATCACAATTCTCCTCATAATAATAGTAATAACATTATAACAAACATCTTAAGAATAGTATTATTTTTTTGGAACCTATTTGAACAATAAAAGAACTGCCTCAAAATAGAAATATATCTATTTTGAGGCAGTCACGTTTATATTATTAAAGTCATCAAATCAGCTTTCGACATTATTTACAATAATAGGTGACATTGCAAATACACAAAGTGTAACTACTAAAGAAATACCAAGGAAAACAAGCATTCCTACCTCGATTTCAGCATCCAAAGCAAACATAATTCCCAAAGAAGCTACCATCTCAAGGATAATGATCAAATAAATGCTCAAGTATCTGGTCATCATAAGAGCATATCTCCCAAGGCTTCTGAACATTCTGATTCCAAGAATAGAAATCATTGTACACATAATATCAAATACAATCATTATTGCGAATAATAATACCCACATAGTAACTGGATAAGCATCGAAGCCTGTAAAAATACCTGTTGTAACAATACAAAGGAATGAATCAAATACCATACAAGGGAACTCACCCATTATTGAATAGAAGAGTTTTCTTGCTGCTGAATATGGAGCAAGGAAGAAATATGGTCTGTTAAATTCAAGTACTGTTTTACCACCAGAATAAATAATTACATTAAGAACTATATTCATTATCAGAGACATCATGAATGGATCTCCTGTCATATCAGAAGCTGATGATCCTCCACGTCCAAAAAGAATAAACAGATAAATCAATGTTATTACTCTGTATAGCATAGCAAGTGGATTTACAAAGAAGAATTTAGTCTGACGCTTAAATTCAAACATCTTGGTGAACATAAAGGTGTTAACACCCCAGCCCTTATTAAGTTCTTCTTTTCCTACCTTAACTTTATTGTTAAGTCTGGCTGTATCTGTATCAATTCCTGCTTTCTTTGCTTCAACAAAATCATTAATCTTCAAAGCACTGGCAATTGCTGCCTCATAATAATCTGGATTAAGCTTATTAAAGAGAATAGCTAATACAGCAATACTTATAATAGTTAAAACTATACCAACAATTAATGTAACTACATTTCCTGTAACAATTCCGGCATAAATAGCAGTAATAAAACCAGAAAATGGGAAATACTTAAATCCAATACTATTACCAGCAACAGCCAAAATCTTAGCAGTTCCAAGACTTCCAATACTACTGATTGAACCAGCAGCCTTAATCAACGCTATAAGTGCAATTAACACAACTACAGCATTAATAGCAATATAAACTGCTGTGATTATGTTTTTATTTCTGTCACTCTCGTCATCAATGCAAGAATATGGTGAAACTATATTAGATATACATCCACCAGCAACCGTAACGAAGAAAACCACAAAGAGTAAGCAAATCATATCCAGACTTCTAAATGTAGCAACCTGTGATAATACTGCAGCCTGACAGCAAAGAATAAATGCCATTAACAAACCTGACTTGGAAGTGTTGATAAGGCCAATCAATTTATTAAATTTAGGTGTATATGGTCCAGCAAAATGGAAATTAACATCCGAAAGTGTATAACCAGAAATTGTTCCATTAAGCATTCCAGAAGCTACAATATCAAGCATAAAGAATGACAAAATAGACATTACACCTATAGCAGTCTCAGGATTATATGCTGGTAACTCATCAGCAAGAAGTGTTGGATAATATATCATCACTCCCATTAAAGCCACTCCCAAAACAAACAAAACCAAATTAGCTGGTTTCTTGAGAAGGCTTCTTCTCATTCTATATAACAAACTGTCAAGCATAAATTAAGCCTCCGTAATCTCGAAGAAGAGTTCTTCAAGTGTCTTTTCAGAACCACTTTCAGGTTTATTATGCTTTGAAGCCATAATCTTACCATTCTTCATGATATATGCTACATCCCAATAATCTTCAACTGTATCAATCATGTGTGTAGAAATAAGTACTGTCTTACCCTGCTCCTTAAGTTCTTTAAATACAGACTTAAGTTCTTTAATAGCATGTGGATCAAGTCCTACCATTGGCTCATCAAAGATAATAACCTTAGGGTCTGGAAGAAGTGCACAGCAAATAGATACTTTCTGCTGCATACCCTTTGACAATTCTTTTCCAAGTTTCTTTTTCTTGTCAGCAAGTTCAAAGCGTTCTAGGAGCTTATCAATTCTTCCATTATCTTCTACCTTATACGCTCTTCTAATAAACTCCATATGCTCACCTACTGTCAGCATGTCATAAAGAGCTGGAACTTCTGGAACATATCCAAGAAGTTTCTTTGCATCGATTGAGCGATTGTCGAAGTTATCAATCTCGATAACGCCCTCATACTTTAATAATCCAAGAATTGATTTAATTATTGTTGACTTACCTGCACCATTTGGTCCAAGAAGTACTGCGATCTCACCATCATTAACTTCAAAAGACACATCATCATTTGCCAATGTTTTCTTATACTTTTTTGATACCGAATCTACAACTAACATAAATATATCTCCTACCTTGTTTAATTCAAAAAGAATAATATCATTCATAGTTAAAAAGTAAACATAATATTTATAAAGAAAAAATAAAGACGCTAAGCAAAATGTGCTAATATAACAACATATCATTAAGGAAGTTATGCTATGGGAATGATTAAAAATAATGAACACTATATGAAACAGGCACTTAAGCAGGCGCAGATTGCATATGATCTTAAGGAATGTCCTATCGGATGCGTCATAGTTAAGGACGATAAAATCATTGCCCGCGCTCATAATCTTAAAGTTAAATCAAATGATCCAACACAACATGCTGAAATCATCGCTATAAAAAAAGCTTGCAAAAAACTTGGTGACTGGAGACTTAACGACTGTGACATGTATGTAACTCTTGAGCCTTGCACTATGTGTTCTGGTGCAATTATTCAGGCAAGAATCCGTAAAGTATATTTTGCAGCTTATGAACCTAAAAGTGGGGCTATTTGCTCCTGCAACAACATACTTGATGTAAGCCATGGCCATAATCACGCAGTTCAGTTTGAAGGTGGCGTTCTAGAAGAAGATGCTTCTAATCTGATGAAAGCTTTTTTTAAAGCTAAACGAGCAAAATTATTCTGAAAAAAAAGCCTGTCTTAAAAGTGATTTTGAGACAGGCACCTTACTTTTACAATTCAACCATTATATTATGTCTTAACAGGCAGAGATATCTCTTCTTCACTTTAATTCCTGAAGAATTAAGTGCAGCTGAATAATAATCAATCTGAACTTTATGACGTCTAATCGCTTCTTCCTTAATCCCTTCTTCATTTCCGAACTTTTTAAGGTTATCAGTTTTATAATCTACAAGAACTGCTTCATTATCACTATCAATATAGAACATATCGATTACACCCTGTACAAGAGCATAGTCATCATTACCTACATCAACAGAGAACACTATCGGTTTCTCCTTATATAACTGATTATTAATCATAGCTTCATTCATATCCTTACAGATATCAGTATTAGCAAAAGCAATAATTGCAGGCTTAAACTCATCAGTCAAAGGAATCTGACTTTCAGTAATAAGTCCCTTCTTCACTAGTCTTTCTATCTCTTCGTCATATTTATCAGCGTCTTCGCTTAATAATTTAAGATTAATGTAACGCATAATACTATGAACAAAAGTACCAATCTCTGATGCTGAAGAAGCAGATTTCTCAGTCTCAATAAAATCTTCAAGATCTGGAAGTTCCAGGTTCATGGAGACATTATCTTTAACCTCAAACTCATTCTTAAGCTGGGTTACAGACACCTTAAACGGAATAGAAGTAGAATCTTCGAATCTGTAAGTATCAAACTCTGGCTTTCCATCCTCATCAAACGACTTTGCATGGAGCTGAATCATATTCTCACTTGTTCTGAGTTTCTCCTCAAAGTAAGCATAATCTTTGTTTCCTGAAGAATCCTCTTCTTCACTTTCATTATCACCTTCAGCTGTTGCCACAACTTCATTACGGCTATTTCCCTTAATGAGTTCTTCTTTTTCTGGATAACAGACAGGGATATCCGAATTATTTTTATATACCTCATCAGGATTATAATACTCGCAGGTAAATGTATCGTTATACCAGTAAGTACAGTTTTTGAGAACATCAAGATCAAGAGCTGATTTCTCATCAAAATGCGAATTAAATGCCTTGGTTCTGGCTATTGCTGCAGTCATCGCATAACGCATATTTTTTACTGTACCAAGATACAGACTCTTCGTAATAAAGTCACCTTCAACTGGACTAATGCTTAATAGAAAATCCTTTACTTTTGAAACGGACAAATCAATAACAACTGACAAACGATTCTTGGCTCTCGTTAGCGCAACATATAGTAGTCTTAATTCCTCTGCAATTGTAGACAGTCTCTGCCTATCCTTAATCTCTATATTTTCAAGAGAATCATAAGTTAAGAACTCTTCATATACATAGTCTTTAACAATAAAACCATTATCTCCATCAAAAGAAATGTTACTAGTGTTATTTGAGACATTACCATCAGTTACCATCTCGGCAAGAATCACACATGGAAATTCGAGTCCTTTACTACTGTGACAAGTCATACAACGAATCTTATTTTCTGAAGTATCATCTACTTTTACGCTAACTTCAGAAGAAAGTTTAAGCTGCATTTTCTCAAGATCACTTGCAATGCCTGCAATATCACTTCCTCTGCCTAAGAAATTAGTGCATAGAAAATCTTTAAAAATAATAAGTTTATCTAGTTCTGCCTTGCCTTTATTAGCTAGTGTAGCTCTGACACCAGAATCAATATAGATATTCTCAATAAGAATACCAATATCCGTCATAATATTCTGTAATCTAAATCTATTGAATACCTCGATAAACTTATTAATGCGTTTACTTAATTCTGTTTCTAGAAGTTCCTCATCCTCTGCATATATTTTTAGTTTATCTATAAGATATACATTCTTCCCCATGCCACGAGCACGGCAGTAAGAAATCACAGTAGCAACTTCATCCAGCGTAAAGTTTGAGAATCTGTAATCTGACAAAAGAACGCCTAGAAGATACTCATCTCTATACTGATTTCCAATAGTAATAAGAAGGTTCGTAAGCCCCTTGATATCATTGTCATCAAAAAGTTCACGTTTCTCAGATACCTTTGATGGAAATCCAGCCTTATTAAGGTACTGGGAGATAATAAGTGCAGTCTTATTACTTCTTGTTAATATGCAGATATCCTTAAGTTCAAATCCCTCTTTTCTGTACTTTATAACTTCATTAAGAACAGCCTGTCGATAAAGGTATTTTTTACGAGATACACTATCATTATCCAGTCTATCAATATTACCCATATCGTGAGCTGAGCACAAAACAACATTTGGTTTACAAAGTGGAATTTCTACTGAGGAATCAGAAGGATTCTTCTCAACTGCTCCATGGACAAGTTTCTGATTTTGATCATAGGTAATCTCCATACCTGAATCTTCAGATAAAAGCTGTTCAAAAATCATATTTACAAAATCAATAATTGTCTCATCACTTCGATAATTATTATTCAAAAGACGAAGAATACCACCATTATTATCTGAATACTTCTTCATCAAGCTGCTGAACAAATCCGGACTAGCATATCTGAATTTATAAATACTCTGCTTAATATCACCAACTCGGAATACATTACCGTATGCTCCAGTATTACTATCCTCTCCTCTTGAGAATAATTCAATTATTCCATCCTGAAGTTTGCTGTTGTCCTGATACTCATCAATATAGATTTCCTTAAACTTCTCACGGTAATAGTCTCTTGCATCCTCATTTTTAAGAATTGCATAAGCAAAATGCTCCTGATCCGAGAAGTCCATACCATGAATTTCTTTCTTGCGTCTTGCAAAATGGTAATCTACTCTGGTCAAAAGATGAATATAAGCATATAACTGTTTATTACGAAGCATCTGTCGCTCAAGAAGCTCTTTTGGATTTCTTCTAAAGATAGCAAGATATGAATCACTAATTGTCTCACTAAGAACGATACTCTTATACAAGGCAAGCGCCTTATAATACTGACAAACATGTTTTCTATGTTTATCAATAAATTCCCAAACTGGAGCTAAGAGCATAAGAAATGTACTGTAGTCCTTCTTGGTATTAATGGAACTAGCCTTTGGAATTTGTGGTCCATCAAGACTATCAGCAGGTATCACCTTATTCATAACACTAAATTTATCAGCATAAGAAGATTCTTCTGATTCAAAAACCGTGATAACTTCATTTATATAAGACTTATAACCGTTAAGAAAATTATCAAAGTAATCCCTGCGCTCATCGCTCTCAATATCTTTACTAATAAAGCGAATTCCTTCAGCAAATCTAATAGCTTTATCAATATTGTCATAGGCCTTGTGGGCACAGCTTAAAATATTGTTAAGAATATAATCGAGGCCTACTATTTCTCCTCTATCGTCGTACTCACATCTTCTCTCATGTTCCTGAACTATATAATTTAAATAGTCAGGAATACTTCTTAATTTTTTATACGTCTCCTCAAGAGAAGACTTGAGCACCATATCATTACGTCCATCACCATTACTCTCAACAAGAATATCGAAGCACTCCTTAAGAATAGGAATCATTCTGTCTTCAGCGTAATATCCATATGTCTCAATCAGCGAATCATTAACAGCCTCCATAAGAAGCATCTGCTTTGTATTATCATCAATTATAGGAATTCCTGGTTCAATAAGTTCAGAATCATCCTCTGGATCAACATAACTATAACCCTTTTCTTTAATCACTCTGGCACAGAAACTGTTAATTGTCTGAATATATGCGTTCGGAAGCTTATCAATCTGAATAGATAATCTTCTAATCTGTTCAAAATCAGGATTATCAGAATCCTTCAGTTCTTTAAGTTTGCCATTAAGTCTTGAACTTATTTTTTTACGCATATTCTCAGCAGCTTCATTTGTAAAAGTAACAACTAGAAGCTCATCGATATTATATTCACCCGCAAGAATTTTAGTAATAATTCTCTCAACAAGAACAGTAGTCTTACCAGAACCAGCTGCCGCGGATACAAGAATATTATTTATATCATCATTTATAATCTTTATCTGATCATCTGAAAATCTCATATATTTATTCCTCCGCGTCAACATTTTCGAGAATTATCTTTAAATAATCATCGTTTAATATTCTGCTCTTATCTGGAAGGCTGAATCTGCTTGCCTTCATCTTTGGCTTCGAGATTGAATTGCCACATATTCCTCTATAAGGGCAGTATTCACAAACCTTGGTCTGCTTATATGCAGGAAGTGCCGAAGCCTTGCCATGAGCGATATCATTACAGGATTCTTTGATTACTGTATCAGCATACTTTATTACCTTGTCAAATTCTTCCTGAGTTAATGGCTTTCCCTGTCCTTCATTATCCACAGCAATACCCTGCGTTCTTATTACAAGTGGATCCTTCTTTGTAGAACTGTTAGAAAGTCCCGTCTGCGCATATCCTACAGCAGTAACATTTTTATCATTAGCCTTAAGCGCATTGGCATATGCCAGAAGCTGAAGCTGAACACCCTGAAGCACCTCATTAAACTTAACCTCTTTGGCTCCAGTCTTATAATCTATAATTCTCACATCATTATCTGAGTCAGCTTTCTTATCAACTCTGTCTATATAACCAATAAATGAGAATTTAATATCATTATCTGTGGTATATGAGATTATATTAGGAAGTTCCATCGTATTAAGTTCAAATCCATCAGGTATAAAACCTAACTCTGCACATTCAGCCAGAAGGTCGATAAATGCCTTCTTAGCCATTCTCTTAACCTTCTTACCTACATTTACAGTGAATTCTTCTTCATTTTTGTCTGGAAGAGGACATTCCAAAACAGTCGTATCATAACTCTCATCAATGAGATCAGACAAAAGATAAGAATTCTCATCATAATTCTTACTCATAACCACTAAATCTTCCTGAGACTTACATACATCCTTAACTCTCTTGAACATAACCTCAAGCATCTTGTGTTCAATACTACCGACGTCATTAAAACCAACTACTGTACCATCCAAACGCTGTCTGATCTTAAGGACACTGTTAATCATATATTTAACAGCACAGGTATTATATTCCTGAAGAGCAGATACACTAGTTGTCTCTTCTTCATTAAACAGAGACTTAATATTAAGTTCGCTAATATCTGATGAAGAATAATCATGTCTCTTCTTTACCGGATTACCATAGACTGGAGAATTAAAATTATTGAAGTTTATATCTTCCTCGTTCACACATTTCTTTATATAACTATAGATACTGCTCTCACTCTTACCAAACTCATGTACAAAATATAGTTTGTCACTAACAGAATTTAATAAAAGTGCAGCCTGAATATATTCCTGTCGATTCTGATTTTCAGCCTTATCCTGATAAGATATATCCATACATTCAAAGAGTTTTTTAAGTTCTGTGCTGTTCATAAAAGTCTCATTGACCTTCTTATATGGGAAATTATGCTCTTCAGCACCAATAATAAACATTACCTTACAAGGCGTAGAATAGGCCATCTGTGGATTAGTAATGTCTATGGAATCAACTTTAAGAGGGATTGAACCGGAAGCTTTATTACTCATATCAAGTCTAATAAGGCTCGCAAAATTCTCCATCGTAATATCAGCATCATTTATCTCATTCATAAATGTGCTCAAAAGAGTTAATAGTTCCTTATATCCTGCTACCAGAGCATTTGCTGAATCAGTCTCTTTACGCTCAAGAAGTTCATTACGAAGGTACTTAATATGCTTCTTTTTATCGTTAATATCTTCTGCAAGAATTCTTGCCTTATCCTTAATGCTCTTGTTTTGCTCCAAGTTCTGGCACAAAGCATAAACAGGCATGAGGTACTTTACAACAACATTCTTCCACAAAAACTCACCCAGATTACTGCTACTATACTCCTTACCATTAACAACAAATGATCTGAAAGATATCTTGGAATCCTCCTTATAGTATTCCTCTCCGAAAATGCGATTTTGCCATGTAATATTCTTCTCAATGCAGTAGTTCTCAAACAAATCAATAAATTCATAAGGAATTGCCAATAGAGAAGTTCTCATAAGTGCTAAAACATCAACCAAATCATAATTACGAAGTGGAAGCTGCAAAACATGATATGCATATTTAAGAACCGGAGTATTGTCGAGCGCAATCTTTTGATCTATGAATCCTTCAAGGCCAAAAATAGTAAGAACACTTTGAAGTCTTGGAAGAAGCTCATCATTTACACAAGTGATTCTGATATCCTTATATCTGTAGTCTTTGTTACGTGTGAGGTCAATAATCTCATTAGCAATATAAGCTATTCTGTCATCAATTCCCTTTATCTCAGTACATACAATATCAGAAGACTTATTTAAGCCCGCTATTTCCTTCTCGAAAACGAAATTCTCAGCTACTCCACTAATCGTGGTCGTATCTATAGAACTTTCAGACTTATCAACAGTCTCATCAATAATGTCAAATGAATCAAGTTCAGATAGTTGTTCAACAGTCTTATTACCATAATGGTAAATCTTGTTACCTAGTTTATTAGCACTATCACCGTCTGACAGAGGATTAACTTCGATAGTAGCTCCAAGCTGGGACAAATGTCCAACAAAAGAAAGTTCCTCTGGTGTAAAAAGACGGTCAACACCAAAGCCGATGAATATAAATCTCATTTTAAGGAAATTCATTAGCTCGTAGTATTCAAAATTCTTTTTTAATTCTGGATGAGTAATTAGTGACAATAATACCTTGTCAGCTTGAGAAATAGCACTTTTAAGAAGCTTAAGTCCATACTGATTGTTATATTCTTCAATATAATTCATGAGAAGAGTAAAATCATGAATCTTATCCTTATATGTAAGATTTGAATTCTCATCCTGAGCTATAAGATTATAAGCAGAAGTCATGGTAGTATTATCGATGTTATATCTTACCAGATCGCCAAGAAGTCTTATTATCATATCAACGTATTCGAATCTGTTAGAAAGTCTTCCAATAACTCTGAATTCTTCTTTTTTATCTACCAGAATCTTGTAGATAACATTACGAAGAAGAGGATCATTAAGAGAACTTGTAAAGCTTGTTCCAGACATCTCAAGAATTCTTACAGCAAGACGGATTACACTTAAAACATCTCCGTTAATAAGAGAGCCATTTACCAGTGACTTTACCACCTTGCCATCATCTTTAACGCTCTCTACATAAGTTCCTTCACACTTCTCAATTCTATAACGAAGAACACTTCTCTCGACGGAAGCTTTTATTGATTCTGGTACAACAAAATACAGGCCATCACTAGGAGAAGACTCCTTTACCGCCCTGTCTATTATGTCATTCATTCGTGGATTAATATTATCGTTAACTCTGATTCTTATCATAAATAAAAACTCCCACTAATTATTATGCTTCAATTATATCAAAGCATTAGGTAATTAATGGGACAGTTAACATAAAATATAATTAAACAATCTGTAAAAGATAAAACTTAAGATAATCAGTTTCAGGAACTGACATAGATACTGGATGATCTGGTGCAGCTCTTCTCTCTTCTATTAATTTTAAACCAACTCCTGCATCAGAAGCAGCTTCCTTAAGCATTCTGTAAAACATTTCATTTGGCATAAAGTGCGAGCAGGAACATGTTGCAAGATATCCGCCTCTAGGAAGCATACGCATCGCTCTGTAGTTAATCTCCTTATAACCACGTTTAGCATTGTCAGTTGTTTTACGGCTCTTTGTAAATGCAGGCGGATCAAGAATAATAAAATTATAGTAAGCGTGTTCTTTTGCCAAGCGTGGCAATAACTCAAATACATCTTCGCAGATAAAATCCATTCTGTCATCAAGTCCATTTACTTCAGCATTATGTCTTGCCATATCAACAGCCGTCTGTGACACATCAACTGCTGTAACGTGAGTAGCACCACCCTTGGCAGCGTTTAATGCAAAAGAACCTGTGTGGGTAAAACAGTCAAGGACCTTCATACCCTTACCAAGTCTTGCAACAGCTTGTCTGTTGTACTTCTGGTCAAGGAAGAAACCGGTCTTCTGACCATTCTCAACGTCAACAGTATATTTGATCCCATTTTCGACAATGTCAGTAAGAGGAGAATCGGGAACTCCGACAAAATCACACTCATACCAGCCCTTGAATAGTTCAAGCCCTTCCTTAACTCGAATCTGAGCCTCATTACGCTCATAGATGCCACGCACATTTATTCCAATCAACTTAAGTTCATCTACCAAAGCCTTATAGATAATATTCTTAACACCCTCTGTACCATATGAGAGGACCTCAGTAGATAAAACATCAGTATATAAATCCACAGTTAAGCCAGGAATGCCATCGCTCTCACCATGAATGAGGCGGGAACAGCTTATATCTTCGTGCATTACTGCCTGTCTGTAAGAAATCGCATAATGAACTCTTCTCTTCCAGAATTCATCATTAAAACGCTCATTTGCATTATTAGAGAGAATTCGCACACGAATCTTACTATTCTTACTTAAGAAACCAGTTCCAAGATAGCTGCCCTTTTGAGAAATGACATCAATAAGAGATCCATTTGGTACCTCGTCATAATTAACATCCTTAAAATCCAATTCTTCATCGTAAACCCAAGGATGACCACGCTTAATTGCCTTCTCACCCTTTAAACTAACTGTTGCCTGTACAAAACCTCTATCTTTCATATTAGTCACCCTCGTTATAAGTTATCTGATTATAATCGCACCAGAATTCCAACACTTTAACCAGTCTGTTATTCTCGGATTTATCATTTCCTTCAATGGCATCAACAATAAATTTCACTCTGCCATAAGATGTTTTTACTTTTACCATAGTTAATGTTTTCATAAAACCAGGAGTTATATTAACAAATTTAATGGCTCCTTTGTGCAAAAATTCTTCAGAGTTTATTGCAATTCCATCAGATTTTATCTCAATCATGGTTGGTGTCATAGTAGCAAGTTTTTTGTAATAATTCTCTCTTTCAGATAACCAGGCCAGAATTATAAGCGCGATAACCAATCCAACACCACCAGATAAAAGCATAATCTCAATATTAGTTTTAATCAAAAACCTGGTAATAAGAATTGGGGCTATTACCAGAAACAGACTTACCAGAAAATAAAAAGTAACCATTCTATTCTTTATGGTAGTAATTCTGTCAACAGCCTGCATTCTATTAAAACTAAAACTTTGCTCCTTAAAGCCTTTATCAGTAAGGGCATTATACTCACTCGATATATGTGGACGACATTTACGATAGACCTCACTTATTACTTCTGCAATATCATCATGCTTAAGAAAAGACAGATTAAGCTTACGCTCTCCTTTAATCTTTTTACGCCTGTTACGCTTATAAAAGCACAGATACTGAGTTTTACCTATATAACTGTCACCGTTATAAATTCTTTTTGTATATACTTTGGCAAAATCATCAAGTAAAAATGTCTCCAAAGAGCCACAGGTCCTATAGACGATTATTCTATCATCTGTAAGAAGAAGTTTGCTTCGCTCAATAACAAGAAAATAAAAAGCAGCTAGGGTTAATCCAAGAGATACGCTAAGAAACATCAATTCATTAACATTTGCCCCTCTAACAATATCTAACATCAGAAAAACACCAAAAGACAAAGAAAAAGTTATAACAGTAATGGAAAGTGCAACAAACAGCCTTACGCTCAACCGCTTAACATAAAGCTTTGTCTTGCCACCAGAAACAGGATTCAGATTCAGGGTGCTGTCTATACTATTTTGTTTACTACTGTTTTCCAAAAGACACCCCACAAATATAAAAATCAATGCTACAATAATTATAAACTAAAGAATTGGAATTAAACAACAAATAATGTTCAGATACAAATTCAAAAATCTACTTGCTTTGTTTTTTAATATTGCGATTGCATTTATTATCATTGTCACTGTAGCCAGCTTTTTTAAAAAGATTAACTACTTCAGTGAGTTGGATTTTTGTGCCAAAATTGGATACAACAAACTTAAAGTTCGTGGTACCAATGTTCTTCATTACTTCACCATCGATTCCAATCTCTTTGCAGCGATAGCCTGCATATTCATGATTCCAGAGAATATAAAAGTTATAACAGGAAAACAAAAAGTTATTAGTACACCTACACTTGGGCTTAAATATATGGCAACAGTTGCCCTTACAGTAACAATGATTACCGTTACAGCATATCTTGTTCCAACTCAGGGATTTGCCAAAGCATTTGCCAAGCGTAATCTCATACTTCATCTTGTAACCCCGATTATGATGCTTATTTCCTTTATGCTTCTCGAGAATGGCTTCATTAAGTTTTATCATATGCTTTTAAGTCTTATTCCTATCTCACTATATGGTGTAATGTACTATTACAAAGTTGTTTATACAGGAAACTGGGATGACATATATGGTTTTAATAAAGATGGTCGCTGGCTGTTAAGTGTAATAGTTATGTCTACTGGATCAATCCTTATCGCATTACTTCTCTTATCAATTCAGAAGTCACTAAATCTCAAATTCAAACTCAAGAAAAGAAATGCATTTACTTCAATAAACGAGGAAATAAAACACGATCACCTGGTTTGATTTGTTATCATTTATACAATCTAAAAAAATAATACAATAACATAAGGGGCCGTCTCAACATATGAGACAGCCCCTCAATTTTTAATTCAAAACTACACTAAAATCAAAGTCTAGCTTCCAAAGCAGCCTTCTGATCCTCGTAACCTGGCTTACCAAGAAGAGCAAACATATTCTTCTTATATGCCTCAACGCCTGGCTGGTTAAATGGATTTACAGCGAGGAGATATCCTGAGATACCACAAGCCTTCTCGAAGAAGTATACAAGCTGACCGAACCAGTAAGCATTTACCTCAGGCATATGAACTACCATGTTAGGTACCTTACCATCAACATGTGCAAGAATTGTACCCTGCATAGCCTTTGTATTAACGTCATTCATATCCATACCTGAAAGGAAGTTCAAACCATCAAGGTTGTCTGGATCATTAGGAATCTCAAATGTACGACGAGCCTTGTCAATCTGAACAACTGTCTCGAACATAATTCTTGAACCTTCCTGAATGAACTGACCCATTGAGTGAAGATCTGTTGTGTTATCAACACCTGCTGGAAAAATTCCTCTGAAGTCCTTACCCTCTGACTCACCGTAGAGCTGCTTCCACCACTCTGTCATATAGTGGAAAGATGGCTCATAGTTAACCATAACCTCAGTTGAATAACCAGATCTTAAAAGACAGTTACGAACTGCAGCATACTGGTAAGATGGGTTCTCTGCCAAAGGCATCTTCTTAAATGCCTTAGAAGCGTCTCTAGCACCCTTCATTACTTCTCTGATATCAACACCTGATACAGCGATTGGGAGAAGTCCTACTGCTGTAAGAACTGAGAATCTTCCTCCTACATCATCAGGTACAACGAATGTCTCATAACCTTCTTCATCAGCAAGTCCCTTCAAAGCGCCCCTAGCCTTGTCAGTTGTTGCATAGATACGGTTCTTAGCCTCTTCCTTACCATACTTATTCTCCATGTATGCCTTGAAAATTCTGAAGGCAATAGCTGGCTCTGTTGTTGTACCAGACTTAGAGATAATATTTACGGAAATATCCTTACCCTCAATAACATCCATCAAATCTGCAAGATATGTAGCAGAGATTGAGTTACCGCAGAAAAGAATAATTGGGCTCTTTCTAACCTTCTTAGAAGCTACATTAGCAAAAGAGTGATTAAGAAGCTCGATTGCAGCTCTGGCACCAAGGTAAGAACCTCCGATACCAATAACTACCAATACATCAGAATCTCTTCTAATCTTAGCAGCTGCCTTACGAATTCTTGCAAACTCTTCCTTATCGTAGTTTGTTGGAAGATCAAGCCAGCCAAGGAAATCATTTCCTGGACCATTCTTCTTGTGAAGCATGTCGTGAGCTGCCTTAACCTGTGGCTCCATTCTGTCAACAGCCTCCTGGCCGCCAATAAAAGGAAGTACATTAGAATAATCTACTGTAATCATATTATTCACCTCAAATTTGTAGTTTTTTGTAAAAAATACTCACAAAGTATAACACCTATGCTTATTTTTTGCTATTATTTTGTTTGTTAAATACGCTGGTGATTAACAAAAAACAGACATTTTACTCTATAATATGTATAAAAATTAACGTTAGGAGACAAATATGGCGCAAGATTCACTTGCAAATGCAAAAATCAAAACACTCGCACTCGTAAAAGAAGCACCGGGTGTACCTCGCAATATGCTCCTTGATGCACTATCTTCTCTTTATACAGACTATATAAATTCTATACAGTCTTATAATGAGCTGGAAAGCAGTAACCTCATACGTATTGAAGCAGGTTCTGATAAAGATCTGGTAAACGGAAGTGATGATCTGGTATTCATTACTCACCTTGGTGAAGTAATGCTTGAGGAGTTAATTAAGACTTTCGATGCTCCGTCTACTGCTGAGCTGAAAAATAAATGCAGAGAATTAAAGCAGGCAGTAGAGCATAAAGCCCTATCTTCTGCAAACTATGAATTAATCAGTGTAGGCGAAAGTGAATTATACAGCGTAAATCTGTCGCGTAAGCTTCCAGATTCAGATGCATCAATCAATCTTAGTATAACCGTATCAGGAAAAGAAGCCGCTGATGCCCTTTGCAGTAAATGGCATAACGACAAAGATTATTCTCTTTTTAATAAGCTTTATGAAGATCTTGGACTTAATTAAAGAGTCCAAGTTCTTTTAATTTATCTACAACCAGCTGAACATCATCATACATATAAACTTTTGAAGAAGGGTTACGTAAAAGAAATGCTGGATGATATGTAGTCATAATTGAGCATCCACCCTTCTCGACAAACTTACCTCTTACCTCGCTCATTCTTGGCTTCTTATCTGGATTAAAGAAAGCCTCATATGCTGTAGCTCCGCACAAAAGAATTACTTTAGGCTTAACGAACATAAACTGTTTTGCAAGAAGTTCCTTACAGGCCTTAACTTCTTCTGGAGTTGGACGTCTGTTCTCAGGTGGACGACACTTGCAGATATTACAAATATGGTAGTCCTTATCAGTAAAACCAAAAGACTGAAGGAGATTTTGAAGAAGCTGGCCTGATCTGCCTACAAAAGGAAGTCCTTGAAGGTCCTCATTCTCACCTGGAGCCTCACCAATTACCATAAGTGGAGCATTAAGTGAACCTCTGTAAATTACAGTATTAGTGGCATTATCGCGAAGTCCGCATTTACTGCAGTTTCTGCACTCCTCTTCGAAAAGTTTCCACTTCTCCATATCAACATTATTACTCATAAATATTTCTCCACTTCCAAATTTTAAAATCCAATAACCGTTATACCGCTATTTCCCCTGTTCCAGTCAGAATCACCTTTGACCGCTGGGTATCTGGCACTAATTCTAATGCCTTCTTCGTGATTAGAATCGAACTTCTCACCAGGACAATACATTCTTATTGTTCCGTTTTGGACATATCTTCGAAGTTCCTGCATTGTAGCAACCTTTATCTTGCCACCAACACCATTAGAACCATAACCATGAATAATCTTTATATTCTTGGTTCCAAGTCTTCTCTCAGTAAGAACACTGTTTTTAAGTGCAATAAGGGCTTTATCGCATGTCGGATATCCAAATTCAATATTTATTGTCTTCATCCTGTACCACCTTTGCACTATTTGTAATAATTATTATATAATACTTTTATGCGTTTGGATAAAATGATATCAAATTTAGGTATCGCTACTAGAAGCGAGATAAAAAAGATTATTAGAGCAGGTCGCGTCAAAGTAAACGGCGTGGTTGTTAGTGACGCTTCAATTCATATTAAAGACGATGACACAGTTTTACTTGATGATGAAGAAATTCAGAGTAAGAATTATATCTATCTTCTCATGGATAAACCTGTAAACGTAATAACTGCCATGGAGGATAAAAGACTTCAGTGCGTTGGTGACTTTCTCTCACCTGAACTTAAAGCAAAGAAAGTAAGCCCAGTAGGAAGACTTGACTATCATACAACTGGTCTTCTTATCATTACTAACGATGGTGAATTCTCTCACAGAATGACGAGTCCAAAATATCATTTACCTAAAACATATCTCGTAACATATAGTGGAAATCGCCTTACAAATAAGCAAGTCGAGGAAGCATCTTCAGGTATGACACTTCACGATACAGACGAAGTTATTAAGCTTAAGCCTTCTGTTTTGGAGCTTGGTGAAGATAATGGTGATTATCACACATGTAAACTTACACTTACCGAAGGTAAAACTCATCAGGTAAGACGTATGATATCTTCCTGGAACTGCGAAGTTATTGAACTGAGAAGAATCAGTATTGGTTCACTTTTTATCGATGATATTCCTGAAGATGATAATAACATATATCCAATACGCGAACTGGATTTTTCAGAAATAAATCAGCTTAAACTCGAACTTAAAATGAATGACTGATTTGATTAAGGAGCAACAATAAAAATGGCAATTATAGGTATAGATCTTGGTACAACAAATTCACTTGCGGTGTGCTGGAAGAATGACAAACCAGTACTTATTCGTAATTCTTTTAACGAGACCAGTACTCCTTCTGTAGTAGGTTATGACAAAGAGAATGAGACTTATGTAGTTGGTGCTGTTGCAAACGAGAGACTTATTACTCATCCTAATGATACTATATCCGAATTTAAAAGATGCATGGGACAGAATATGGAGTTCATGCTCAACAACCGTAAAGAGACTTCTGTATCTTTATCATCATACGTACTTAAAAAGATTAAAGAAGATGCTGAGGCTTTCCTCGGTGAAGAGGTTGATGAAGCTATTATAAGTGTTCCTGCATATTTTAATGATAAAGCAAGAAGTGATACAAAACTTGCTGCAGAGCTTGCCGGACTAAGAGTTGACAGACTTATTAACGAGCCTTCTGCTGCAGCTCTCTCATATCTCTATTCTAACGGATTTGAAGACCAGACTCTTCTTATCATCGACTTTGGCGGAGGTACACTTGATGTATCTTTGGTTGAGACTTTCGACAATATAATTGAGATTCTGGCTGTTGCTGGCAACAACGAACTTGGTGGTAAGGATTTTAATGAAGTTATTGCTGAATATTTTTGTAAGCAGAGCGGTCTTGTCATGGATGCATTAAGACTTCAGGATAAGGCACTTATCTATAAGATTGCTGAGAAAGCAAAGATTCATCTTAGTAAATCCATGTCTACAATAATGACTGCGACAATTGAAGGCAAAGACTATTCGGTATCTATTGATAACAATAAACTTATAAAACTCTGTAGTAACATCTTCTCCAAGATAAAGGCTCCAATTGATAAAGTATTACGTGATGCCAGAACAACAATTGATGACATTGACGATATTGTACTCGTTGGTGGTTCTTCAAAGATGCCAACTGTAAGAGCTTTTATTAAAGAAGTTACTGGTAAGGCTCCAAATACAAATGTTAACCCTGATACCGCTATCGCGCTGGGTGCAGGTATTTTTGCTGAGATTAAGAATCGTAATATGGACTTAAAAGATATCATTATGACTGATATCTGCCCTTTCTCACTCGGAGTAGCTACCTGCGATTCCATGACTGGAGATATAATTACAGAATTTATTATAAACCGTAACTCTTCCCTTCCTTGCACAAGACAGAAGACATTCTACACAATGAGTCCTATGCAGGAATCAATAAGAATTCAGATATATCAGGGCGAGAGTATAGTTGTAAGTAAAAATCTCTGTCTTGGAGAACTTATGATTGACCTGGCTCATCCTACTAAGGAAAAGCAGATGATCACAATTAAAATGTCTTACGATATTAATGGAATTCTCATTGTAGATGTTGAGGATAAGGACGGACATATTGGTGACAAAGTATTTATGAGTAAAGATACTGATCTCTCTCCTGAGGAAATTAACAAAATGAGAGAGCGAATCAAAGCCGCTTCCATTCTCGGTCGTGAAGAAGAGAAAAACGCCCTTCTTATTGCAAGAGCAGAGCGTGTATTTGAAGAAAGCTTAGAGCAGGAACGACAGATTATTCTGGCTTTTCTTATGCAGTTTAAAGCATCACTTACAAGTAATTCACTTAAAGCTATTAATGAGGCTTATACAAAATTAAAGGATTTACTTGATAATATCGAGGGTAGAAACTAATGTCACATCAAACACCTTGGGAAATACTTAATGTAACACCAGAATCAAGTCTGGCAGAGATTAAAAAGGCCTACGCCAAGCTTGCCAAAGAAAACAATCCAGAGGAGCATCCAGATGAGTTCCGTAAGCTTAATGATGCTTATAAATCCTGTTCTTCTATTGCTAAATTAAGAGCAAAGGGACAGACCGTTGTCGTTGTTCAAAAAGACGGAACAAAAACAGTTCTTGCTTCTATAGAAAAGGACAAAGAAAATGAGCCTGATGCCTCTTCCGTGGAATCTTCCGAGGAAAAAACTCCTGATTTTGATTTTAATGTTACAGAAGATATTCCACAGGAACCTAGGGCTCCTAAAAGAGATCTTGGTGAGGACTTTGATAATGATTCTGTTGAATATGATAACGCTAATGCCTTTGACTTCTCTGAAATAAACAGCGAAGAAGCTTCTAACGATGGTCTTGATCCACTGGACTTCTTTAACAAAACCTGTTATGAGACTCATATGGCTCATCCTAATAAGCCATTTTCTGATGAGGAGATTGTAAGAATTGCTATTAAGTATTTGTGTTATATAAACACAGATAGTAATTTTAGTCACAATAAAATGATCTGGGAACAGTTTAAGCACAATAGACTTGTAGTTGATGCATTTACACTTCCTATTTTCGAAGAAGAGGTTAATAAAATTGGTCTTCGATATAACGATGCCAAGAGTCTTTGTATGTGTATTGGCGGTAAATCAAAACCAGTTTTTGACAATAAAACCAATTCTTATAAAGTGGATTTGGATTTTACAAGCCAGTACTATATAGATACTTATATGAGCCGTGTTCACAGAAATGTAAAGCCTGCTACTGAAGAAACATCTTCTGAAAAAACTAATTCAGATGAGTCTACTTCTGAAGACGCTAATGACTTAAAAAAAAAAGAGATAATCGAGGAGAATGAGGCTAAGACTGAATCTGATACCAAGACAGATACTTCATCCGATCCAATGCTTCCTGAAGCTTATTTCGAAAAGCTTATTAATGAAAGAAATCTTCAGGATTTTGATCCAAAGACCCCTCAGGCAGATTTTGATTATGCAGCCAAATCTGCCCTTCTCATTGATACTGTTATAGATTATTTTGCCTATATTGCAGGAAATGACACATATAAAAACGAGATTTTCTATTATAACCGCTTTCTTGATAATGAACTTGTAAAACATGTTAGAAAATACGATGCCTTTCTCGGTAAAATAAATCAGAGAAGATTTGACCAAGAGACTTTAAAAATACTGGCAGAAGCTCTCGGAAAAGACTATGAAGCTGGTACTTTCCCAAATACTCCTAATCAGTTCTATGTTTATAGAAAGGCTCCAAATCAGACTGAACCTGACTATAAAAAACTTTCTGATCCACTGGCACTTCATAAAGAATATCTGCGCCAGATTGAACTGGCCAAAAACAAGGCAGAAGGAAGTTTGTCTAATGATGTTAAATTCCAGCTTATTATGCACTATCTCTTTATTTTAAATCGAGATGAGATTTATAAGCGCCAAATAGCCTGGGATACCTTCACTAATGACCCTTTAGTTCGTGAGGTCTTCACATTTAAGAGATTTAGAAATGAAATTGTTAAGGTTCCTCTTAAGGGAGATTTTGCGCTTTTATTAGCCAAGTTCTATCATAAGAACTGTGATATTAAATTTAGTGATAAAACTAAAGAATGCTTCATAGTGATTCCAGATAAAGTTAAGGCTCCAACCTTAAATGTAAAAAAAGAAAGCAAATTACCACCTAGAACTCAGTTATTACTTTTATTAACTCTGCTCACTATCATGATATTAATTGCTTATTTATTGGCAAGATAATAGATTACTATGTAAAATTCATTTGATTATTATTAAATACGATTCGTCGTTTTTTGCTATTTCGTTTTACATTTATTGTTCCCTAGAAAAACAATATCCGTAAACCTTTAACAGGATTACGGAATTGAATACAAACTTAATATATATAGGAGAAGTGAACCTCTTTTCTTATGATTTGAGTATAATCTTCAAATATGTCAAATTTTCACGTCTTCTATGAACTAATTGTAAACAAAATTATTAATTCTTCACAACTTCATTAACAAATTGACTTATACCATAATTTGTAAAGTTTTTGGGGTACCTGTTTTATATATTTGCACAAAACGTTTCGAGATGAGCGCGAAAAAGTTTTTAAGTATCAGGAACCATTTTCGAGAAAAATAAAAGGCGCCCTTCTCAATAAAAGGACGCCATTTCTTTATTAACAAAAAATATTAATCAACAAAATCGAATTCAAGAGGTCCGATTCTTACTGTGTCACCTTCCTGAACGCCAGCCTTACGAAGTGCATCAATTACACCAGCATTAATAAGTGATCTCTGGAAATATGAAAGTGAATCAGGATCATCGAAGTTAGTTGACTCCATTGTAACAATAACCCATGTTCCCTTAACCTCATATACGCCTTCCTCATCACGTTCGATTGTAAACTTCTCTTCTGGCTCGAAGTTATAAATCTTCTCTTCTACAATCTCGTCATGGATAACAGCAGCAGGAAGCTTACTTACAAGTTCAGTAATCTTGTCTGTTAATTCCTTTATACCAATTCTTGCTGCAGCAGAGATAACAAATACGTCCTCAAAGCCCTGTGACTTAACTTCATCAACAAACATCTCTATCTCTTCTTCAGTAGCATCGTCGCACTTATTAGCAACAACTACCTGTGGGCGCTCTGCAAGCTTACTATTAAACTGAACAAGCTCATCATTAATGCTGTTAAAGTCATCGATTGGATCTCTTCCATCCTTTGCAGATACATCTACTACATGTATAAGAAGTCTTGTTCTCTCGATGTGTCTTAAAAAGTCATGTCCAAGGCCTGCGCCTTCATGTGCATCCTCAATGATACCTGGAATATCTGCAATAACATAAGACATATCATAATTTGACACAACACCAAGAACTGGCTCAAGTGTTGTAAAAGGATAATCAGCAATCTTAGGCTTAGCATTAGTCATTACAGACAAAAGTGTTGACTTACCAGCATTAGGATATCCTACAAGGCCTACATCGGCAATTAATTTAAGTTCAACAGAGAGATTCTTCTCTTCACCAGGAACACCAGCTCTTGCAAACTGTGGAGCCTGTCTTGTGGCATTAGCATAATGCATATTACCAAGACCGCCTTTTCCGCCCTTGGCAACAATAACCTTCTGGCCATCCTCAGTAAAGTCAGCAATAATCTTATCTGTATCAGCATCTTTAATAATTGTACCTACAGGAACAGCGATAACAAGGTCCTCACCGCCATGACCATACATCTTGCGGTTCATTCCCTTCTCACCATTCTGAGCAACAAATTTATGCTTAAATCTAAAGCTCTGAAGAGTTCTAAGTTTAGCTGCTGCAACAAATACAACATCGCCACCCTTACCGCCGTCACCACCATCAGGACCGCCGTTTGTTACGTATTTCTCAGTATGGAAAGATACCATACCATTTCCGCCGTCACCAGCCTTAACATAAATCTTTGCATGATCGATAAACATATAGTCGCTTACTCCTCAAAGTATCTTCTAAGTATTATTCTTCTCGAAAGTCATTGTATCACACATTACCAAATTATTCCGTAATGGTCTAGGAACTTTCAAACAATTCAATAAAAGCAATAAAAAACCTGCCGGAAGCTTTATATTCTTCCGACAGGCTGAATATACAAATTCAATAATAAGGATTACTCTACAGGATAAACGCTAACCTGCTTCTTGTCCTTACCAACGCGCTCATACTTAACGCGTCCATCAACACGTGAATAAAGTGTATCATCTGAACCGATACCAACATTTGTACCAGGACGAATCTTTGTTCCACGCTGTCTTACAAGAATGTTACCAGCCAATACTGTCTGGCCGTCACCCTTCTTTGCTCCTAATCTCTTAGACTCAGAATCACGACCATTCTTGGTTGATCCCATACCTTTCTTATGAGCGAAGAGCTGTAAATTCATCTTAAGCATAGCTTACACCTCCGTTGTGCAAATTAAGTTTCAATAATCTCGATGTACCTCTTACCACCTTCATTAACAGAACTAGCTAATGAAATGTAACCAGTAAGAATCGTTGCCATAATAACCTGAGCTCGATCTTTAATCTCTTTGTCTGCTATCTCTGGAAGAATGATACTTCCCTGAACAAAATCTGTCTCTTCATCCTCTTTAATCACTGCCGTATCACTTAAGCGACAAATTGTCTCCAAAGCATTAGCTGCAGTATAAAAAAGTGTCGAAGCACCAGCACAAACAATATCTGAACCGTACTCTGCGTAACCAGCATGACCTGACATATTAAATGAGGTTATGCATCTTGCTTCATCACGTCTTACTATGACTTTAATCATACATCAAACCAAATCAAGCATTGATTGCTGTGATACGTACACGTGTATAAGGCTGTCTATGACCATTTGTGCGACGATATGTCTTCTTTGCCTTGTACTTGAATACAACAATCTTCTTGTTCTTGCCCTGCTTAACAATCTCACCAGAAACTGTAGCCTTAAGATCAGCACCAGCCTTGATACCATTGTCATCTGCAACAGCCAAAACATTGTCGAATGTAATTGTAGCGCCAGCGTCACCCTCGAGCTTCTCGATGAATACCTCATCACCTACAGCTACCTTGTACTGCTTACCGCCTGTTAAAATTACTGCGTACATTTTGTGTCCTCCTGTTCTTCCAGTCTCGCTGCTCAACCTAGGCACACATCATACAAAAGACATGTTTATAGAAAGCCCGGCGCATGCGGTCACCGAGATATATTATCATTAGGTGTTATTTATGTCAATTGAAAATTCATTATTTATCAGACAAATCCTTAATAGATTCGCCTTCAACGAATTTGGCATTCAAAAACACAGTTCTTTTATCTCCAATATATGCCTTATCGATTCTTGTGAGAAGAAGATCTGCAGCTGCCTCAGCAAAAAGTTCCATTGGCTGAGTTGCTATTGTAACCGTTGGTGTAAAAAGTCTTGAAGCCGCCAAATTTTCCATACCAATAATAGATATTTCTTCTGGAACTGAGATATTATTTTCCTTAAGGTACATAAGTGCACCAATCATAACAAGATTACCTGCAAAAAATACAGCCGTAGGTCTAATATTCTCAGGCATATTCATGATTTTTTCCATAAGCTCATGACCTCTTATCTCAAGGTGCTTTCCAAGGAAAATATAATCATTATTAACAGTAATACCATTCTCACGAAGAGCCTTTTTATATCCTGCAACTCGTTCAATTGTTGTTGTAGCATTAGGATAACCAGATACAATGGCTATTTTCTTATGACCTTTTTCAATAAACTTCATTATTGCCTTATAAGCAAGTTCCTCATTATTAAGAACTACTGAATCAAAACGCTTAAGGTCATCTTCAAGGTCAACAACTACAAGAGGAATATTAGCTCTTATAGCAGTATCAACTTCATCCGGCTTAAAAGCATCTGGCTGCATGATAATGCCATCAACACAGTTACGAACTAGAAAATCAATCTTCTCTCTGGCATTAGTACCATGCTCATCAAACTTATAGTCACAAGTAACGACAGTATAATTTTTAGAATAAAAATACTTATTAAGATGAGACAAAAGAGTAGTACCAAAATATTCGGTCATTCCTGGAATAAGCACACCAATAGTGTTAGTCTTCTGTGTCTTCATTCCTCTGGCAAACGGATTTACAACAAAACCCAGTTCATCTATGGCTTTAATTATCTCGCTTCTTTTAGGTTCAATAACATTACCACCATTAATATATTTAGATACTGTAGAGATAGATACACCAGCTCGGCGTGCCACATCAACAATAGTAACTGCCATTTAATCCTCCTAATTTATACCAAGAACAATGCAATTATTGCATAAGTAACTGCCTGTGTAAGTGAGTACAAGAATGTCTTTTTGGTAAATCTTCTTACATTACCTTCAAAGAAATCAGGTACCAGAATCAGCATAAGCATAATCGCTGCAATAAGCATAAGATTTAAATCCACTACAATAACTCCAAAAAGGAGTACAAAGATGGAAATCAATATGCAAGGCAAACTCTTGGTGATTATTTTGAATCCGAATTTGATTCGAATTGCGCTTACACAAAAATCCAAAATCATTAGGACAACAACAAAAACTATATCAAAAATACTAAGCTTACTTAAATTATTTCCTGCAATTGAGAAAAGAACTAAAAACAAAAGTAACGGCTGAACGATAAATGACAAAACTACTTCAATCAGGTTTGCATCCTTAACAGCAATTGAATCTGCGCGCATGAGATTCCCCGACTTCTTGGTAATAATATACTGATACAAAGCTGCTAATATTGGTAAAAGACCAAATACCCATGCCATAATCTCATAATCCTTAATAAAGAAATATGATACAGGAACAAGCACTATGTACAGGAAAATCACAATATAAGATATAACTTTAAATACTACTCCAACACCGCTTCTGTCTACTGAACTAATAGCAAAACGCTTACGCTCAATATCGTCTGTTCTTCTGGTAGCGGCATACATATAAAGAAGAAGTCCACAAATTCCGAAGAAAATATAGATTACCTCCATAAGGTATCGGGTAAATACCATTGAAGACTTATAGTCTTCAGAACAGTAACGGTAATATGTTGTACCAAGATACTGTACAAACTCATTTTGAAATACTGGATTAAGCATCATTAATGTTGCATCGTCAGTAAACTTAAAAGCTGATACAGACAAATAGTTTTTCTGATTAGAACTTATATAGACTGTAGATGAAAATCTTGAATTATGCTTTATCTTATTTCCATACAGAGTATCATCTCCAGAAAGTCTCTCGTAAATGAGCTTTCCATCTGGCATATCACCAATTGTCTTACTGTCATCATAAGGCATAAAAATAGCTACATCCTGTCTTGGGAAATCGCTTCCAAATTCAGACATTGCCATATTACCAGGATATGTTGGATCAATAAGAACAAAACCCAACACTGAATCATAATCGGTATATGAAGCTACAGTCTCAAGAGACTTCTCACCAGCTACAACAATAATAAGTGGATTACTACCGTACTCTTCTATAAGGTTTTCTTCATAATCCCAGAGGGTTGTATCAACATCAAAACCTGCTTTATTAAGAGAATTTACAAAAGAATTTGGAATGACAGTATCCCTGTCAAAGCCTACAAAAGAGACAGTGACATCATTACTGGTTTTCCCAATTCCTGCAAAGCAGAGTACTGCTAGTCCGATTATTGCAAATAGCAAAAAGACCGCAGCAATTATCTTCACTACTTTTGATGATGAATTACTATTATTTCTATTTATTTCTGAACTACTACTATCAGATACTTTACGCATTAATTCTTCCTATTCTTTACTAATTATGCCTTAGGGCAAAGAACATCACCAAGAGAACGAATATCCTCTGGTCCGAGAATAAGAATAATGTCGTCTTCGCTTATAAGTTCATCAATACGTGGAAGGATATCCTCCTTCTTCTCGTAGAATTCGGCATCTCCACCCTGCTCATTAATCTTGTCAGCAATATCCTTACTTGATATCTCACCTGTATTTACTTCTCTGTCTGAGAAAATCTCTCCAAAGAGAACCTTCTTACAAGGAAGAAGTGAACTTACATAGTCATCGAAAAGCATTTTTGTACGATTAAAGGTTAACGGCTGAAACACTACCAGAATCTCATGATGAGGAATATGGCTTGCAGCTTCCATAGTAGCTCTTGCAGCAGCTGGATGATGAGCATAATCAACAACTACTGTAGCACCCTTATATTTACCCTTAATTGTATATCTTCCATCAGCACCATTAAACTCATTAAGTGCCTTAACGATTCCTTCAGGAGTTGCTCCATTAAGATATGCACAGGCAGCAGCAATAAGAGAATTATCAATATTGTGCTTTCCTGGAACTCTTAAACTAACACTACCTAATTTAGCATCAAGGTAGTAAAGATCATAAGAAGGAAGACCATCGATATAATTAACATCTACAGCACGGAACATTCCCTTCTCACCTGTATATGAACAGAGTTCGTCTTCAACAGAACAGGTAATTACATTTATCTTCTTACCAGGATTTAAACTAACAAACTGAGTTATTGATTCAGCGGTATTTGGCTCACGGCCAGTAATAACAACATTACCGTTATCATCAAGTTTTTCCAGAAACTTTGCAAAAACATCAACTACATCAGAAAGCTTTGGATAGCAGTCAACATGATCATGGTCAATGTTAGTAATAGCTGCTGTAGTTGAACGGAAATTAAGGAAAGATCTGTTAAACTCACACGCTTCAGATACGAGAAGTTTCTTATCACTTCCAAGTCTGATTGTATCGTTAAATGCATAGAATTCAGCACCAAGATGAACTGTAGGATCCTTGTCTGAATTAAGAAGCATAAGAGACGTCATCGAAGTGGTTGTAGTCTTACCATGTGTTCCTGAGATATTAATAACTGCATCATAACTCTCAGTAATAATACCAAGAAATTCTGCTCTGTCATAAATCTTAATGTTATTCTCGATAGCTATTGCAACCTCTGGATTCTTAGGGAGAATAGCAGCTGTCTTAACTATAAAGTCTGGCATAACTTCAAGAATATTCTCTTTTACCTGAGAATCATAAATTTTGATTCCTCTATTCTTAAGTGCCTCGGTTCTCTCAGATGGATGCATATCAGATCCATAAACTTCAAATCCATAACCCTGCGCCAACTGCGCAAGACCACTCATGGAGATACCTCCGATACCGATAAAATAAACCTTCTTACCAGATGAGAGAAGTGAATCAATATTCATATATAAACCTTCTTTGTAGAATAATTTTTGTAATTAAGGATTTGCATTAAACCCAAATTAAATTATACAACAACAAAAAACATATTCAAAATTTCTATTGTGTTACTTTATTACTTCGTAACAGAAGTTACCTTGGCGTTAACTACACTGACAAGATCCTTAGAATTAAGTCTTATCTGAAGGCCCCTCTGACCTCCACTTACAGATACCTTATCGACAAGTTCTATCATCTCGTCAATGATTACTGGATAATCCTTCTTCATACCAATAGGAGAACATCCGCCTCTTATGTAACCTGTTGTCTGTAAAAGGTCCTTAACATGAAGCATATTTAGTTTCTTAACACCAGCAGCTACTGCGGCTTTCTTTAAATCCAGTTCATCATCTACAGATAAGCAGAACACAAATACTTCACCGTCATCAGTTTTGGTAACAAGAGTCTTAAAAACTTCCTCATATTCAAAACCAAAGAAATCTGCAACATGATGACCATCAAGATCATTTTCATCATATTCGTATTCAAGTGCCTCATAATCAATCTTACATGTATCTAGCTTACGCATAGCATTAGTTTTCTTAATAGCAGCCATACAACACCTTCATCAAAATTTCTAATTTGAAAAGAATTATACTATAATGGAAAATAAAATCACATAAAAATAAGGAAATATGGAAATGAACAACATTATTATACCTGAGCATGATATCAATAAGCTTTTCGATGAACTCTATAACGTACTTAAGGTGGGCGACTGTTCCGACAAAGCTCCACTGGAATTGAAATTCTTAAATAGTATGTTTGCTGCTTTACCAGGAGAAGCTATTGAGCACTTCATGCGATTTTTATGTGATGGCAAGCGTCCAGGAAGTTCCTGCGAAGAGATTTTACCTTTGTTTATAAGACTCAAGAATCTGGTTACTTACTGTGATAAGTTAATCGAGCTTCGTAACCTCCCTGTCTCTGCTGATATAGCAGTTATTATGAAGCGCTCCTCACTTAATGAAGAACTCGATAATCTTGAAGAACCATTTGGCAAAAAGCTTCTTGGCTACTCAATGGGAGATACTATCCGTGAGAATTTATCTTCACCAGCTGCTTCTTCTGCACCAACTAATACTGCATCAGCTAATCAGGATGAGAAAGCTCCAAATAATGGTTCAGGACTTCTTCTTATGAATGGTTCCGCTGTTATTTTTCCTTGCCCTGATATATATAAGACTTCGCTTTTTTATGAGAAGAAGCTTGGCTTCTCTGCTGTATTTCTTGATGATGAAGCTATGCCTCATATAAGACTTACAAGAGACAATATAATTATCAATCTCGTTCAGATTAAAGAAGAACTTATCAATAACTTTAAACCTTCAAGAGAGGCTTATGGCATTGATAATGATGCCTATATCTATGCCTCCGAACCACTACTTCTTCTTAACGAGCTCAAATCAAATAATATAACTATTGTAAAAGAACTGGAAGATTCCAAAGTTTCAGTAAACTCTGGAATTAACAGAGAATTCGTAATGGAAGACTGTGATGGAAGACACATCTGTATATCTCAGTGTGCCAATATCGATGAGCTTCTTGGATTTGTGTGATAACATTGAAAAGAATTCTACACTTTTGTAACTATACTCTCTTCAATTCATTTAATATACAATGCATGTATCTTCAATAATCAATTGATGCGTATCATCTCTATAAATACGCATAGTATATTCACCTGTAGGATATCCATCATCTATACTTGGGAATTCAGTAAATACGAAATCTGTAGATTCTGTATAACAATAATAGCTTTTAGAATCTGAAGTATAAATCAATTCACCGTTAAAAATCCTAAAAACAAATCTATTGTACAATCACCAAACAAATACAAAACATGACTCTTCCAAAATCATTTCATCTGTAGCACTATCAAAAACAGTAATCTTGTATGAGCCTGAGCGCATAAGATTGGTATCACCTTCTACCAGTGGACATTCTTCGAAAAACTTACCAAAAGAATAATAAATGCGGCCTTTATCAGGAATCAGACTGTCAGGTTCTGAAGTATATATAAGTTCGTCATCATATGTGACTGTGTAATATGAATTAATAATTAAATCATCAGTATAATCACCAAATTTAATTTCCAATGATATCGCAACAGGATTGAGATAAGTATTTTGTTCGTCAATGGTTGCTACCCAGCGATAAGAATAACTGGTACCATCAATCCATAAGTATTCACCTGAATCCAACTCACATTCAATAGAATCTTCGTAAAACAACACACCGTATTCATCATAGAATTTAAATGAATATGTTCCACTTAAAAACAAACGCGTATATTCTTCGATAAAAGGAACACCACTATCGGTGAATAAAAAATCATAAAAATAAGAAATCTCACAGGCCTTGGCCCCGCCTTCTTCAAGGTTCTTTAGTGGACTTACACATATCAGTTCATCGTTAAAATAAAACTCATAATAGAACTTAGTATCAATATTATTGTATTCATTAATGAAAACCATGCATGAGATTTCACTAGTATTGTAATATCCATCTTCATAATCAGCATAGTTGTACCATAATGCTCTATCAATACGGTCTTCAAAATCAGATTTAGAGGAAAAACTTGTACCATGTAGTTCATCAAAAAGAGTAGTAATAATACTTCTAGTATTATCTACTATCCAGCGTTCTCCATCAAAATACGCTCTAACTGGTACTTTGGTTTGGATTTCATTCTCGACTCTGCTAAGTTTATCAAGAGTAACTTCTATTGATTGCTCGTCATCTATGTCAACAGACTTATAATCAATCATGCTGAATGTAACATCAACAAAAGCATCGTCTTTATTTTTACTAATAATATACGATGACTTATCCATCTCATAAGTCAATGTTTTGAGGATATATGTATAAACTTCTCTATTGTTAAGTGATAAATCACTTCCACTGATATACGCGTTAAGTAATGCATTTGTTTCGTTTTTTACTTCAACGGTTTCAATTATTTTGTCAATTTTACGAGCACAAAGAGCGGCAGAGAAATCATCCACCAGCGTAAAAATCAGATTTCTAACACGGATTGAAGAGCAAGATCCAAAAGTCAACGTTACCACTACTACTGACAAAAATAATGCTACTGCTTTTTTATACATACCAAACCTTAGTTAGCTCTCTCGACGCTAATAGTACTCTTCTCCAAAGTAGCTCTGGACATAGTCATAAGATGTCCGCAGCCACAACACTTAAGTTTGACATCACTGCCTATCGTTACTACCTGCCATGTAGACTTGCCACATGGATGTTTTTTACGCATAGTAACCAAATCTTCAGCACGATATTCAAACAAAAAGAATTTATTTGGCATTTAAGTACTTCTCCCTTCTTATATACTTCCCATTTCCTTCTTTATTTGATAGCTACACAGACTCTGGCATTTCCTCCAAAATCCTTAAGTGTAATAACATTACTATAGCCATAATCAGTCATTAAAGCTTTTACACTATCCCCCTGATCATAACCGTGTTCCATAAGAATTGCTCCACCCTTTTTAAGAAAGATCTGGCCATACTTAGCCAGAATTCTATAAAAGTTTAGGCCATCTTCTCCGCCCCATAATGCGGTCTCTGGCTCAAAATCCGATACAGATTTATCAAGTTCCTTCATATCGCTAGACGTAATATAAGGAGGATTAGATACGATAAAATCAAGATTCCCATGAGGGATAAGACGTGTCATTTTAACTTCGTCAAAGATATCACAATTAATAACTTTAACAGAAGATACTTCCTTACTAATCTCACTTAACTGTCCCTGAACATTCATATTACAGACTTTAAGAGCTTCAGAAGATATGTCTGTAAGATAAGCTGTCACATCATAACCTTTATCAGCAAGAGCATTTATTACAGATATTCCTACACATCCTGAACCTGTACAGAAATCAGCCATCCAAAGGCCATCTCCCTTATTCATAGATCCTTCAGGAACAATGCTTATATCTCCCATAGGAAAATCACAGGATTTACAAAACCTGATAGCTGCCTCGACCAGAAGTTCTGTATCAGGTCTTGGTATAAGAACATTTGAATTTACTATGTAGTCTTCTCTATAAAAAGGCTGATGTCCGACAATATAAGCGATTGGTTCACCAGATTTAATTCGATTAATTACACCACAAATTCGCTCTTCATCGTTATCATACTTAGATAAAATCTCCTGAACTAACTCTGAAGCAACCTCTTTTGTTATACCTTCATCAATTAATGCTGATTCAAGATTACCAGTTATCGTCATTAGCATTCTCCGGAATTACTGCTTCCATAGCAAGAATTGCAACTTCAATAATCTTATCGTCAGGCTCATTTGTTGTAAACTTCTGTAACCAGAGACCTGGCTTACAGAGCACCTTACAAATTGCATTATCATCATGTCTTCCAACGAATCTTAAAATCTCATATGAGATACCACAGATAAATGGAATAAGAACCAATCTTACTGCAAGATTAAGAAGCATATTGTGATCTCCTGTAACCATACCAGTAAGTGTGTAAATCAAAATAGAAATAGCAAGAACAATAAACATAAATGCTGTTCCGCAGCGTGGGTGAAATCTCTTAAACTTCTTAATATTCTCAACAGTGAGAGCTTCACCAGCCTCATAGCAGGCAATTGTCTTATGTTCAGCGCCATGATACATCCATACACGCTTGATATCTTCAAGTTTACTAACACTGATAAGGTAAATAAGGAAAATGATAATTCTTAATACACCTTCAAAGAGATTCATAAGAACTGACCACAAAAGTGTACCGTTATCATTAAGTCCTGTTAATCTCATTACAGTGTCAACAACAAGTCTAGGCAAAAGGATAAACAATCCAACACTTAAAAGAATACCTAGAATAGCTGATAATGTAATAACAATATCAGTGTGCTGATTTAAGTATTCTTCAAGCTTTGAAGGCTTTTTGCTATTCTCTTCCTTATCCTGTTCAGGAGCACCTTCTTCAGATAAATCTGCTGAACGCATAAGAGCTGAAGTACCTGTAACAAGCATTTTATAGAACTTAATAGAACCTCTTACAAAAGGAACTTTCTCCCAGAAAACGACCTTGTCGCTCTGCTTAATCTCTTCTACATGAATAGTTCCATCCGCCTTACGAACAGCCATAGCAGTTCTCTTAGGTCCACTCATCATGATACCTTCAATAAGAGCCTGACCTCCGATAGTCGTTCTCTTCTGATTCCTAAGAGCTTCTTTCTCAATCTTTTTCTGCTCTTTTTTTGAAGGTTCCGAAGAAGAAGCGGCCTTCTCTGCCACCTCTTTGTTCTCAGCTATATTCTCAACTGACTCTGCCAATTCCTTATTCTCAACTTCTTTTATCTCGTTATCTGCCATAAAATTCTTTCCATTTCAAAAAAATTATTCAACTTATTATACACTAATATTCTTTATTCTTCTCGAAAATGTTTATTTATTCCTACCACTAGCTTACATATGATATAATAATCTTAACAAATTATTTGTTATTTAAAGGAAATGGTTTTATGGAAAAAAGAGTTTCAAATAATGATTTAAATCCTAATTATCCAACAAAGAGCGAAGTTAATATTTCTGCTTCAAGAGTTACCAAGGGTATCGCATCAGCTATCATGGCAGCATCTGTAACGATTGGCGCTGCAGGATGTGGTGATGGAAAAGTTGTTAAAGCACTTTTCGAGAAGGATAGAAATCCAAGACCAGTTGAGACTTATGAGCTTGCTGGAGCAGCTGAGACTGCGCCAACTGAAGAAGACGATCTCCTGCTTATGGGTGAAGAGACCGCTCCAACTGAAGAATTTATTCTTGATGGAGATATAGCAGAACCTATTTCTGAAGATTATTAATATGAGGCATCTCATTCTTGGCATAACTTCAAACTGTAATCTAGCTTGTAGTTATTGCGAGCAGGTTCATGCGGCCAAATATATGTCCATTGATGTAATGAGAGATGCAATAGACTATTTTGCTTCTACCCTGCCACACGATACTTCAAAATTTCAAATCTCCTTTTATGGTGGCGAACCACTTCTGGCAAAAAATATTATAAGAGAAGCAGTGTTATACTCCAAAGCAAAATTCCCTAATACAAAAATCATATACGAGACCACAACCAATGGACTTCTGGTAGATGATTCTTTTATTGAATTTAGTAGGGACAATGGTCTTGTTATTGCTCTATCACATGATGGTTTAAGCCAAAGTGAGACCAGAGGCTTTGAGAGAGAAGTTAATACCGTTCTTGATAAGCTTGTAAGAAATTCACCTAGCGTTCCTATCATGATGACTGTTCATCCAGAATTTGTTGACACTCTGGCAAAAAGCATTGAGTTTTTTATCAAACACAAAATCAAAAAGATAAATATTACTCCAGCTTCAGGAAACAAAGCAAGCTGGGATGACAATTCTTTTTCTATACTTAAGGAACAGATGGAGAAAGTAACTGATTTATATATTAAAAATAATCAGGATGGCAGAAGACTTAAAATTCTTCCTATAGAAAACAAAATTAAGGCATATATTAACGAGACTCAAAGCGTTAATTCACACTGCAAGTTGTGTTCATCCAAACTTCTCGTAAACTATGACGGCAAAATATATCCATGTACTCATTTCATTGGACTTGAAGAATTCTTTGTTGGTGATATATATGCTGGTCTTGATTATAAAAGACTAATGGAGATTGAGAGTTCAAGAATTGCCCCATCTGAATGTGATTCCTGCTCATATAATAAGCGCTGCAGCCACAGATGTGCCTGTGCTAATCATGGTTATAGCAAAAGCCTTAGTGAACCAAGTGCATTCCAGTGTGAATATGAGAGACTATTAATAAACCTGGCTGATAAAGCCGCCGAGATTCTTATAAATGAGAATAATCCTACATTTGTTAAAGATTTATACAAATAAAAAAATCCCAGAACTTTGAAAGCTCTGGGATAATTTTTAATTTAAAATTAGTTCTTTTCCATTCTCTTGTAGAACTTATCAACACGTCCGCCAGTATCAACAAGCTTCTGCTTGCCTGTGTAGAATGGGTGGCACTTAGAACAAATATCAACACGAAGCTCAGGCTTTGTAGATACTGTCTCGAATGTCTCACCACAAGCACACTTTACTGTTACGGTGTATGTTGTAGGATGGATTTCATTCTTCATACAATTTCACCTCTCATCAAAGATATAACGCGTGGTTCCCACCACGTATGCCATACCGGATTTGTCTGTAACTTTGAAATAATACTGTATTTTCCGAATATTGTCAACAGTTATTCTCGAATTACTTTACATTATCTGCTTCATCAAACTTCTTTATTACAGTATCGACAAAAACCTTATTACTTGGAGTTCTCTCCATGAGTTTAATAACAAGATCTGTAGCCACAACTGTATCGAAGTCTGCAATTCTCTTACGAAGCTTCCATACTGCATCAAGTTCCTCAGGTGACAACAAGAGATCTTCTCTTCTTGTACCAGACTTATCAACTGCAATAGCTGGGAATACACGACGGTCAGCAAGCTTTCTGTCGAGTACTACTTCCATATTACCTGTACCCTTGAATTCCTCAAAGATAACTTCATCCATTCTTGAGCCTGTCTCAATAAGTGAAGTTGAGATAATAGTAAGACTTCCGCCATTCTCAATATTACGAGCCGCACCAAAGAATCTCTTTGGTCCATAAAGTGAGCCTGGATCAAGACCACCAGACAAAGTTCTTCCTGTCGGAGTAATTGTAAGGTTATAAGCTCTTGCAAGACGTGTCATTGAGTCAAGGAGAATTACCACATCCTCATCCATCTCAACAAGTCTCATTGCTCTCTCGAGTACGAGTTCAGTAACTCTTACATGATTCTCTGGCTTCTTATCGAAAGTAGAATATACAACCTCACCCTTAATAGAACGCTGCATATCTGTAACTTCCTCAGGTCGCTCATCAATAAGAAGAACGATAAGCTTGCACTTTGGATCATTTGCTGTAATAGCATTTGCAATCTTTTTAAGAAGTACTGTTTTACCTGCCTTAGGTGGAGATACAACCATACCTCTCTGACCTTTACCAATAGGACAGATAATATCGATTATTCTTGTAGAATACTGATCTTTACCAGTCTCCAATACAAGTTTCTCATCTGGATAGATAGCAGTAAGATTCTCAAACTTCTTACGCTTACGAATTGTATCCAAATCAAAATCTTCACCAGATACATCAATACCATTAATTGTGAGAATCTGCTTTAGAGGTGGATGATTTCCCTTACCTCTTGCTGGTGTTGCAATACCTGTTATATAGTCACCCTTACGAAGACCCATTCGCTTAATAAGCTGTCCAGATACATAAGAGTCTGAATCACCTGGAAGATAATTATTTGCATGTAAGAAACCGCAATAATCATTCTTTTCGCCGCCAATAGATAAAACTCCTGCAACTGGAATCAACTGAATCTCTGGCTCAGCTGGCTGCTGCTCAACAGACTCTTCTGCTGCCTGAACTTCAGTATTCTCTGCCTCAACTGGAGCAGTTGCTTCAACCTTAAGTCCTACTCCAGGACCAAAGCTTATTGTTCTTCTCTGTGGCTTTTTATGTGAATCATTCTTAGGCTTTGATTCATTACTAACTTCATTTACTTCAGTAGAAACTTCATTATTACCTGAATCTTCTGCACTTACCTGATTAGCTTCTTCAGGCTTAATAGACTTCTTATTCTTCTTAGGCCTTGGCTTCTTATTCTTCTCAGGTTCAGAAGGGATTTCTTCTACAGGAGCTTCGTCCTTCTTCTCCTCAGTAACAGTTTCTGGTTTTACTTCAGAATCTGTATTTTTTACAGGCTTTTTGTTCTTACGGGAAGTCTTCTTCTTTGGTTCATTAGTTTCAGATTCAGATGTAATCTTTGTAAAAGGATCACTTTCTTCCGTAACAGAATCAGAACTCTCTGATATCTTCTCTTCAACTTCAGAAGATACTTCTTCTGTCTTTTTTGTTTTACGTGAAGTTCTCTTAGATTTAGAAGTTTTCTCAGCTACTTCTGCTTTTACTTCAGTATCAGTTACTTCAGCATTAGAACTAACCTCATTTAATTCAGCAACAGGAGCTTCTTTAACTTCAATCTTCTTACCTTCATTAGAAGGCTCTTCTGCCTTCTTACTAGTCTCCTTACGTTTAGCAGTTCTCTTGGAAGTCTTCTTTACTGGTTCTTCCAAAACTACTTTCTCTTCAGGTTTAACTTCGTCAAGTTTAACCTCCTGGGAGACCTCTTTTACTTCTTCTGAAGCTTTTTTATCTTCTACCTTATCAGAGCTTGGCTTAACTGATTTTTTTGTAGTTTTACTAGGCTTGTCAGTATTTGCCTTCTCATTAGAAGTCTTTGCTTCAGCAGTCTTTTTTACTGGTGCTTTCTTGTTTGCCACTTTCTTAGAATTCGTCTTAGATACAGAAGAAACCTGCTTCTGGTATTCCTCATCTAAATTCATTCTTAGCATATGAACTATCTCGTCATCTCTCATCTTCTCAGCAGATTCTGCAGTAGTAAGATTGAGATTATTTACAACGAGTGAAATCAATTGTTCACGCGGCAATTTCAATAAAGCTTGCGCATCAAAATCGGCCATAAATACCTCATTATTAAATTTTTAAATCGATATGGAATTTGAAAATGAAAAACAAATATCGTTTAAATAGATAAATATCAACACTCTACCGTTGAATTGCTTGAATTGTAGCACCAGAAAGCAGCAAACGTCAAGTAAACTTCGCTATTAGAATGAAAATTTATCGTATTTAGGCTTACTTAAAAGCATCTCATTATAAAAATCAGATGCAGTCTTGGCACACTTTTTATGTCCCTGCTTTGCTATAGCAACATCCTGCTCTTTCTTTTTACGCTCCAATTCTTTTGCACTGATTAAATTGGTATAGGTAAGTTTAAGATCATCGTACTTTTTATTTACGGCAGCAATATCAGCTCGACGAGACAGCAAATCACTCTCGCGACTTACTCTTTCTATCTCTTTTATTCTATCCTCATCTACAATGAGTTTCTGTTTGTTAAGCTCTCTTATCTGATCTACTGCATTTTTTGCCCTTTTGCTCTCATCAGCAATTAATATGTTCTTCTTTTTAACTGCATGCTTAAGTCGCTCATATTCCCTAATTTTCTCAAAATACGGCTTATTCTCCTCAGGGATTTCAGGCAGATATTTATTTATATAAGAATATGCCTCATCAGTATTCTTGGTATTATGATGAGTAAGAATCTTTACATTCATTGTAGCTAATACAAGTCCATTAAGAGCAACAGCATCTCCTGGTCTTAATTCAAGAATCTTAAGAAATTCTGCTTTGGCATCATCATAATATCCTTTATTCAAAACCGAATAAGCTCTGTCAATCCATAGAAAATCAATCATATAGTTATAGTCAAAGGTAGCACCACATGAATTACAAAAATATACTTTCTTCTCAGAATCAAAAGACAATTCTGTACTACAGTTAGGACAGGTATTTATGGCCTCATAAGAATTATGCTCTTCAATAACATTTGCCTTATCCATCTTAAGGTTAACTTCAGGAATTACATTTGGATCAAAGTCATACTCTTCGAAAAGTTTACTTCTAAGCCTATCTAGTTCTTTGGTGAATTCTTTTTTTCTATTCTCAAGTTCACTTAGTCTATTATTATATTCGGTTAACTCACTTCTTACTTTCTCAATAATACTTTCGATACGGATAACTTCATCCTTAATATACTTCTTTCTGCTCATAGCGATATTTAAAGCAGCTATTACAGGAATAATAAATACTACTCCCCAGATAATATAATAATAAAATGCTGTTTCTAATCCGTAGCAGAAATATTCAAAAACTCCCATCAAACTAAGAGATACCAGAATGACCAAAGCTGGCAAAGTATTATTTATCTCAGTTCTTCTGACTCTTGATATCTCTCTATAATTTTTATCAATACTATCTTTAAAACCATCTATTTTCTTATTAAGAAAATCCTGATTTTCTTTTAAATGCACACCTTCAATAAGCTTGTCAAAATATGATTTATTATCAGGTGGAATTTTTTTTATGAGCTGTGATAAATAATATGCACTGTGCTTAAATTCAGTATTAAAAATATTTTTCTCATCACTGAGTTTAAGAAAAGATAGAATCTTTCCTCTCCAGTAAATAGCATTATAAGGCTCTTTTGAGACAAGATAGCTGAAACCCTCATCTGAGAGTTTATATTTTTTCTTTTTAAAATCATCAAAAGTCTTCGCATAAACATCATCAAGATTAATAAGTTTTCCATCAAATGAGTTGCCACAGTAACTACAATTATATGAGTTTGTTACTTCATCCAAATTAAGATTTGAGCCACAATTCGGACATTTATGCTGAATTATAAAAGCCATCAATATACTCCTAACAAAAAATCCCGAAAGTCGAACAAATACAACTTTCGGGATTATCAATAACAATTTTAATTATGAATCGCCAAGTGCTGCGAACTTCTCCATCATATCAAGTGCCTTACCTGTACCGATTGCAACGCAGGAAATAGCATCCTGAGCAATATAAACATCAATACCAATCTTTGTTGACAGCATTCTGTCAAGGCCGTAAAGAAGTGCGCCACCACCAGTCATAATGATACCTCTCTGTGAGATATCAGCCATAAGCTCAGGAGGAGTCTTCTCAAGTACAACGTGAACTGCTTCAAAGATTGCAGCGATAGGCTCTTCAAGAGCTTCGAGCATCTCTGTAGAAGATACTGTAACTGTTGCTGGAAGACCTGTAATAAGGTTACGTCCACGAACATCCATTGTAAGTTCTTCTTCTCTAGGATATGCGCAACCAATCTGCATCTTAAGCATCTCAGCAGTCTTCTCACCAATAAGAATATTATGCTTACGCTTAACGTGCTTAATAATAGCCTCATCAAACTTATCACCAGCTACCTTAAGAGAAGCGTCAACTACTGGCTCACAAAGTGAGATAACAGAGATATCTGTTGTACCACCACCAATATCAACGATAAGTGATCCACTTGCCTTTGTAATATCAATACCTGCTCCAATTGCAGCTGCGATTGGCTCACGAATAAGGAATACGTCCTTGGCACCCGCATGACGGCAGGCATTCTCAACAGCCTGCTGCTCAACTGGTGTAATAACTGAAGGTACACAAACAACGATTGTTGGCTTAAAGTATGTAGCTCTGATACCACTACAAACACGACCAATAAATGCCTTAAGCATTACTTCAGTAGCTCTAAAGTCTGAGATTACACCTTCACGAAGAGGTCTTATAGCCTCTACAACACCAGGAGTTCTACCAATCATAAGGCTGGCACTCTCACCTACTGCGAGCACCTTACCTGTCTTAGTATTAACAGCAACAACAGATGGTTCTTTGAGAACTACGCCCTTACCACGGACATAAATCAAAACACTACTAGTACCTAAGTCGATACCAATTTCCATTCCAAGACCCATATATTTCCACCTCGATTAATCGATTTATTTCTTTTTTCTTGTCGAAAGTGCTAATTAGACACTCTACAACAAGATAATTATACATTACGCTTACAAAAAATCAAATGACAGATTAGTTACACCTTTTCGAGAAGAAAATAAAATGCTATAATGCTTTGGTTAAAATAGTAATTATAATAATAAGGAGCATATATTATGTCATACTCAGTTGAAATCGACCGTAAATGGCAAAAAAAGTGGGAAGAATCCGAGCTTTATAAGTTCGACCCTAATAAGGACGGCGAGAAGCTTTACTGTCTCGAGATGTTCTCATATCCATCTGGTGCCAACCTTCACTTAGGTCACTGGTACAATTACTCTCTTACAGATTCTTGGTCAAGAATGAAGAGAATGCAGGGTTATAACGTTTTCCATCCAATGGGATTTGATGCATTTGGACTTCCTGCAGAGAACTACGCAATTAAGACAGGTATTCACCCACAGGATTCAACTTTAAAGAATATCGCTACAATGGAAAAGCAGCTTAAGGAAATGGGTGCTACTTTTGACTGGAATTATGAGCTTGCTACTTGTATGCCAGATTACTACAAGTGGAATCAGTGGCTCTTCATCCAGCTCTACAAGAACAATCTTGCATATCGTAAGAATGCTCTCGTTAACTGGTGTCCAAAATGTAATACAGTACTTGCTAACGAGCAGGTAATCGATGGTAAGTGTGAGCGTTGTGATTCTGAAATCGTTCGTAAAAACATGACACAGTGGTTCTTCGCTATCACTAAGTACGCTCAGGAACTTCTTGACTGTCTCCCACAATTAGACTGGCCAGAAAAGACAAAGAAGATTCAGACAAACTGGATTGGTCGTTCAGAAGGTTCTGAAGTTTCTTTCCTTTGTGAGAAGGATGGAAAGCAGCTTCTTGATGAAGATGGAAATCCATTGAAGCTTACAGTATTTACAACACGTGCTGATACATTCATGGGTGTTACTTATGTTGTAGTTGCACCAGAGTCAGAAATCTGCGCTAAGCTTACAACTGAGGACCAGAAGGCTGAGATTGAGAAGTATCGTGAGTTCACAAGTAAGGCTTCTGATATTGACCGTATGTCAACAACACGTGAGAAGACTGGTGTATTTACTGGTAGCTATGCTATTCACCCACTTAACGGCCGTAAGGTACCTATCTGGGCTGCTGACTATGTAATCGCTGGTTACGGTACTGGTGTGGTTATGGCTGTTCCAGCACACGATGACCGTGACTTTGAGTTTGCTACTAAGTTTGGTCTTGATATCATCAGAGTAGTAGCTTCTGAGGAAGGTGCTGAGGATGAGCTCCCATACTGCGAGAAGAAGGGTGTTCTCGTTAACTCTGATGAGTTTAACGGAATCGAGATGCACAAGGCTATCGACGTTATCGTTAATAAGCTTGCTACAATGGATATGGGTTCTAAGAAGGTTAACTACCGTCTCCGTGACTGGCTCATCTCTCGTCAGAGATATTGGGGTACACCAATCCCAATGATTCACTGTCCTTCATGTGGAATCGTTCCAGTACCAGAAGAGGAATTACCTGTTCTTCTCCCATATGATGTTGAGTTCAAGCCAGATGGAGAGAGCCCACTTGCCAAGTGCGACAGCTTCATGAACTGCAAGTGTCCTTCATGTGGTGCTGATGCAAAGAGAGATCCTGATACAATGGATACTTTCGTTGACTCTTCATGGTATGAATTACGTTACCCAGATAACAAGAATTCAGATAAGATTTTCGATAAGGAATGGATCAACAAGATGTGTCCTGTAGACAAGTATGTTGGTGGTCCTGAGCATGCAGCAATGCACCTCCTCTATTCAAGATTTATCTGTAAGGCTATGCGTGATATGGGTCTTCTCGACTTCGACGAGCCATTCACAAGCCTCGTTCACCAGGGTATCATCCTTGGACCTGATGGTAACAGAATGAGTAAGTCAAGAGGTAACACAGTTGCACCAGACGAGTATGTTGCTAAGTATGGTTCAGACGTATTCAGAACATACCTTGCATTCGGTTTTGCTTATACAGAAGGTGGCCCATGGTCAGATAGTGGTCTTCAGGCTATCGTTAAGTTTACTAACCGTATTGAGCGTCTCGTTGAGGATGTTAAGAATATTCCTTCATCAGATATCTCTGGCATTACATTAAGCAAGGAAGACAAGGAACTTAATTATGTTCTTAACTACACAATTAAGAGTGCTACAGCTGATACAGACAGATTCCAGTTCAATACAGCAATCGCTCGTATGATGGAGCTTATCAATGCTATTGGTAAGTATCAGCAGGCTGGAAATGTTAACGATGCATTCCTCCGCCACACAGTAGAGACACTCCTTCTCCTCTATGCTCCATTTGCTCCACACATGACAGAAGAGTATTGGGAAGTTCTTGGCAACTCATATTCAATCTTTAATCAGGCTTGGCCAAAGTTTGACGAAGCTGCACTTGTTAAGGATGAGATTGAGATTGCTGTTCAGATCAATGGTCGTGTATCTTTCAAGGTAGATATCCCTACAACTGCTGATTCTGATTATGTTGAGAATCTCGTTAAGAATGACCCAAGATTTGATGAGGCTCTCGCTGGACGTTCAGTTGTTAAGTTCATCTATGTTAAGGGCAGACTTGCAAACGTTGTTGCTAAGTAATATAGAATTAATTTAATAAAGAATAAAGCCACCTCAAAAGTGATTAGGTTATCACATTTGAGGTGGCCTTTTTATATTCAGAATTTGACTTATTCTTATGAGTTAGAATCTATGGGGTTGGGTATATTGGTTTCACTAGCTATAATACAAGAAGTAAATGATTGAGTTTGTAATATAGTGGATAAACACTGTTTTTTACAAATTTTTTAAGACTCTGTTTGGAATTCTATTGGTATACCGTATTTTTTACAAACAATAATGGAGTTGGGTAATGACTTATATCTCAATTGGTTTGTTAAATGACATGATAATAGTTGATTTTTGAATAAAAAACTAAATAAAATCGTATTCTGGAGTAAGCTTGAGATTATAATTGTTTGTAAAAAACATAAGAAATACATTGTTTTACAAATTATAAAAAGGCAAGTTTGTAAAATGTTGAGTAAAGTGCTTATTTTACAAATTTTGTAAAGTAAAATTTGTAAAAGTAGAGGTGAATGCTATTTTTTACAAACCACAAAGATTTGTTTTAAATATTGCCCCTATCTTCTCACTCCCCTCCTACAGAGATTAAGCACTCATAAATACGCTAGAATTCAATTTCAAATATCATTTCCTATCTCTCTGGCATCCATACTCTCATCTGATTCTCGCCTCTGTTCCCCCAGACATAGTAAGGAACCATTTTGATTTTACATGGCTTCTTATACGGCTTTTTATCTGAATACAAGTCACCTGATGAGATTATTCTATATCCATCTATTTCTAACGATACTGAACCATCCAGAAGCTCATCTTTATTAGAAGAAACTTTTGCATCACCATCTTCTTTTATAAACAGACTTAAAACATCGCCATTATTATCAACGCCTTCTGCACAGTATATGAGAGGACCTCTCTTAATAGCAACCATACCAGTATTACTTGCTACATTACCAGAACAGTAAATTCTCTTAATTGAACTATCCAATGAGATAGAAATAGTATCTCCTTCTCTTACCTCCAGATAGACATATCCATCAACCATATCCAATATTAAAGTTTGCCCATTTTGAGTTACAGAATAGTTTTCAAGGCTCCAGCCTGGGATATGGACTGCTAAGTTGCCATTCCCCTGAATCACCTTATATTCAATATTTAAATCATATGGATAATCTGTTTTACAAGAAATAGTCATTCCATTTGAGAATGTCTTAGTTCCATCCACAAACATATGACAGTAGAATACATTATTACTCTCACCATAAGCATACTTTGCTATAGAGCTAATTGTTCGTGCCACATTAGGCGGACAGCATGCACAGGCATACCACGCAGGTCTTTGTGATAAGGTGTGTTTGTGGGTAGAAGCTAACCCAGATACGCCAGGAATAACCTCCAAAGGATTTACATAGAAGAATCTCTTTCCATCAAGTTGCATTCCTGCAAGAACCGTATTATAAAAAGCAAGTTCCATCACATCTGAATACTCGCCTTTTACCTCATTCTCAAGCATTCTGGAAGCAAAATACATAAGTCCAATAGAAGCACAAGTCTCGCCATACGTAGTGTCATTAGGAAGATTATAGTCAACAGTAAAAGCTTCACCTAGCACCGTTGATCCAATGGCACCGGTTACATACATTCTCTTTTGAACAATGCTGTTCCAAAGTCTTTTACAAGCTTCAATTAGTTCTGCATCTTCCGTCTCAGAAGCTAAGTCAGCCATTGCAGTATAAAGATAAACCGCACGAACACTATGTCCCATGGCATCTTTTTGCTGCCTTACAGGCTTTATTGCCTGATTATAAACAACATCCTTACCATCACTGCCCCAGACACTCCAGGATCTGTCATTAGCTTCATTCTCAAAATAGAGTGGATCTACACCGCGAATATCAATGAAATGCTTGGAAAGCTCAAGATACTTATGTTCCTTTGTAGCTCTATAAAGCTTAAGAAGAGCTAATTCTATCTCTGGATGACCTGGATAACCAGGATGTTTTTGAGTAATAAAATAATCATAGATATGGTCAGCATTCTTCTTCATGGCATTTAGAAGCTTATCTTTACCTGTTGCTTCAAAATATGCAACAGAAGCTTCTATCATATGGCCAGAACAATAAAGTTCATGGCCTTCAAGAAGATTAGACCATCTCTTATCCTTATCTTTTACTGTGTAATATGTATTAAGATACCCATCCTCATCCTGAGCACCAACTACTATATCTATGACTTCGTCAATCCTTGCCTCAAGATCACTGTCTGGATGTACGATTAATGAATAAGAAGCAGCTTCAAGCCACTTGGCAACATCACTATCCTGGAATACCATTCCATAAAAGCCATCGTGATTTATGTCACCATTAAGCTGCTTTCCAGCATTTATAAAGTTTAAAATTGCATGACTTCGCTCGATTCCTTCAATACGGTCGTTTAATACTTCATACTGATATGGAATCACAACCTCACGAATACGTTTCTGAAGTGTATTTATAAATCCGCTGCCACTATACCCTTTACAATCTGACTGATGCTGAATCTTCATTATTCGCCCTCCGAATCAGCTTATAATCTAATATTTTTAAATCAGAAGGCAGATAAATTAAGCCTTTCGAAAACCAACACAGGTAACTGTTGCAATAAGGCGTTCCTTCTCATCTGTAACCTTAACAAGATATGTACCAACTGTTCTGCCACTTTTTACAAGTTCAGTCTCTGCAAAAAGCTCATTATTAGGTGCTGGACTATTAAAAACAATATTGCTGCTTAAAGTAGTAGTAAGATTATTACCGCAGTTTGCTGCCAAAGCAAAAGTAAAATCTGCCAAAGTATAAATACATCCGCCCATTACAACATTATCTGCATTACGATGTTTGTCACTTACAGATAAATGTGTCTTGGCATAATTATCTTTAATCTCAAGAATCTCAATACCAGTTGTCTCCATGGCATAAATATCTTTTGCAAAAAAACTTCTAATCTGATCTGCTTCCATTTTATCTCTCCTATTTAACAGCCTAAGCCTTTATAAACTAAAATAATTATATCACTTCTTATTCTTCTCTATCTCGACGATAAACGGTAGATTACGCCCCTTCTCCATGTAATCAAGACCGTAACCCAGAAGCCACTTATTATCAATCTCAAAGCCATAATATTTAATTGGAATTGGCATAAGAAGTCTGTCTGGATTAAAAAGCATTGTACATACATCAATTGATGCTGGACCAAGTGCCTCGAGCTGGGATATCAGATAGGCAGTCGTAAGTCCTGTTCTGACAACATCTTCTATAAGAAGTACTCTTTTACCCTTTATATCCGTAGTAACATGCTTGGTAATTCTAACAACACCAGTTTTATTTGTGGTATCCGGAATATTTCCAAAGCCGATTGTATCAATCTGAAGTGCTTTATTTATCGCACGGGTAAGATCAGACATAAAATAAAGAGCTCCGTTACATACACCGATTATTACCAGATCACAGTCAGCATAATCAGATTCTATCTGAGCACCGAGTTCCTTAATTCTAGACTTTATTCTAGCTTCATCAAAAACAATCTGCTTGTATTCAGGAATATTATCCATTGAAACCTCTTAATCTCTCAACCAGTTCTTCAAAATCTCGTTTATATACAATTCTGATATTAGTACCAGGATAGAGTTCTTTAACCTTACGTAGCTTCTTATTCTTCTTGGTCACATACTTCTGATCCATAGTAGTTAACTCAAGATACATATCAAACTTTGGAAGATAAAAGTCTGGAGCAAATGCCGACTTAATATTTCCAGTTACATCCCATTCAATTGGGAATGTCTTTGGCTCATAAACCCACTCAATTCCATATGCATCAAGGATAGAAGCAAACTCCTCTTCTGTACTGTTTTTAAACACTACAGCTTCCTTCTGATGGTTCATCGAGTCATTTAAAGCAGTTTGTGCCTCAATTCCCTTGCGAAGCATTCTGGCCTCTATCAGCGCCTCAATAAGGCTTAATCCTTCATCTTCAGTCACCTTGCCCGAATTTATTACCAGATCATAGCTCTCAATGTCATTAATATCCTTCTCGAAAAGTATATTAACAAATCTCTTGCTTCTTCGGTCACCAACTGTCAAAGTCTCAGATGAAGCAGCTTCATCAATATTGTATCGCTTACAAATCCTTCTTTTACGATTTGTCTCACTATCTATGACACGGATACTTACATGATCAATATTAAGCTGATTTAAAAGGAAATTACCACCTAATCCAAGAATAATAATATCGGTGCTACTTTTATTACAATCATCACAGATGTCTTTGATTCCATTTAAGAGAATCTCTTTATAGGTCTTATTATCTTTAAAATTACTAAGATAGAATTTGGCTGATTCATCCAGTCTATTGCGCTGGCCTTCATTAATGCCATTAAAGATATAAGCCATGACATAGTCTCTATTTATCACAACACAATTACGCTTGCTGGCGAGTCTTCCAGCAATGTTAGAACCAAGACTTCCAATTTGTGATGAAATGCTAATTACTGTCATAATTAGATTATACCATTTTTGTTTTTACTCATCGTATTTATGCTAAAATATTGGCACAAAAAAATATTTAAAAATGTTGTTGACAAAACATACATGTATTAGTATAATAATTCTCGCGTGAGGGAAGTAAACCTTAAACGCCGACTTAGCTCAGTTGGTAGAGCAGCTGATTTGTAATCAGCAGGTCGCGAGTTCGAGTCTCGCAATCGGCTCCATTAATAACTCAGAAGTAAAGCTTCTGAGTTATTTTTTTGTCTATAAAAACGCACCAGATTAAATTATCTGATGCGGTATCGTTTTATTTTACTGAAGGTTTAACATCCGATCTTATGCAATCACCTACTGCAGTTACTATCTGGTATCCTGCAGTTTGAACTCGTTTCTCAAGACACTGTCTGCATTCTGCAGCCTCTTCCCCTGTACATATCTTATTCTCATAGAGGCTGTATAATTTTCTAAATCTTGTCGGAGACAGATTAGGCATTACTACGTTAGCACCTGCCTTAAGACCTTTCTCTCTGCCCATAGGACTAATAGTACCAAGTGCTGTAGTTGAAGGAATTAAAGCATATGGGAACAACAATCGTAAAATAGCAATGAGTCTTAATGTCAGTTCAAGACTACCATTCTTCTCAGATGCGAAAGGTGTATCAGGATGAGTAAGGAACGGGCCAATACCAATCATCTCTGGATTAAGTTTCTGCATAAAGCGAAGGTCCTCAATAATATTCTCAGTGGTCTGATATGGAGAACCTACCATTATTCCTGTTCCAACCTGATATCCGATTTCCTTAAGGTTAAAAAGACATTTCTTACGATGCTCAGAACTCATACTTGCATTATGAAGCTTACGATAATGCTCCTCATTTGCAGTCTCCTGACGAAGAAGATATCTTCTGGCGCCAGCGTTATAGTAAGCCTGATAGCTTTCCATTTCTTTCTCACCAAGTGATAATGTAATTGCACAGTCTGGATACTTCGTATGAATACTGCTTATAATCTCACACATATAATCGTCTGTGAAGAATGGATCTTCTCCACCCTGCATTACGAAAGTACGATATCCCAGATTATATCCCTGCTCACAGCAGTCAAGAATATCTTCTTTAGTAAGGCGATATCTCTCTAATTTTGTATTTCCACAACGAATTCCACAATAGTAGCAGTTGTTCTTACAATAATTAGTTATCTCTATAAGGCCTCTCAGATATACATCCTTACCATATATTTCCTGACGTCTCTTATCTGATAAAGAAAAAAGATATTCATCAATAGAACCATCTGCCTCCAAAAGAAGCTTCAATTCTGAATCTTCGAGATTATGTGTCTCATAAAGCTTATCAACTAAATTCTTCATTCTCTATCCTCCGCCTCACCGCACCAGATATGCAGCCTACCAAATTATGTACGAATTAGATTCTAACACAGAATCTAACAAGCAAATATACCAAAAAACTATGATTCAAAATCTGTATATTCTGATTCTGATTCAGTATAAACCGGATCAACTTCCACACTTTCCATCTTAAGTTTTGTACTTTGAATAGAAAGCGTTACTATGCTTAAAACTATTACTGCCATAAAAGGAATCGTTAAAATAAGCACCACATAAGCTGAACTTATAAACGCAAAAATTATAATGGCAAAAAGTGCCAATGTATGCATAACCAGTTTTAAAATAGCATCACATTTATATCTGTCATTTCCCATGACATCATAAGACATGGTGCTCCCTGATTTCTTTGCTGAAGTTAATGTTACATGGCTTACAATAATCATTGGAAGCATATATAAGAAATGAATTATGGCAAAAACAGTTATAACGGTCAGAAATGCACTTATAACGCCCACCATTGCAATATCTGTCATGCTATTCAAAAATTCCATGACGAAGTCAAATAGCGGCTTTAATTCCTCTCTAGGCGACTCAATCATAGTAATCCCGCTCATCATGTTATATTTTAGGCTCTTGGATATATCAAAAGCGACATAATAAAGCAGAACTATCAAGGCAAGGCCTATGTAAAATAATAATCTATCAATAATGGTTGAAGCTAACGTTAGTATATATTTTGTTGTTCTGTAATCACGATTCCTCATAGTTCAAAGCTCTCAGGCAAAAGTTCCTTAAGTTTATAAGAGAACGTCTTACCCAACTCCTCATCAATAAGATTTATTTCAAAGTCAGGACCAGCATATTCTGACATAAACTGTCTGCAGTAACCACAAGGTACAGTCTTAATAAACTTTTCCTGTCCAAGTTTCTTTCCAACTACAGTAATAGAGACAAAATTGCCCTTCGTCTCACCTGACGACAAAGCCTTAACAAAAGCTGTTCTCTCTGCACAGATTGACTGTATTCCGTGATTCTCCACATTAAATCCAGTATAAACTTCTCCTGATTTACTAAGAAGAGCAGCACCAACAGTAAAAGAAGAATAACCACAACAGGTATTTTTATTTGCAATATCTTTGGCCATATCTACAAGTTTCATTTTTTTAGAACCACCTTTCGAAAAGCTTAACTAAATTATACCATACAAAAGGCACCCCATTTCTGGAGTGCCACTTGCGTGATTATCTTACTATCAGATTAAACAGTAATACCGTAGTTTGCACAGAGATTAGCAAATTCTGCTGAACCTGTGAAGCCTTCAAATACGTCTACCTGAGTCATACCAGCTTCCATCTGATTTACCCAGTAATCGAATCCATCCTGATCAGCTTCTCTGTTGAAGAATGCAAGATACATATATCCAACGAATTCCTCATTAGAAAGATTCTTATTCATGAACTCCTGGCTGAATACAAATCCATAAGCACATGTTGAACCACTAAGCTCATTACTGATCAACTTCTGTACCCAGTAAGCCTGGCCCTCATAATCTGGAAGTCTTCCAAGGCAGATTCTGTAAAGTCTAGCTACGAAGCAGTTTACACCACCCTGCTGGCTGTTAAGTACACCTGGAACAAACCATCCTGATACTACGCCATAATCATTACAGAGATTATTGAACTCAACTGAATTTGCAAAACCTGTAAAAATCAACTCTCTTGATTCACCATCATTCATCTTCTCCATCCAGTAGTTGTAACCATCAACATCTGGCTCACGATCGAAGAACATATGATACAAGTCAATCAAATACTCATCCTGAGTCTTATTCTTTTCTGTGTACTCCTGGCTGAAGATAAATCCGAAGCCTACCTGAGCACCACAAGCCTCACCATTATTAAGGCTGTTCCACCAATATCTGAATCCATCTGCATCTGGCTCTCTGCCAAGTCCTACGTCATAACATCTGATAACGAAGTCTGATACATCAAGTCTGTGCTCTACAGGTGGAATTGTAGGTACTACTACTTCACCTTCAACGATTGGTCCAACAACTGGTGGAAGTGTTGGCTCTGCTGTTGGAGCTACTGTAGGTTCAACTGTAGGAGCTGATGTTGGCTCAACTGTAGGAGCTGATGTTGGCTCAACTGTAGGAACTACTGTTGGCTCAGCTGTAGGAACTACTGTTGGCTCAGCTGTAGGTTCAGCAGTTGGCTCTGGTTCAGGAGTAACAATCTCACGAACATAATCGCAATTATCACAAGTTGAATCCTTATCATCTGCGAAAGTATGACCAGGAGCTACTCTTGTCTCTCCACATACATCACAAGTTGTATCTTCACAGTTTGTATATGTATGAGCTACTGCATCTGGGTTAGCCTCACCACATACTGAGCAAACTTCTGAACACTCGTAATCGAATGTGTGTGTGATATCTCTTTCAGCACCGCAGTTGTTACAATCTGCATCGCATGAATTTGTGTACTCATGCTCAAGTGCTTCTCTCTCGCCCTCACCACATACTACGCAAGCTGTATCTTCACAGTTTGTATATGTATGAGCTACTGCATCTGGGTTAGCCTCACCACATACTGAGCAAACTTCTGAACACTCGTAATCGAATGTATGAACTGGCTCTCTTGTTGTTCCACAACCATAGTTACAATCTGTATCACAATCATTATCGTAATCGTGATCCTTTACGTCTGGGTTTGCTGCACCACATACTGAACAATTCTCTGAACACTCGTAATCGAATGTATGAGCTGGCTCTCTTGTTGTTCCGCAGCCATAGTTACAATCTGTATCACAATCATTATCGTAATCGTGATCCTTTACGTCTGGGTTTGCTGCACCACATACTGAACAA
>JAKSRE010000089.1 GCA_024403775.1 Clostridia bacterium | reverse complement strand
GGAAGCAGCAAACCATTACTGGGAATCAATCCTTACAACAGTAACAAACTGCAACAATAAGACTATGACAATTAGATTCTTTGAAGATGATAGCAGAGTATTAGAACTTGGATTTGATAAATAGGATTTATGATATAATTACAGATACAAACAATGATTTTGAAGAGGGTTATTTGTAAACTATGAGAATTATTACAAACTACTTAAGTGGTGTAAATTTAGGAATAGAATTTTGCGGTGTTTGTTTGCTAATTCTTTTACTTGTGGCAATAAACATGAAGAAAAGTACATCAAAAGAGATGTATTATTATAAGTCCTTTATAGCTTCAAATGTGATTGCTTTATGCACAGATATTTTAGCATATATAGTTACTGGTAATAAGGACATGGTATTTGTCCTTATTACCATGAGTATACTAGCATATATAGCTACAGGATTTTCAGCATTCTATTTCTACACATATCTTCAGAGTCATTACAATGACAGATATAGCATTGCATATTCTGAGAGGAACTTTAGAATTGTGTATGGTTATGTAATTGTAGTATCGCTTCTTTACATATCATCCATATGGACTAAATGGTTTTATTTTATAAATTCTGAGTATTTGTATGAATCAGGAAAATATGCAGCGCTAACTGGTATTTTATATTTCCCATTGCTACTTATATGTTTTTATGCAGCATATAAGAATAGGCAGATTGCAACTAAACGAGAAACTATGATTCATAGCTTGTTTTCTGTTCTTTACATTATTATGGGATATATTGATGCTACATTCGCTACATCATTCCATTACCTTGTAGCTGTGTTATTTGCATTCCTTATTTATATTGTTATTTCTGTTGAACAACAGCAGGAACTTGCGGAGAAAGAAACAGAACTTGTAAAAAGTGAATTAAATGCCATGAGGCTTCAGATGAATCCGCATTTTATTTACAATACACTTGCATCTATTGATGGGCTATGTATGTTTGATCCAGAGGAAGCAAGAAAGCTTATAGCCAAATTTACTAAGCATCTTAGAGGCAGCTATCTTGATAATTCTCCATCTACAATTCCTTTTGAAAAGGAACTTGAGAATCTGAAATCATACTTTGCAGTTGAGCAGGTTCGATTTCCTGACATTAATTTTGTAACAGATATTAAGGTTAGTGATTTTGATGTTCCACCCCTTACAGTTCAGCCTGTTTTTGAAAATGCAATAAAGCATGGTATATGTGGTAAAGAGGAAACAGAAGGAACTATCACATTATCTACTTTCGAGAAAGATAACTGTTATCACATAGTTATTAGTGATGATGGTGTTGGCTTTGATATTAATCAGAAAAAAGAATCAGACGGAAGAGCACATCTTGGTGTTGCTAATACAAAAAAGCGTCTTGAACTTATCTGTGGCGGTCAGATGATTACTACAAGTGAAATTGGTGTAGGAACTACTGTTGATATGATTATTCCAAAGAAGGAGATTCAGTAAATGAAAGCATTATGTGTAGATGATGAGGCGATTCTATTAAATGTATTAAAAAAAGCAGTTGAAGAATCTCCAGATATAGATGAAGTCTTTGGATTTTCAAGTGGTAAGAAGGCTTTAGAATGGGCAAGAGATAATCAGTTTGATATTGCATTCCTTGATATTCAGATTGGTCAGATGACAGGACTTGATCTAGCTAAGGAACTTAAGGAAATATATCCTACATTACCTGTAGTTTTTTGTACTGGATATGGACAGTATGCCCTTGATGCTTTTAAGGTTCATGCAGTTGGGTATTTGACTAAGCCTATTTACGCTAAGGATGTTCAGGAACAGATTGACAATATAAAGCAGATGACAGGATATGATAAGGAAAATGAGAAGCGCTTTCGTATTCAATGTTTTGGAAACTTCGAATGCTATGTTGACGGTGAACCTCTTGAGTTTAAGAGAAAGAAATCAAAAGAAGTATTTGCTTATTTAGTTGATAGAAGAGGTGCCACTGTTACTACTGGACAGATTTCAGCAGCACTTTGGGAAGATGAAATGGATGAGAAGAAAGCTTCAAATTATTTCTACCAGCTTCTTTATCATTTAAAGCAGGTTTTAGCTAGTGTAGGAATGGAAGATGTTCTTTTAACACTTCCTAATGGATATGCTATTAATAAAGAATTAGTAAATTGTGATTACTATAGATATCTTGATAATGATCCACAGGTTATGAATAGCTTTAAGGGTGAATACATGTACCAGTATGA
>JAKSRE010000088.1 GCA_024403775.1 Clostridia bacterium | reverse complement strand
TTCTGCACCACTCGCAACAACACTTTGCTCAGAAGGCAATGTAAATAAATGTATACCCCCGTTCTGAGTAGAAATATTAAACAGTATAGCAAGCCTTACTGCAAGAATGATCCATATAATTTTCATCCATAATGCGCCATATCTTTTACGTATCTTTTTGCAAAATATCAGAAGCAGAATCATCAGTATGCTGATTACAATATTTATTTCTATCACACTGAAAAACATTCGTAACATAAGCTATCCCTCAACTACTGTCCCTTTTTCATCTGTGTAATATATTCCTCAAGTTCTGCAATATCATCAGCTGATAAGTTATCTCCATCATATAAAGCAGCAATAAAATTCTTGGCCGAATTGCGGTAAAGCTTTGTCAGTATATTCTTGCTCTCTACCTTCATATAGCTGTCTTTATCGATTACCGGGGCATACAGATTGTTCTTACCTACCTTAGTCACTTCGAGGAAGCCTCTCTCCTGTAATCTTGCGAGAAACGATAATATAGTTGTAGGTGATAATTTTCTGTCTCCATCCAATCTCTCTTCTATCTCAAAACGTGTAACAGGCCTGTCATAGTCCCATACGATAAGCATTATTTCCAATTCAGAATCAGGGAGTCTTTTCATAATTACAAACACCTTTCTACATTCTGCATTTGTCGAATATATTTTCATTCTACATATGTAGAATGTATCTGTCAATAACCCTTAAGGTACATTTATGGAGTCACTCGATGAATATCCCTAGGAAACAATGTTGCATATCTAACATTTGAGAATCCCAATAATTGCGCGGTAAAACGCTCTAATCCTAACCCCAGTCCTCCATGTGGTGGCATTCCATATTTATGAATCATCAAATAACTTTCAAATGCAGCAGGATTCATTCCCCTCTCTTCCATCTTTTTAATCTGCTCTTCATAATTATGAATTCGCTGTCCTCCCGTCGTTATTTCCAGACCTCTAAACAACAAGTCGAAGCTTAATGTTTCCTCCCTATTTTCAGGATTTTCCATTGCATAAAACGGACGCTTCTTGGTCGGATAATGCGTTACAAAAACAAACTCACTACCTGTTTTCTTCTTCATAATTTCATAAAGCAGTTTTTCTTCCTCCGGCTCAAAGTCCTCCCAATCCTTTATCTCTCTATTATATGTCCTTGCTATCAATTCCTTAGCTTCCTTAAATCGTATTCTTGGGATTTCCTCAATCATAGGAAGTTCGATTTTTAGTAGTTCCAGTTCCCTTTTGTAATTAACATCCAATTCTGCAAAAGCTGATTGTATCATTTGAGTCTCCATCTCCATGATTTCTGAAAAATCACTTATAAATCCCATCTCAAAATCAACCCCGGTATACTCATTTAAGTGTCTCGCAGTGTCATGTTTCTCAGCACGAAATACAGGTGCAATTTCGTACACTCTTTCAAAAACTCCTACCATAGTCTGTTTATAAAACTGTGGACTTTGGGCCAGATATGCATCTTTTCCAAAATAATTCAACGAGAAAATATTGGCTCCGCCTTCTGCGCCCTCCGATACAATCTTAGGAGTATGAATCTCCGTAAAGTTATTTTTCTCCATACATCTTCGAAAGCCTCTGCAAATTCCTTCTTGAATCTTAAAGATCGCCCTTTCCTTCTCATTTCTTAATGTTACCGGTCTATAGTCCAAAAGATTTTCGATTGAGGTGTCTACTATTTTATTGTTAACCACAATAGGGCTTTCCATCGCAGGAATGGATAATACCTCCACGCTTATCATTTGCAACTCATACCCAAATTTCGAGCGTTCTTCAGCGACCACTTTTGCAGTCACCAACACACTACTTTCCTCTACTATTTCATCTATACCAAAATTCGAAATTTCAGCTGAATATACACACTGTATGACCTCTCTCTTAGTTCTTAACAACACAAAAGCAAAACCACTCATTTTTCGAACTTTGTATATACTTCCGTGTATTTGAATTATTTCTCCGATATGATTTACTAATTCATTTGCCTCTACTTCTCGAATATTTTTTTCCATACTTATGATTCCTCCAAATTCGTATTTATTTATGTTATGTAATTTAGAAAAATCTTTGATCCATCCCGGCATCGTCTCTATGCCACATAAACATCACCTCCTTCAAGGGTATAAAAAAAGACCACACTGATAAAAATACCAATGTGGTCTCACATATCTATCCCACACAGGTGCAACTCCAAAAGCGCTTGCACCTGTGATTGTCTCACAACTGCAAACGCTATCTATCGTCGTCCCTGTTCAGTTTATTCAACTGGAAATATGTCATAATAAATACCCGCCTAAAATTTTTACTATACTAGCATTATTAATGTTCTGTGTCAATTGTAATTTATATGT
>JAKSRE010000087.1 GCA_024403775.1 Clostridia bacterium | reverse complement strand
AGGAGGAATGTATGGACCTTATAATTAACAACTCATCTATGGTACCAATTTATGAGCAGATTGTTGAACAGATTAAAACAGCAATAGTTAGTGGAAAACTGACTCCACAGACGATGCTTCCTTCAGTAAGAAGCTTTGCTAAAGATCTGAAAATAAGTGCACTGACAGTCAAAAAGGCATATGACCTCTTGGAAGAGGAAGGCTTCACTGTTACAGTTCATGGCAAAGGAACATTTGTTGCAGAAACAAACAGTGAAAAGATTAAAGAGGAACAGCTTAAAGAAATTGAAGAAGATTTTAGCCGTATTCTTTTAAAAGGAAAAAGATATGGACTGAGTAATGAAGAACTTAAGGAACTGTTTGAGATACAGTTTCTGGAGGATTAGTGATGATACAGATAAGTGAAATTAAGAAGAGATACAAAGATTTTGAGCTTAACTGCTCAATGGAAGTAAAGCCAGGATGCATTACAGGCCTTATTGGTCAGAATGGAGCTGGTAAGAGTACTACATTTAAGGCAATACTTGGACTTATCACTCCTGAAAGTGGAGAGATTAAAGTATTTGGTAAGAATATTGGTGAACTTGAGACAAAGGATAAGGAGAAGATTGGAGTAGTTCTTTCAGATTCAGGATTTAGCAACTACATGACAATCAATGATATAATTCCTATTCTTTCAAATCTTTATTCGGAATTTGATAAAGAAGCATTTGTAGCAATGTGTGAAAGGTTTGGACTTCCATTTAAGAAAAAACTTAAAGAGTTTTCAACTGGTATGGCTGTTAAATTCAAATGTATAGTAGCAGTTACACATAATGCAAAGCTATTGATAATGGATGAACCAACTGTTGGACTTGATGTTGTTGCAAGAGAAGATATGATTGATATTTTAAGGGAATATATGGAACAGGATCCTGAAAGAAGTATCCTGATAAGCTCACATATATCATCAGATCTTGAAGGTCTTTGTGATGATATTTATATGATTGACAATGGCCAGATTATTCTTCATGAGGAAACAGATTCCATTATCAATAAATATGGTATTTTGAAACTTTCAAAGGAAGAATTTGAGACAATTGATAAGTCCTATATTTTGAGGGTAAAAGAAGAAAAGTATGAGGTCATTTGCCTTACAAATGAGCGACAGTTTTATACTGAAAACTGCCCAAGGGCTGCCATAGAGAAAGGCAGTATAGACGAGATAATAATGATGATGATAAGAGGTAAAAATGTATGAAAGGCTTATTTATAAAAGACTGCAGAACAATACTTAATAATAATCGAACATTTCTTGTAATGATGATTGGTATTATTTTGTTCTTAAGTTTTACTGTTGATAGTCTTGATTTTGTTGGAGGATATCTGACTATAGTAGGCTCTATGTTAGCACTTGGCACAATTTCGTATGATCAGGCAGAAAATGGTATGTCATTTTTGCTAACCCTTCCAATATCAAGAAAAATGTATGTACAGAGCAAATATTTATTTAGTGTATTATTCTCAGTAGCATTGATAGTGCTGGTTAACATAATTTCTGTTCCTGTCAGTATAATGAGAGGGTACAGTTATGACATATCAATGACAGCAGGAATGTTTGTTGGATGTCTGATTTTTCTGTTTATAATGATTCCGTTGCAGCTTAAATTTGGCGTTGAAAAAGCAAGAATTGCATTAGTTATTGTATTTGGTGTTATTGTATGTGCTATAACCGGAGCAATATATATTGGCGCAGGAAATGGTATTTATGTTGAGGATGTAACTGCATCAATCAGTAAAACTGCTACAGCCCCAGCGGCAGTATATATAATTCTTGCAGTTTTAATAATGGCTTTACTGGGATTTATTTCATACTGCTTCAGTGTAAAAACTATGGAGAATAAGGAATATTAGGGTTTTGTTTAGAAAGATTTAATAATATTTCAGTTGCGTAGTGCATTATTAAGTTTATAATTTTAGATATAAATAATCATGATTAAAGGTATCAAAAGGAGGATTCAATAATGGCAGGAAAGTACGCAGGAACAAAAACAGAAAAGAATCTCTGGGAAGCATTTGCAGGTGAGTCTCAGGCAAGAAATAAATATACATATTTTGCTTCAGTAGCCAAGAAAGCTGGTTATGAGCAGATCGCAGCATTTTTCTTAAAGACAGCTGAGAATGAGAAAGAGCATGCAAAGTTATGGTTCAAGGCTCTTGGAGAACTTGGAACAACAGAAGAGAATCTTCTTCATGCAGCAGAAGGTGAAAATGCTGAATGGACAGATATGTATGAGAGAATGGCTAAGGATGCTGAAGAAGAAGGCTTCCCTGAATTAGCAGCTCAGTTTAGAGGTGTAGGTGCAATCGAAAAGATGCATGAGGAAAGATATCGTGCACTTCTTAAGAATGTTGAAGCTATGGAAGTATTCAAGAAGAGTGGTGTTACAATGTGGGAATGTCGTAACTGTGGCCATGTAGTAGTAGGACTTGAGGCTCCAGTTGTTTGTCCAGTATGTAATCATCCACAGGCATATTTCGAAGTAAGAGAAGAGAATTACTAAGATATAAAA
>JAKSRE010000086.1 GCA_024403775.1 Clostridia bacterium | reverse complement strand
AGGACTTTAGATTTTCGGTTTGCAACAAATTTGCAACAAAATTGCAACTGAGTGGTGCATAATTCTGCGTAATAATGCAGAAATCGCATCAGACAGATCAATTTCATAAAGTTGTACTAATTGGCGCTTTCCTAGCAATAGGGAGGCGCCATTTTTGCGTTATGGGGCAAATTTGAAAGGAGAACAGACATGTGTAAAGTTATCGCAGTTGCAAATCAGAAAGGTGGAGTCGGCAAGACTGTCACAAGTGTAAATCTTGGAGTTGGACTCGCAAGGGAAGGGAAAAAGGTGTTACTCATAGATGCAGACCCACAGGGATCTCTTACGATTAGTCTTGGCTTCCAGGAACCTGATCAAATGGAATACTCACTTGCTAATGCTATGCTTCGATTGATTAATGATGAGCCAGTGATGGTTAGTGAAGGTATTCTTCATCATCATGAAGGAGTGGATATTTTACCAGGCAATATTGAGCTATCTGGATTGGAGATATCACTTATTGGAGTTATTAGCAGAGAGACAATTCTTAGGCAGTATGTGAATAAGGCAAGAGAATTTTATGATTACATTATTATAGATTGCATGCCATCACTTGGAATGTTAACTATCAATGCATTGGTATGTGCAGATAGTGTGTTGATTCCGGTGCAAGCAGCATATCTCCCAGTCAAAGGATTACAACAGCTGATTAAAACGGTAATAAGAGTAAAGAAGCAATTAAATACTTCTTTATATATAGAGGGTATTCTTCTAACAATGGTAGATGGAAGGACAAACTATGCTAAAGACATTACTCAGGTTGTCTATGATACTTACAGTTCTTCAATAAAGGTATTTCCTGTTGAGATACCATTATCTGTTAGAGCATCTGAAACAAGTGTAGAAGGAACTAGTATCTATCAATATGATCCAAATGGAAAAGCAGCTGTTGCTTATAAGTCTTTGATTAAGGAGGTAATTGGTAATGAGTAGGGTTGGACAGAAAGTAAAAATGACGAGTTTGGACGAACTATTATGCGTTCCAACAATAGAGGGCACTAATGATATTGAGATAGCATTAATTAAACAGTTTAAGGGGCATCCATTTAAGGTCATTGATGATAGTAGAATGGATGAACTGGTTGAGAGCATAAAAACAAATGGCATATTATCACCTGTGATAGTAAGACCTTTAGATGATGGCACATATGAAATGATTTCCGGTCATCGAAGAATGCATGCTGCAGGAAGGGCTGGATTAACAAAGATACCTGCAATAGTAAAATCGCTTAGTGATGATGAAGCTACGATAATTATGGTGGATGCTAATGTTCAACGAGAGGAAATACTTCCAAGTGAAAGAGCATTTGCATTTAAGATGAAGATGGATGCAATAAAGCATCAGGGAAAACACATTGAAATGACTTTCCCCCACGATGGGGGGAAGATAGTTGATACATCAGATATTGTAGGAGCAGCTTCTAATGTAAGTGGAACTACTGTAGAAAGATATATTCAGCTTACCAAGTTAATACCAGAACTTATGGATTTAGTTGATAAGAAGAAGATACCTATAACAAGTGGTACAGATTTGGCACTTGTTGATCCAAGAGTTCAAAAGTTTGTATATGAATATATTAAGGAAAATGGACTATTAAAAAGAGAACAATATGTTGCATTAAGAGATTACAGAGGTTCTTCTGATATTCCTCAAAATAAACTTATAGAGGTTTTGAATGAGGCAATGCCAAATAGAGTTCCAAAGAAGAAGGTTATATTAGAAGAGCATCTATTATATAAATATTTTCCTGCATACTATACAGAGTCAGAAATGAAAGCCATAGTTATTAATCTGTTGGATCAGTTGAAGAAAGCCGAAGAAGAAGCTTCAGTTGAAAGTTAAGGTGATGACTATGGATGGAAAGGTAACATTTGATTATTTCTATGGTTCGGGGGCTGATGCATTCAGTTTCTATAGAATACCGAAGCTGCTATTTACATATGATTACTTTAAGGTTCTTTCTACAGATGCTAAGGTTCTATACGGTCTAATGTTAGACCGTATGGGATTATCTGTAAAAAACAGATGGTTTGATAGTGATAATCGAGCTTATATTTATTTCTCAATAGAGGATGCTATGGAGTTGCTTAATTGTGGTAAGAATAAAGCAATCAAGTCTATGCAAGAATTGGACACTGAGCAGGGAATAGGATTGATTGAGAAACGTCGTCAGGGAATGGGAAAAGCAAACATAATATATGTCAAAAGCTTCTACGTGAATGAAGAGGTTAGGTTTAAGAATGAAACTTCTACTGATACGATAGACACAGAAGTTTGCATTTCAAACAGGTCCTTAGAACAAACATCAAGAGGTTTACAAATCAAACTTCCAGAGGTTTATATTGAGGACACTAATAATAATAAAAATAATGATACTGAAAAGAGTAATACTGAATCTTATCTAATCTTATCAGCAGAAGAGGAAGGATGGGATGAGATGAGAGCATATTCAAAGCTTATTAGATCAAATTTGGAATTAGATATTATGCTTGAGAGATATCCATTTGATGAAGAAATGTTACAGGGGATTTATGAGTTGATTTTGGAAACTGT
>JAKSRE010000085.1 GCA_024403775.1 Clostridia bacterium | reverse complement strand
GATTTTGCCTGATACATACATTTATCAGCCAGCTTACAGAGTTCCATTATCTGTCTGCTTTCTACATCCTTTAATGTGGCTGCACCTACGGCTATCTTCATGCTGCTACTGTAAACGCCCTTCCAGTTATCACACAATTCATCAAGCGTTTTCTTTGCTGCCTCATATTCAGAAATGTCAGCCTGCAGCAGTCCATAATATTCATCTCCACCGGTCCTGAATATCTTGCCATACTTTCCAAGTGTTTCAGTTATCAGTCTGCCTGCCTCACTAATCAATTCATCTCCGGCAGCATGTCCCAAATTATCATTTACACGTTTAAGACCAGTTAAATCCATAGACACACAAATAATATTTTCTGGAATGGAACGATCAAGTTTTTCAAGTTCCTCTTCGTACGCACGTCGATTTAATAACTTTGTCAAACCGTCCTTATAAGCAAATTCATAGTAAAGATTTCGCTTCTGAGTTTTTACTCTGTCATTTGCATAAATAATAACAGCAAAAACAACAAGTAACATCAGGATAAATAATACTAACGCTCTATGTCTTCTAATAAATTCTGCGATGCTGTAATCCTCAGAATTATCAGCATATTTGAATGTATAATTTACCGCACTGTTTTCTTCAATGGAATTTAATGCCTGATTTAAGAGAGGTAAGATTCCTTTATGGGCAGTACTAACTCCAAAGCATTTTACTGTATCATATGGCAATTCCATATAAGATAACTTGGAATAATTATCATCCTTCAATAGAACACTGGCTCTAAGTCCACTAAGAATTGCCCCCTTCGCTTTTCCCGCGGCAACAGCATCAAGACACTGTTCTACTGTATCGAAATATATTACCTCATTATCACTTAAATAATTCTCAACATAATTGTACTGAATCTGATTATTGATGTTAACAGCAATAACCCCCGTTTCAGCTTCATAAGGATTACCCATATATACCAGATTCATGGCAGAGGTAATAACATCTACTGAATGATAAAGGTCATTCTGCTCTAGAAAATAAATATCATTTGATACAGGAAACATAAGCTCAATCTCATGAGAATGAGTTGCCTGTATCATTTCATCTGTATTCTGATATGCACGATATTCAAACTTTATAGGCTTAGCGGATTTAATATTTGCAAATGCTTCATTTATAACATCCACCATAATTCCCGTTGCATTTCCATTTTCATCAGTTCCGCAGTATGGTAGGAAATTATCCATATAACCAATGGTAATTGTATAATCATGGGTTTCAAGCCACTTTTCCTCTGATGATGCCACCTGAAGACTTATAGCATTATGACTAAAATATTTTTTGGATAAATCATTTATATAATATGGTTCTCTTATATCAAGATTTTCCTGTGCCAGGTTAAAATCCAAGAGAAGATCCTGTCTGGCCTTTGCTATGCATGTATACATATCTACATTCTTAATCTTAAGCAATGGAATTATATTTTCCTTAAAACTTACCGATGCACTTTCTCCTATAAATGCATCTATTTCCCCATCCTTTAATGCGTGATCACGTTCATTTACATCATCATAGACTATAATCTGAGCATTAACATTATTACTAGCTAACCACTCTCGAATTGTCTTCTCCAAAAGTCCTGAAATAGTACCAATCTTCTTACCATTCAAAGTTGAAGAATCAATACTAATTGTTGAATCATCTCCTCTTACAAAAAGGAAATAACTTTCATAGCCCATTGGATAATTAGGATAGTTCATTATCTCCAGACGTTCCTCTGCATATCCAAGTCCTGCAAGGAGGTCTATATCACCCTTTACAAAAGCATCATAGATTTCAGACCATGAACCATATACATATTCGTATTTCCAACCTGTATAAGTTGCAATCTTCTGGAGATATTCATAAGCATAACCTGACTTTACAGCCCCTTCAGAAGCACCTTCCTGAAAGTTTTCATTTTCATAATATCCGACTTTTACAACCTTGCTATTTGTCTCTCCAGCAAATACGTTACTATTAAAAACAACTGATAAAAAAGCAATCAAAAATGCAAATAAAAAATACTTACTATTTTCATAAATCTTTCTCATCGATTCAGTCCTCGTTTTCTTTTCTCTCTAACTAAATATAGTAGCACAATGAAATCTTTTTTCAATCCAAATAATCCGGATCAATTCTAATCATTTCAGCTAACGCCTTATTTCTATAATTTAAGTCATCACGAACTGTAAATCCCTGAGATTCCCAAAAGGCATTTCCACCTTCGTTCTTTTTAAAAGCAACAAGAAGGACCTTATTTATTCCCTCCTTTTTCAGTGCTTCAAGTGCAAGATCAACAAGTTTCTTTCCAATTCCCATTTTCCTGCATTCTGGTGATACACACGTATGCTGAACTATTCCTCTTCTTCCATCATGACCACAAAGAATGACTCCAACTATCTTTTCGTCAAGTACTGCAACATAAGAAGTGTTTGGATTACGATTAAGATACTTTTCAATACCTTCCCGCGAATCATCTTTGTTGTTCAAACCATTTCCACATTTAATCCATAAATCATATGAAGCTTCATAATCATCAATTGTCATAAGCCTATAATCTAACAAAATTTGAGTCCTCCATTCTTCACAAATCAATTCATAAAACAGAAATTTTCTAAACTTATATTATCACAATAGTACATAATCGACTA
>JAKSRE010000084.1 GCA_024403775.1 Clostridia bacterium | reverse complement strand
ATCTTATGCTCTGGTTGCTCAAGAAGTTTTCTCTCACTATATACCAAGTGAATATGATAATTTGATTCAGCCTTATTTAGATGTAATCCTGAATGACAGTGAAGTCCATATTCATTATAAAATTTCAAAGTAAATAATTTTAATAACGCATCCGGATCATATTCTTGAAACGAAGGTGGAAGCATTATAACCAGTTCTCTTGCCTCCAGACACTTTCCTTTTGCCCCGGATTGCTTAAATGCTTTTTGACTTTCACCGGCAAGATAATCCCAAAATGTATCTGTACCGGCTGTATCAAATGATGCAAACAGATGCTCCTGTCTATCAGGATTGCTGACATAATCCAACCTTCCCTTTACATCATCTAGTTTGTATTGTCTTACAAATGAATGTTTTCCTATAATCTTTTCCTCCTGTGGTAACAGGCTAAGCCCAGCGCAGCTGCGAAAGAAATCTATTGCATAAATGGTAATTTGTGCAATGGGTGTATTTCGCTCTCATTCGCCGAGGGCTTGCCTTAGCTAATTTCTTTTCTACCATCTGAAATCCGGATGCATACCGACCATATCAAGATACTCTGTTCTTGCCTTTTCTCGCTCCGCTTCAGATAATGCTGTTTTTGATTTTGTATATGCTTCGTGTCGTGCCATCATATCAATCTTTTCTTCTAAACCTTTTTTTATTTCATTGCCCGAATCATAAATATCTAGCAAATGAAATTGAATTAGTTTTATAAATAGTTCTTGAGATATCTGAACATTTTTCATATCGAATCCCATCCTTTCCGTTTTACTCGTGACGACTGTGTCGATAGTGACGATATTATCTAGTGCCTTACACTCTCTCAAATACCGTCACAATCGTCACACATCGTCACCAATCTAAAGTTTCTTTAAGATAACATATCTGCCTTCATGGTTTCGATTATTCTCGTAATGAATTCCATATTCATTAAATAACCTGTCTACAGATATATTTAATTTCCGTGTTAATGCGTTGGGCTTCAGATTAATCTCCGGTAACAAATCCAATAACTCTGATGATGTTCCCTGCCATTCTTTAACTTCTTCGGTGAATAGACCAGCAATCTGTTCAAGCACCGGATCAGGTTTGGGTTTCCACAATTCAGTTTCGGATTTTACGAAGTTCCACCTGCAAAACTCCATATCAAACTCTAATGTGATTTCCTGGTCCTGTTGGTCTCTTCCCACAACTTCCATCACAGCTTCCTTGTCAGTTCGCTTCTTTTTATGAAGTATAAATGCACCATCTGCTGCACCTAGCAAGCCATTTGTACCTGAAATCATATCGAATGCATCCGATGATTCCATTTTTCTAGTATGATGCACAACCAATAAGCAAACATTATATTTGTCACTAAAGCTTTTAAGTTTTGAAATAACCTCATAATCACTTGAGTAGCTATATAATTCACCACTTGCCTTTCGCACTTTCTGTAAAGTATCAATAATAATCAGTTTGCAATCAGGATATTCTTTAAGAAATATCTCCAGCTGACTATCTAATCCTTCACTAAGAGCTGGCGCTTCCGTTACAAGATGAAACTTATCTGTTCCTTCTACTCCATACATTTGAGATATTCTTCTCTGAAGCCTTGCGTAATCATCCTCCAAAGCAAGATAAAGGACTTCTCCCTTATGGACTTTGTAATCCCACAACTCTATTCCTTTTGAAACATGTATTCCAAGTTGTGCCATTAAGAATGATTTTCCGATTTTGGGAGCACCTACAAATAAGTAGGTGCCTGCATACAATAACCCTTCAATTACGGGTGTTCTTGGTGGATAAACAGTATCGAGCAACTCGTCAAGAGTAACATCCTTAAGTGCTGACTGCTTATCCGGGTTTACGTTTTCATTAAAATTGTTTTCTGTCATTTCTGTAATCTTCCCTTCTAAGCGATTGCTGGATCCGGATTAAAATACCCTGTCTGCTCCCAGACTAGTTTATCCGAACAATAATAGCTAAATTCTTTTGATGTTCCTATCTTTATTGCTGTTCCGAACTTTAATAGCCCTTGTTGTATTCCTTGTCTTACGTACATTGGGTCTTTACCCATGGCTTTTGCTATTTCCTTAATCGGAACATTTCTGCCAGTAAAGGCGGGATGATTTACATACGCAATTTCATTTTCCAAATATAAACCTCCTTTCATAATATTTTGCGTAGAAATCTGCAACCCTCTTTCACATCTTCTTCATAAGAGTAAATCACTCTGCAATTTGGTTGCACATTTAATATACGCAATATTGTTGCAGATGTCAACACTTATTTTTTATAATATGCACTTGACTTGCATATTTCTTTCATGTTAATATGCATTTATGACGCAACATGATTGCAGATTAATAATTTATAAGGAGGGTATCATGGAAGAAAATACCACACTCAAATCAATCGGAGAACGTATCAGAATTGCCAGAAAAGCCAAAGGATTAAATCAGCAACAATTAGCTGATGCTATTGGTAAATCAATTCGTGCGGTTCAGATGTACGAGAAAGGAGAAACTGATTTAAATATCTCTATTATGGAAAGTCTTGCTACTGCACTTGACATGAAACTTTCTGATCTTATTTCAGATAATAAAAGTGAAAACCTAGCTACACTTTCAGATGTAATTGAATTTTTCATTCAGTTATCAAAAGTAAAAAATGTTCATTATGAAATAGATGTTAAAAAACCACCTCTTCATGATGAATGGGAATGTGCTGTTGTTTTCAAAGGAAAAGATCCTGCCGAAAATAATGCAGATATCTGTATGGCACTTGAAACTTTCAAAAATGAACTTGCTAATACTCATAAGGATGCTGTCACAGCTATTGATACTGAAAACAGACTTATCGATTATTACAAGCGATTCAATTT
>JAKSRE010000083.1 GCA_024403775.1 Clostridia bacterium | reverse complement strand
TGTTCCCCCGTACACGGCAAAAATCTGACATCAATCTCGGCCTGTCGAACCATGTTGAGACGGTATGCCTTTTGTCCAAACTTCGCGAAGCAAAGCATCATGTGAGTGTGAAGCTGGATATGGATGAGATGGATTTGACCGCTGCGGAGAGTAAGGCTACTTATGAGGAGATAAAGGCATATGTGGCTGAACATAATGGTGGGATGCATGTTTCGAATCTGTATATAGCGCAGGTGAAGAGAAAGTGTGGTATTGAATTGGGAGAGAACCATAATCTTCCTAAGTCGGAAGATGCAAGGCAGCCCCAGTGTCCGAAAGAGAAAGAGGATGCGATTATGGAGGCGTTGAAGGCATTTCAGATGATATAAAAATAAGTGGTGAAGAATATGTATTATTCATATGTAATGGGAATAGATGAAAATATCTACAAACTTGAGAAGGAAGGATTTGTAATCGAAAAGGATAACGATAATTATCAGGTCTCCTTTCCAGAAGATAAAGCGCAGATTTGGGAGGATTTTATAAAGCATTATCTTGAAGTGGAATATTGGAATGAATATTTGGCAAAGGATAAAGTGGTTTTCCTTTTTCATTTAGAAGATGGTTATAAGAGATTTGAGGTTATTGATTTTGTAAATGACGAAGTCTTGGCTTTATGTGAAAAATTATGTGACTGCAAGTTTGAATCAATTAAGAAAATGCTGTCAGATAATGCATTCTATGGCAAGATATTAAACTAGAAAAATAAAGAGGAGTTTTCTATGAATCCTTAAAAAAATGATATTCCAAACGATATTCAAAAAATTGTTGGAACAAAGCCATATGAGCTTAATGATGTAGGTATGTCTGATTCAGAAGTTCGTATTTATGATGAATACGTTTTGAAAATCCAACCACGCAGTCATGAAACAGATAATGAGTATGCTATGACTAAATGGATTGGTAAACAGATTCGGATTCCTGAGATTTTTGTATATAGTGTTATAAACGACATAGCTTATACACTTATGAGCAAGGTAGATGGACAGATGCTTTGTGAAGATTCATATTTGCAACACCCAGAGAAACTAATCAAAATCGCGGCAGATGGATTAAAACAATTGTGGCAGATAGATATAAAAGGTTGTCCATATAATACAAGTAGACTTTCTGAGAGATTAAAGGCGGCAGAGTATAATGTAAGAAATGGCTTGGTTGATGTGGAAGATGCTGAGCCAGAGACATTTGGCCCTAATGGTTTTGCTAACCCAGAGGAACTTCTAAAATGGCTTCAGAATAATCGCCCAGAGGAAGATATTGTATTATCGCATGGAGATTATTGTCTACCAAATATATTTGTGAAAGAAAATGAAATTAAGGGATTTATTGATCTGGGGAAAATGGGACCTGCAGACAGATGGCAGGATATCGCAATTGCCATAAGGAGTCTGCAACATAATTTTGACGGAACCTATACTGATGGAAAGAAGCTTTTGGATTTTGAACCACAAATGCTACTGAAAGAGTTAGGGGTGGAATTTGATAGTCACAAATATAGATATTATATTTTATTGGATGAACTATTTTAGATAAATTTGAAATATTGAGGGAATAACGATGTTATTTGGTTTTTGCGAGAAAGATATTACGCCGGATAAACCTGCTGTTTTGGTTGGTTTCTACAGACCTGATAATCTTTCTAAAGGAATAGATAAGCCACTAATTGCACAGGTTGCAGTTTGGGAAACAGATTACCGCTCTTGCTTGATCACAATCGATAGTCTGGGTTTTACAAAAGAACTAACAGATGAAGTCCGAAAATGCGTGAGTGATGCACTTGATATTTCCGCTAAGCAGGTGATGGTTTGTTTTTCACATACACATTCGGCACCGAATGCATTTGCAATGCCGGAATATTTCACTATGGTTTGTGAAAGACTTGTTGAAGCGGCGAAAACGGCGGTCCAAAATTTAAAGCCAATATTGGTTGGCTGGGGAAATGCCAGAGCTGAAATAGGCGTTAATAGAAGACCAATTAGTAATGATGTGGATGATAGAGTAGGTATATTGAAAGTATGTGATGAGGAAAATCATCATCTACAGTTACTGATTTTAAGAGTTACGGCGCATGCCAATTCGTATAAAAGAGATAACTATTTGATTTCTCCGGACTTCTTTGGCGCAGTAAGGGAGTTGGTGGGAGAAAAGTATCATTGTCCTGTTATGGTTATACAGGGATCAGCCGGTAATACTGCACCTAAGTACTATTGGTCAGAGGAAGTTCCTATCGATGGAAGAGATTGTATATGTAGTAATACTGCAACTTATGATATGGCTAATGTAATCAGTCAGAGTCTTGACCAGGTAATGGATGATATCACTATCTATGCAGATTGTAGTAGCAGGATTCATTCAGAGTATATACAGCTGACTTCAAAGGTCCCTGATAAAGAGGAAGCATTTAGCGTTGCTAAAGAAGCGAAAGAACTTGGTGGAATCGATGGAGATAGTTGGCTTGAAAGAGTAGAACAGCTGAGAGAAAAAGGCATATTGAAGCAGACTGAGACTATAGAGATTCAGTATTTTTCTGTAGGTGATTGGTGTATATGCGGCGGCCCATATGAGTTTATGGTAGGCTTTGCACTAGAAACAACGAAGCGATTAAATGATGAATTTTTCTATATGAATGGATATACCAATGGGTGTCTTTTGTATTTTCCCACAGAAGATGAATTTGATTATGGTGGCTATGAGGTGTATTGGTCCATGCTAATTTATTATCTTTATATGGAAAGGGTATTCCCATATGATAGAGAAGCCGCAACTAAGTTGATACAGTTTGTTGTTGAAAAAAGAGGAAAACAAATGAAACTATTTGGGGAAGAATAAAGGGGAGGTTATGGAATACAGATTAGCAAAGAGGTCTGATATCGATGCTGTGTATACCTTGATAAAGGCTGCCATTCTACAGATGGAGGCAGATGGCATTGTGAAGGAAAGTACGTTAAAGGAGTTTAATGAAATTATTTCTAATATGAAAGAGAGATGACAGAAAGAGAAATTGAGAAAATATTTAAGTAAAAAAGAGGTCAGACACTTG
>JAKSRE010000082.1 GCA_024403775.1 Clostridia bacterium | reverse complement strand
CCATCGGAGCTTCGATATGCCACGTTGACAAATCGGATCTCATCAGAGAGTGGATAGGAAAAATCCGCAAGACGGACTACACGTTAGAGGCTTGGAGTAAAAGACTGGAGATGTTGGTGGAATGAAGCTGCCAATAAGTCTGGAGCATAAAAAAAGGAATAGAACCGCGACTAGAAATTTATGGAGGAATAACTATCCATTTTGGATTTGAGAGTTTCTCTAATCGAGCCATTAAGTTTTATGTATAATTTAATGTTCCCTAAAGAATCTAACAATTGAGATAGTTTCTCCTTGTTACTGTCAAGATCATCACTTGACAATTCTTCAGAGTAAAATGGGATTTGCGAAACGCGGTTTTCTATCCCTTGTAACTGAGTCAACATTTTTACCTCTTCGACAAGTCCACTATCAATCTTATCTTGCACATTCCCTTGATTTTCAAAGGATATAGGATTATAACCATTTGCCTTATACAACTTCCAGAAATTATCGACAAGCGAGGAGCGCTCAATTTTCTTAGCCAAACATCCTGTTAGCCAATTTTCAAAGTCTGTTTCATTACCAAATATCTGTCTCCAAAAGGGCTCGCAAGAAACAGTATTAAACTCTGGATTATTAGATTGCATTCCAAGTCTAACAAATTTGGACAAATAGTATTCGGGTGCTTTTGTGATATGCTCTTTATATTTCTTTAAGCAATCACTGTCAAGCCTAATCATTCTTGACGGTAATTCCATCTGAACCGAGCAATCATATAACCAACTGATAATCTTCTCCTCATTATCGTTTATAGCAGTTGAAATGAAATATGACTTAATAGTTGGCCAAATATCTTCATCAGTAATCAGTTCCTCTTTGTGGTTCAACTCTAATGTGACATATCCGTAATGAATCCTCTTAGCCAAACTAAGGTTATCGTCATTTTTTATATCTGAGATAATATTCAATAGGCTTTCCTTGTAATCATCTAGTACCAGGTTATACTTATCCTTATATCCGTCAAGATTGGGCTTGTATATAAGTCTGTAAAACAAGGGCATCGTTCTGCTACTTTGATACCTAGTAGCCAAGTAGGTAACAACTTCTGCATATCGCAAGAATAGCGCACCATTGGCAAACTCATCCATATTCTTACTGCTAAGAAAAGCAACAAGATCATTCATTTCATCTTCATTCTCAAGCCATCTGTCAATTTGAACGAATACATCTTCTCTCTTTTCATAAAAGACACTATTCAATTTCTCAATACGCAGAGCTCCAGATATTTGGTTGATAAAATAATTGTCAAAACTCTTCATATCATATATATGACGGTATTTTTCTGACTGGAAATCGCCATCTACAGGAAACAGATGGTGCAAAACAGGAAGAATTGCTTTTGCATCTTCATCAATATCCTTCTTCAAATACCATACTTCGCGAAATGTAATAAGACTTTTGTCTTCAATGTATTTCTTGTTAAATAACGCCTTATATTGTTGCGGATACTTATATTTTATCATCTGAACTAAAAAGAACTCGTCAATATAAACATCTCCTTTTACATATTGATAATCAACTTTTATTTGGTTAATAAAACGTTTGGCATCACGTAATGTCGGTACATACTCCTGAAAAAAGTACCTTAATTGAGATAATACTTTTTCGTCCTCACATACATTCTCACTTATAGCTTTGTTTATATAGTTTAGAATAAAACTATATGGTCTTGATGGAATATGATATTCGTACATGAAAAATTTATCTACGAAACACGCATCTTTTGTTTTATATGATTCTCCTAGTGATTTGTTCACTTGTTCCTTATCGTATGCGGTAAAAAAAATAAGATTGTTGAATGCTGCATTGCTATCTATTAACTTCAAGACTTCCAATATCTCATCCTTTGATAATCTATCAAAATCATCAATAAACACTAAAATACTCTTCTTTAGACCATTGAACACCCCTGTCAATTGTTCCTTGAGGTCGTTTTTATCCCATATCTTATAAAAATTCACGGCTCGTTCAATTATTTGCCTATTGTCAATAAGCTGTAAAGATGCCATGTAATCTTTTATAAGAACATTGCATCTGCTATCGTATTTAGAAAGAGCACTAGTGATAGTTGTAAAAAAATCTTCTTGAATAGACTTGTACGACTTGCTATCACGAGGATTAAAACGGACAATGTCTATTTTATCTTGTTTTTCAAGCTGCTCAATTACCATATTCATAAAAGACGTTTTACCGGCACCCCATGGAGCAATAATTGCGACACTCCAAGTTTTGTCCATTCTTAAACAACTGATTTCTTTAGCCAGTTTATGAACTTCGTCTTCTAAGCCCAAAACATCATCTTTAATTGATAAAATGGGGCTATCTATAATGATGGTATTGTTGGAATCATCTTGAGACTTATGCGTCTGTGATAATTTACTTCTGACATAATTTACTATTGCCGTAAATACATGACACAAACAGATAAGTATTACAACATCTACATACGTAATACAAAAGAGCCAGGCGAGATAAACGTAACTATCAGAAATTCTATAATAAGCCAGTATAAATGAGGTGATCGCTAATCCATATACGCATTTAGCATCATAAATATAACGGTTCTTAAACTTATTCTTGATGTCAAGATAAACAAAAAGCAAAGATAAGGAGCACAAAGCAACTAGCCACCCATTTGATGTGATTTTAGCTAGATGCTTGACGACATAAACGTCCCACAACTCTTTCAATGATTCTTCATAGCCAATGAATATATACAGAACAAATACGGTGGACAGCAAATACTCTGCTATACGATACTCTTTTATAGTCTCAATTATACTTGATATTCCTTTCATACACTCTTCTTTATTATTGTGTATCAGTTTGTTCAAAACATTTGTGAAACCAAACCGAAATCTCTAGTTTGTACGAGAATTACTGCCCATAGGTTATAGCTAATCGTCCTTCCTGATATATTTCCCCATCCCAAAGTGTTAACGAGTCCATAAAATAACTAACATGTCGCAAATTATCACTAATTTTGCCGCAATTTATATTGGCATATTGTGGACTAACAGGAAGTAGAAAACGGAAATTAGACTCACGCATGGTCGGAGTGCATTACGCATTCTCCCCATCGATGCCAGTATTGTAAAACAACAAATACTACTTGGCTATGTCTAGAAACCATAACGAAAA
>JAKSRE010000081.1 GCA_024403775.1 Clostridia bacterium | reverse complement strand
AACCGGATATATATGGACAGACAACAAACTGTAATATTTACTACGATACAGATAATTGGGATTTGATTAGAAAATCAATCGAGGGGCCAGTTTATAAGGAAAAGCTTAGAGTAAGAAGCTATGGTACCCCGAAAACAGGAGACGAAATATTTATAGAGCTTAAGAAAAAATATGATGGGATAGTATATAAAAGAAGAATTACGATGGCATCTGAATTAGTAGAAAAATACCTAATGGGATGCGAGCAACTATCGCCAGATACTCAGATAGGCAAAGAAATTGAATACTTTCAGAAAATGTATAAATCCAAACCGAAGGTATATATAGCATATGACCGAACTTCATATGCGGGAAGAGAAAATTCAGATATAAGAGTAACTTTTGATCAGAATATACGTTATAGAGAGTATGCACTCGATTTACGACGTGGTGACTTTGGAAAAAACCTGCTTCCGGAGGGTATGGTTTTAATGGAAATCAAGGTGCCAGGAACGGTGCCTCTCTGGATGGCAAAGTTACTTTCAGAGTTAGAAATAAAACCTACATCATATTCGAAATATGGAACATTTTATAAGGAAATAATTGTTGGAAAGAATCGAAAGGAGATAAGACACAGTGCTTAATTCTATTATACAGACATCATTATCAATTCAGGTATTTTTATTATGTACGGCGACATCTATTATTTTAGGAGTTCTTAGTGCTATTTTATGCAAATACAAAAATAGGGCAACGCAAAGCTTTCTAATTACAATTGCAATGCTTCCCGTAATCGTTCAGCTTATTATAATGCTAGTGAATGGAAATTTAGGAGCAGGAGTTGCAGTGGCTGGGGCGTTTAGTCTTGTGCGATTCCGTTCGGCACCAGGAAATGGCAGGGAGATAACTGCTATTTTTATGGCGATGACATTAGGTCTTGCTACTGGAATGGGATATATTGGACTTGCAGTGATTTTCTTCATAGTTGTCGCAGCATTCCAGATTGTAATGTGTACAATTAACTTCGGGGACGAAGATAACTGTGTAAGGGACTTAAGAGTCACAATACCTGAGGATTTAGACTATGAAGGCATCTTTGATGATATCTTTGAGCGTTTTACAAAATCAGTTAAATTCGAAAGTGTAAAGACCACAAACCTTGGAACTCTTTACGAGGTTAGATATACAGTTACTATGAAGCAGGATATAGTACCAAAGGAATTTCTTGATGAAATAAGAACAAGAAATGGAAATTTAAATATTGTATGTGGACAGGTACAAACAAAAGATGCATTATAGTATATATAAAGTGGATTGGAGATATACTTAAATGAAACTACTTCTCGTGGAAGATGAAAAAAGAATGGGGCAGGCATTATGCGAGATACTAACACAGGAAAATTATGAGGTTGACTGGTTTGTGGACGGACAGGATGGTGCCGATGCCTTGACAGGAGACGAATATGATCTGGCTGTTCTTGATGTCATGCTTCCTCATAAAAATGGCTTTGAGATTGCAAGGGAAGCTAGAAAAAGAGGTATTAGAACACCAATACTAATGTTGACGGCTAAAAGTGACGTAGATGATAAAGTTAACGGTTTAGATTGTGGTGCAGACGATTACCTTACAAAGCCTTTTGTAACAAAGGAACTGCTTGCAAGACTTAGAGCTCTTATCAGAAGACAATATAATGTGGATGAAGGCAGATTGTTTTTTGGCGATATCGTTCTCGAAACCAATACAATGAATCTTATAAATAAAGAAACAGGTGTAGAGGTACGTCTTTCGGACAAAGAATTCAGAACACTTGAAATCCTAATTGCAAATAAAAGGCAGATAATGACTAGGGAGCAGCTTGCACTTAAAATATGGGGATATGAAAATGAGGCAGAGTACAATAATGTTGAAGTTTACATGACATTTGTACGAAAAAAATTAAAATACTTGGGATCAAAGACTGAAATCAAAGCCATACGTGGTGTTGGCTATGAAATGAGGTATGAGAATGTTTGAAAAGGCAAAACGAAAAATTGTATTTACGATTCTTGCAATTCTTACCGCGCTTCTAGTTGGAACTTTGGGACTTGTGTTTATATCAAGCTACTACTCAACAATAAGACAGAACTATGAAGTACTTGAATCACATCTTATGATGATGACAGATGATAATAATATGAACAGAAATTCTCCAAAGGACAGACCTGATATCCCTGGACATGAAGAAGGCGGACGGGGACCGTTTGGACCAAATGATTTTGGTGAGAAAAAAATACAGAGACACCTGAAACTAAATATATTCTACACTGTTAAAATATCATCTGACGGAAGTGCAGAGGTGCTTGAAAATGGTGCAGATTCATTATTCTCAAACGAAGAGCTTATTGAATATGCATGGAATTTTGCTCCTAAAATGAGAGGTAAAACAAGTGAGTTTTTATACATTGTTGGAGAAAAAGATGGTGATACACTAGTGTGCTTTATGGACAATATAGTTATTACAGACAGTTTTAAGCGAGTTTTCATGTTTACAGTGCTATTTGGAGTAATTGCAACTGTCATTATTACAATTATCTCTGTAAGAATCGCTGGACATATTGTTACTCCTATGGAAGAAAGCTATCAGAAACAAAAGCAGTTTACTGCTGATGCGAGTCACGAGTTAAAGACTCCTATAGCTGCTATGGCCGCTAATATTGATATTCTTCAGAGAGAAATAGGGGAGAATAAGTGGCTTGAAAATATCTCATATGAGAATGATCGCATGAGGGAATTAGTTTCTGAGCTTCTTGAACTCGCTAAAAACGAAAATAGGACTGTTCAGAAAACGTTTATTGATTTATCTCATCTTGTGAATGGTGTAATTGTTTCAATGGAGGCAGCAGCTTTCGAGAAAAATATATTAATAGAATCGGAAATACCAGATGAAATCATTGTAAATGCCAATGAGAATGGCATAAAACAGCTTGTAACTATCTTTGTGGACAATGCTATTTCCCATACCACGTGTGTCAATAGTGAAACAAATAAAATTTTTGTGAAACTGTACGAATCAAAAGGTAAAAAAGTGCTTAGTGTCTCGAATCCAGGAGAAGAAATACCTATGAGTGAGAGACAAAAGCTATTTGAGAGATTTTATAGAACAGATAGTTCACATGAATTTTCTGGCCATTATGGACTTGGGCTTGCTATTGCAAAGTCTATAGCTGATGTAAATGATGCAAAGATAACTGTGGAATGTAATGATGGACTTGTTATATTTAATGTGATTTTTCCTTCAAAACACTAACA
>JAKSRE010000080.1 GCA_024403775.1 Clostridia bacterium | reverse complement strand
TCGAAGATAATTTAAAGGCAGAAATATGTGCAGAAGATTTATCAAATATGACCGGATATTCGATATTTCATTTATATAGACTTTTTCAAAGCGCTGTGGGAATGCCAGTAATGCAATACATTACAAGGCGTAAACTTCTAAATGCAATATACGATATTAGTCTTGATAATAAGAAAACAGATATAGTAATGGCCTATGGTTATGAGACATATGCGGGTTTTTATAAATCCTTCTGTCGCGAAATTGGATATACGCCGAAGGAATACCTTGAGAAATTTAAGGTAAAGAAGCCTTATCGGATTAACCTTATAGAGGAGGAACACATTATTATGAATCATAAAAAGATAGCAGAAATATTAAGGCATTATGGACTTGAAAAGGAAGCAATTGCAGATATTGTTTATGAAGAAACAGGTAATATTAATGAGTCAGCGTATTATGTAGGTAAAGAGTATATTATTAAGTTTACAGCCAACCTTGGTGTAGTAAAAAAGACAATGGATTTATCAGAAGCGCTTAGAAATGTTGGCCTTGTGACAGCAACTGTGATAAAAACAACAACTGGAGCAGATTATGTAGAAGAGGAAGGCTTGTATTTCTTTGTAACTACTAGAATTCATGGAGAAAGAATAAAGGCGAGCGCCTTATATTTAGATAATTATGAGAAAAATGCAAGATTCATCGGAGAAATAATAGGACAGTTAAGTCTTGCGCTTAAGAAAGTCGATGCAGTAGTTGATGAAAATAATCTGCTTGTAGCAGTAAAAGATTGGGCTATTCCATCGCTGTCAGGTAAGCTAAATGTTAGCAGGTCTTATGCAGTACAGTTTATTGAGCGCCTAGCTGAAATTTATCCAGACTTACCTAAGCAGATTATCCATAGAGATCCTAATCCTGGTAATATTATTGTATCAGGTGATGAGTGGGGATTTATTGATTTTGATTTGACTGAGAAAAATGTACGCATTTATGATCCTTGTTATGCTGCAACTGCAATTCTGTCAGAGAGTTTTGAAGACGGAAATGAGGAAAAACTCACTAAGTGGATAAATATTTATCGCGAAATAATGACTGGGTTTGACTCAGTTGCAAAGCTTTCCGATGTTGAAAAAGAAGCGATTCCTTATATTATTATTTCAAATCAGCTTATCGCGACAGCTTATTTTTCAGAAAATGAAAAATATCATGATATCTATGAAGTTAATGTAAAGATGACAAAATGGATGATTGATAATTTTGATGCATTGTCTATTGCGTAAATGTTATTGCAATGGTAATTGTATGATAAGATATTAAAGAACTAATGATATGAATTTTATAGTGAGACTTAAAAAGGAGAATGATTAAGAATGAAACTTGTTACTCCGCTAGGAGAGATAGATATTTTAATTGATGGCAGAGAAATTGAATACGATTTTCAGCTAGTAGATGTGGATTCTTCTTGCGAAGATGTTGAAGGACGATATGCAATACAAGTTCCATTCGTTCCAGACGGAAGAGAGCATATAATTTCATGTAAAATACGAGATTATATACCAAGTGAGATGGATAATATAGAATCAGGAGAAAACCTTGAACTTAAGAGTTTTTATAATGGTGGAGCAAAATTATCTATTGGTATGGAAGGTGATTCAGGATATATAAATGGAGAGAGAATTTCAACTATATACGATTATGATAATGAATATCAGGATAATGGAGTAGATTACGTTATTTTAGTGGGGACTAAGACAAAAATATTTACATTTGGAGTTGCTTGGATTAATAATTGTACGGAATATAATGAGGTCCAAACATGGTTTGGCGCGGATCCTACAATTATGAAATTATAAATTCTATTTCTCAAATCTAGGTAAGAATGAGGTTTCTTTTGTAATTATGTATAGTACCCGCGGAAAGATATTATATATGCAGTATGCAAGAAGTGGAAAACTCGTAACTTATGATTCTGAAACCGCATCATATACTGTTGAAAACGGTGGTAAAATTGTAAAATATTAGAGTGACTAAGGAACTATAGACTCCATACAGAGAAATCTGTATGGAGTTTTTTAGTTGTAAGGTCAATATAAGCAGATTATAATTAATTCATATAAGATACAAAGAAAGGCTGTTTATATAATGAGGAAACGAATATACGAGATTATAGAAGTTAGTACAGACAATGACAGGTTGAGTAGTGTCTATGATTTCTTTATGATGTTTACTATTATAGTCAGTATTATTCCACTATGTACGCATAGTGAAAGTGTTGTATTTAATATTATTGATAAAGTAACCGTAGTGATATTCATATTTGACTATCTTTTAAGAATTGCTACAGCGGATATTAAATTAAAACGAGACTAACTATTAGAAATAGTCAAGAATAAGTTTAGAAAACAGAAAAGTTTTTTGAATATAGTGGCGATAACTATATTATCGCAATCAGTACATTGAAAATTGCATGACAAATAGAGCATCAGTAATGGTGCTCTGACAAGAAGATATGATATTGGAATGATTAATTAGCTTTTATGTATTGCTGACCAGATGATTCAAGCTGATATATGACTCGAACCAGTTTCTTTGTTGCATGTGACATTGCAACATAATAATGCTTGCCTTCGGATCGTTTCTTGGCTAAATAAGCTTTGAAGGTTGGATCCCATAAGCAGACATACGCGGTGGCATTATACAAGGCATATCGTAGATATCTGGATCCACGCTTTTCCATACGGGCATAGCAATTATCTAGTTGTCCAGATTGATAAGTGGAGGGCGACATACCGGCAAAGGCAAGTATCTTATCAGGAGAATCAAACTGACTGAAATCACCTATCTCAGCGATAATCATTGCACCCATACGATAGCTGATTCCTGGAATGCTCAGGATTGGCGAATTAATCTCATCCATGATGGTTTTGATTTCGTTTTCGATTTCTTCGATTTCTGAATCTAGTTCTTGAATGAGTTTAATGGTGTGTTTCAGTTCGAGAGATTTAGCTGGCATGTTTGAACCAATCGATGTTCTGGCAGCTTCTCTGAATTTAATAGCAGTATCTTTGGTGTAATGGCCTTTGGAAGATGCTTCCAACAGATTAGATAGTCTTGTTAGATGTGCGTTAGCTATCTGCTTTGCCCCAGGAAATTCATAGAGTAAATCGTAAACTGAATTCAGATGAAGAGTTGGAACAAGCTTTTCTAGTTCTGGAAATAAGATGCAGACAAGCCGTGAAATGGATGATTTAAGTTTGGCACGTTCCTTAACTTTATCAAAGCGATAACGTGTTAGTGACTTGAGTTCTTCGT
>JAKSRE010000008.1 GCA_024403775.1 Clostridia bacterium | reverse complement strand
CAAGGATAGATACATCGAATGTACCACCACCAAGGTCGAATACGAGAATCTTCTGATCATTTTCCTTATCAAGACCATAAGCAAGTGAAGCTGCTGTTGGCTCGTTGATGATTCTCAATACTTCGAGACCAGCAATCTTACCAGCATCCTTTGTAGCCTGACGCTGTGAGTCTGAGAAATATGCTGGAACTGTGATAACAGCCTGTGTTACTGTCTGACCAAGATAAGCCTCAGCATCTGACTTCAACTTAGAAAGAATCATAGCTGAAATCTCCTGTGGAGTGTAAGCCTTATCATCAATATTTACCTTGTAGCTTGTACCCATCTCTCTCTTGATAGACTGGATTGTCTTATCTGGGTTTGTAACTGCCTGTCTCTTAGCTACCTGACCTACAAGTCTCTCACCAGTTTTTGAGAAAGCAACTACTGAAGGAGTAGTTCTAGCTCCTTCTGGATTAGGAATAACTACAACCTCTGAACCTTCCATTACTGCTACGCATGAATTAGTTGTACCTAAATCAATACCAATTACCTTTGCCATTTTAATATCCTCCGAATGAAAATATACTTATTCTTCTTTATTACTTCTTAACGTCAAGAATCTTATCTACGATACCGTACTCAAGAGCCTGCTGAGCTGTCATCCAGTTATCTCTGTCTGTATCTCTCATGAGATCCTCAAGAGGTCTTCCGCATCTCTCTGCAAGAATTGAGTTAAGACGTGTTCTTGTTGCCTTGATGTGATCAGCTGCAATCAAAATCTCTGTTGCCTGACCCTGTGCACCACCCAAAGGCTGGTGAATCATTACTTCTGCGTTAGGGAGAATTGCTCTCTTACCTTTTGTACCAGCTGCGAGAAGTACTGAACCCATTGATGCTGCCATACCCATACAGATTGTCTGTACATCTGGCTTAATGAGCTGCATTGTGTCATAAATCATAAGACCATCTGTAACAGATCCTCCTGGGCTGTTGATGTAGAACTGAATGTCCTTATCAGGATCTTCTGCCTCGAGGAAAAGAAGCTGAGCTGTAATAAGGCTAGCTGTTACGTGATTTACCTCATCTGACAGAATAACAATTCTCTCCTTGAGCAAACGTGAATAAATATCGTATGCACGCTCGCCGCGGCTTGATGATTCAATAACTGTTGGAACCAAGTTAGATCTAATAAAATCTTCCATAATCTTTCTCCTTTTCTAATATTTCTAGTTATATCCCTTTATTATCAATAAATAATAAACTTAGTAATTCTTAGGGCTTAGTTTGCAACCTGTACTACTGCGTGTCTTATAACCTTACCCTTATAGATAAATCCCTTCTGGAATACATTAGCAATCTGCTGCTCGCCAAGGGAATCATCCTCTACATGCATTACTGCCTCGTGAAGTTCAGGATCAAACTCTGTACCTCTCTCACAGGCAATCTCTTCAATACCAATCTTAGCGATGATATCTGTTGCCTGCTTACCGAGCATCTCAACTCCCTGAACTACATTCTCAAAGTTATCAGCTGTTACATCCTTATTGGCTGTAATAGCTCTCTCGATATTATCAAGAAGAGTAAGCCAGGAAGAAGATACTTCTGCTACTGCGTCCTGATATAAAGCTTCCTTTTCCTTAACACTTCTCTTACGGAAGTTCTCATATTCTGCATAAAGACTTAAGTATCTCTTCTCAAGTTCTGCAACTCTCTCGTCTTCATCCTCACCATCTGGAAGTTCTTCTGTATCAACTTCTTCAGCTTCTACTTCCTCAGAAACTTCCTCTTCTACTGTCTCCTCATTATCAATATCTTCGATATTCTCGTTATTCTCATCTTCAAAAAGCATTCTTAATTTACTCCTTTCGCTTTTTTGTTTTGCCTTTATTCAGTTAATTTTTTTATCTCATCATTAAGTGTTTTTCTTACAAAATCGACCTGCGAAATTACCTTTGAATATTCCATACGCTTAGGTCCGATTATTCCGATGTTACCTGATAAAACATCTCCAACATTATATGTTGTTGTAATAAAACTACATTCTTCTAAGCCTTCAAGAGTAATTTCCTGTCCGATTCTGATCATATACTGATTATTCTTATCATCAGGATTATTACTACTTAGTTCTCTTACATAACCTGCTACCATGCCATCATCTGCAAGTGTGCCAAGAAGATCTTTGGCTCTGTTCATCTCTTTAAATTCAGGAAGAGCCAGAAGTTTGTGCTCACCTTCAAGATAAACATCAAGTTTATCAGCCTGCTTTATGGTTACATAAGCCTCATATAAAATCTGATTTAAAAGTGAATCAGGAAGTGGTGTATCCTTAACTGCTGAAGAAACAGTAATAAGTGTAATCTCATCTAATGGCTTACCACAAAGACTCTTCTCCACTTCGTTAGATATCTGATAAATCTGTTCATTTGTAAGGAAATTAGGAATTCTTACAATCTTATCTTTAACCACACCAGCAGATAATACTACAACTACCAAAGCCTTACCTGGCTCAATCATCATCATCTTAAGTTGTGTGAGATAACTCTTGGTGAGCTTTGGTGTAAGTGCCAAAGATACATAACCTGTTGTCTTGGACAAAGTATTAGCGGCATTTCTTATAAGGTCTGTAATCTGATTTACACTGTCTGAGATGCCTGTCTTAATCTCTTCCATATCCTTATCAGAAAGAACATCCATCCTCATAAGAGAATTTACATATTCTCTGTAGCCTTTATCTGATGGAATTCTTCCTGCAGAAGTATGTGGCTTCTCAATGAGGCCTAACTTCTCAAGTTCGGCCATCTCGTTACGAAGAGTAGCTGAACTTACACTGAAGTTATGACGCTCGATAAGTGACTTGGAACCAACTGGTTCAGATGTAGAAACATAGTCATCAACAATTGCCTGTAAAACTTGCTTCTTACGATTATCAAGTGACATCTTTTTGCTCTCCTTCGTATCGAATTAGCACTCTACCTCTTCGAGTGCCAATTACATTATACGTCAAAGTCAAAAAATGTCAAACAAATTCTTCAAAAATAATATTGGCAAAATCGAGGCCTTTTTGTGTTGCTGCAAAATGCCCGTCAACACACGCTATTAAGCCTTTCTCCTGGAGAGTTTTAAGTTCAGATTCGAATAGTTTTTGAGCATTTTCATTGAACTTTCGAGAAAAAAAGTCAAAATCCACGCCCTTCTTTGTTCGAAAGGCAAGCATCATATATTCTCTCATTTTATCTTCAGTGCTAAGACATTCTTCAATCTTACAGATATCCTTAAGAAGAACATCAGGTTTACTCATTTTATCTATATAGCTTCTATAATTATCGTCATGCGCAAAGCGTTTGCTATTAACGTAGCCGTGACTTCCTGCACCAAATGCATAATATTCAGAGCCCTTCCAGTAGCAGCCATTATGACGGCTCTCAAATCCAGGAAGAGAAGAATTTGATATCTCATAATCAATAAAGCCAGCTTCACTTAAGCTAGAACGAAGCCCGTGATACATCTGGCGCTCTAAGTCTTCATCTACAAATTCATAGAGATTTTTGTATTTGGTAAAGAAAGGCGTACCCTCTTCAATACTAAGTGAATATGAGCTTAAATGAGTAACCCCAAGGTTGATCAAAGTCTTTGTGTCTTTAATAACGCCTTCTAGTGTCTCACCAGGAACGCCAATTATAAGGTCAGCTGAGATATTGGTAAATCCAGCTTTCTTGGCGTTTAAAATAGTATTTACTGCAGTATTCGAATCATGAAGACGGCCAAGAGTTTTAAGAACGCCTTCATCAAGAGACTGAACTCCTATAGATATACGGTTAAATCCGCCATCTCTTAAAGCCTGCAGTTTATTAAAATCAGCTGTGAAAGGATTAACCTCAACAGTTATCTCAGTCTTAGGATTCTTACTTATATCAACACCAAAATTTAAAGAAACAGCCTCGATTATCTCTATAAGAAATTCAGGCGGCATAACAGAAGGTGTGCCACCACCTATATAGATAGTATCCATATCTTCATCTGAAGCATAAGTTTCTATCATATCTTTATCACGGGAAGTTAGTTCTATCTCTTTTATAACCGCATTCTTATAATTAAGCAGGACTTCATCTGATTCTGGTCTCTCAGAATAAAAACTACAGTACTGACATTTATTAATGCAAAATGGAATATGTATATAAAAGTGTTTACCCATATTAATCCTTAAAAAGATGTTCTTTTTACTCTAGGCTTGTTTATTGCCTGAGGATTTTTTATCGCCTGAAGAAGCGCATTTTTATATAAAATAAAGCTTGGAGACACATTACGTTCCGGATCCATATTCATGGATATTTTGTCAGCCCACATTGCTTTGTAGTTGCCAATTGCAGGATAGCCGATATTAAGCAGCTCCTCAAAACCTTCTGGTTCAACTACCTCGCAAAGCTTCTCCCAGGTACCACATACTGAATCCTGAGTATACGAATCGTGAGCCTTAACGTCTGCTTCAGGGAAAGTCTCTATTATTGCTTCAAAATCTCCAAGAAGCCACGCCTCAATCTCCTCTGTGCAAAGTCCGACGACAGTTCTTACTGAAGGACAGTAGAGTCTACACACGCTATAAAGCTTATCTCTTAATTCATTAGGATCCTTATCATCAGAATCCATAATAACAACCAGAACATCTTTATCAGGTGTTAATACACGGTTATACGCACGAAGTTCAGCTGGAAGAAGTCCGAGAAGGCTGTTCGTCAAAGGCGCTGGTGGTGAGTCCATATCCTTAGGAAGACTTCCACAGCCGCGATGAGGCCTGACGTAAAGTTCAAACTCTACGCCCATCTTTTGTAGTAGTCTCTCAGTAAGTCTTTTTACTACTACAGAGCCTGATTTGTCTTCTGATAATATTTCTACCCTCATGAATTAAATCTCTTTTTTGCCTGTTTTTTTGTTCTTCTCTTTTATTCTTTGTGTGCCCCGCGGCCAGACTTATTTTTATCTTACGTCGGTCGCACGTCAGTTGCACGTCGATCGCACGTTGGTTGCACGTCGATTGCACGTCGATCGCACGTTGGTTGCACGTCAGTTGCACGTCGGTCGCACGTCAGTCAAGGTGACCGCCATACCAGATGGCGCCCATCCCGATGCCTTCGCCTGATAATTCTTTAACTGTCTTATTACTTGCTGCACATGAGACAGTCACATCACCCTTATTCCTTTCGAAATCTCTCTTGAATACCCAGATCTCATTCGGAGACATAGTCTCAACTATATAAGGATTGTGTGTCGAAAACATAATCTGCGATAATCCCCTCTTAAGTGAGAACTGGCGCATGGCAGTTGATAAAACGTCTACCATATCGTGATACAAATCTCTGTCCGGAGTCTCAATAAAAATAGTTGAATATGGCTCTGGATCGTTAAATAGGAGCAGATATAAAAACAATCTGTCAGGACTATTCTCGACATTTTCTGGTAACTTCCCATCATTTCTCATAGTTGGGATTTTACTTCTAATCTCGTTTATCAGCTCATTATATTTTCTCTCATCAAGAGATTTAAGATACAAAAGCACATTACCTACATTGGTTCCGTCGCTGTTAAGGTGCTTATGTGCTCCAGGCGCATTGCCATCAGCAAAATATGTACTCTTATTCTCCGCCGAAAATCTGCAGAAAAACCATCTCATAATCTCACGGTATGTGCTGCAGATAACAGAATATTTGGTAATCTTACCAAAGGTTCCAAGCGCAGTAACTGCCTTATCCTCAAGCTCAACTTCTTCTTTACCAGATTTACCAATGATAAAACCTTCCCCATTTGTTATCTCCATAATGGAAGTCTTGGTATAAGTCTCATCGCTATTTTTACTAAGCATATAAAGCTTCTCAGAACTAATCTCTGGACTTCCAAAAGCATTGGCTTTTACACTTAATTCATACTGGGTAAGAATATATTTATACGCTGGATCAATTGAAGGAAGTTTAAAATACAGCTTAAAAACTGCTTCATTTGTGTTATCAATTACTAGTTTTGAAAATCCTGGTCTTCCATGATTAGTTGAACTCTCAGTAACATTTCTTCTGACCGTATCTTTTACGAAATTCAAACTGTCAATAAATGAAGTCTTACCAGTCTGATTACGTCCAATCATAGCTGTAAGTCTTGTCATGCGAAGTCCATCAGGATAGTCTTCCATGAGACAACCCATAATGTCATCATCAAATATGTCATAATTTATAATTCTGGCACCAAGAAGCATAAAATAACCTCTCATTAATTCATATATTCTAATTATACATCTTTTGAATAGAAAAAAGTGGCATAGCTATATGAAATCCGCGGTTTGATGTCGCGGCTACCGCGACATCGTAGCGTGAAAGTCATACATTCCAGGTTACTGGTCTAGGCTACCTAGACCATGTACATAGACTTTTGGCGTTTTTGGCCTTGAATTCTAGGTTACTGGTCTAGGCTACCTAGACCATGTACATAGACTTTTGGCATTTTTGGCCTTAAATTCTAGGTTACTGGTCTAGGCTACCTAGACCGCATACATAGACTTTTGGCGTTTTGGGCCTTAAATTCCAGGTTACTGGTCTAGGCTACCTAGACCATGTACATAGACTTTTGGCGTTTTTGGCCTTAAATTCTAGGTTACCGGTCTAGGCTACCTAGACCACATACATAGACTTTTGGCATTTTTGGCCTTAAATTCTAGGTTACCGGTCTAGGCGACCTAGACCATGTACATAGACTTTTACGTCTTATTCATTAAATAAGTGTGTAAGTGACGGTTACCGTAACGTCTTACCATTAATCCGCGGTAGAGTGTACCAACTACCGCGGCATCCTACCATGAAAAACATCCATCAACAAAAAAACTGTCCCAAAGCCATATAACCTTGAGACAGTTATTAAAACCAATCTTAATAAATAACTTAATTACATATCGTCCTTAAGTCTTGCTTCAACTTCCTTGAGATTCATAGAGATCTCAGCTGCGCATTTTGCAATTGAGGAATTAACCTTTTCGAGCTTTTCCTTAACATAGCGGTCAGCATTACGGCAGGTCTCATCGTAGAAAGCCTGAGCCTCATTCTGAATTCTAATTGCTTCTTCCTGAGCACCCTTTGTAATTGAATGCTCATTAACCTTATTCTTATATGCGATATCAGCCTTGTCAGCCATATTTGCAGCATTCTTACGAGCTACATCAATGAGATGTGTACCTTCAGCAACAATCTTGTTTGCCTCTTCGATTTCCTTAGGAAGGCTGTCGCGGAGGAACTTAAGTTCTCCAATAATTACCTCCTGATCAACTGTAACCTTAGTCGAAAATGGGATTGTACCACCATTCTCGATAAGCTGAATAATCTCGTCGATGTGAGCGATTGGATTATATCTCTGATTGTCCATATTTATTAATTCCTGCCTTTCTTAAGGGTTTCTGCAACAAAATCATGTATCTCACTTGGCACCATTTTCGATATGTCTCCGCCATAGTGTCCAACTTCTTTTACAATGCTGGAACTTGTAACAGAGAGATCTGCTCTGGTTGGCAATAATATTACATCGTATGAATTCTCGAGCAACTTATTTGCTGTATACATCTCAGTCTCATATCTGAAATCTGACTCAGAACGAATTCCTCTTACAACGGATGAGCAGCCAAGTTCGCGGTATAAATCAGCAAGCAAGCCATCACTTGAAATTACTTCAATATTCTTATAACCTGCCAAAGATTTGCGAGCCATATCAACACGTTCCTGAACCGTATAGAACTGCTTTTTTGCATTATTATGCATAATCGCAACAACTAGTTTATCGCACATCTTTGATGCACGTTTTGCTATGTCACGATGTCCTGAAGTGAACGGGTCAAAACTTCCCGGAAATAAAAACACTCTCAACTTCTTATCTCCTGTCAAAAATATACTTTTTTAAACCTTTCCAAAAAATGTTATCACTGTCAAGCCATAACTACAAGAACGATTAAATTTCAGATTTATTACATCTTTGTTTAAATCTGTATCATTCGCATGTTCAACAATGAGAATTCCATCCTCATTAAGAAGGTCATACTTATTAATTATCACCGCTGCTTCCTCTAGCATATTCGCTGCAATTTTATATGGCGGATCCATAAAGATAATGTCAAACTTCTTTCCCTCTTCTCCAAGCTTGGTTAAGGCCTGCGAGATTGAATCCTTCATTACTCTTATCGTTGTATCGTCATCACCATTATCACGAACAAAAACGCCTTTGTTTTTATGTTCTTCTATATAGTGAACTTTGTTGAGATTGCCCTTGATTATTGCTATGGCATCAGAAGCTTTATCAACCAGCACAGCACTATCAGCGCCTCTACTTATCGCTTCAATTCCAATCTGGCCAGAGCCAGAAAACAAATCAAGGAAACTAATATCGTAAAGTCTTCCTTGTATCATGGAGAACAAAGCTTCCTTAACCTTGTCAGTTGTAGGACGCGTTTTGTCTCCTTTAGGAGCATTAAGTATGGTTCCTCTAAATCTTCCGCTTACTACTCTAGGCATATCCCCTCCGAAAATCCGTATTAAAGCGTATTCATTTTATCACCGAATCGATATTTAAACATCACATTTATGTTATGTGACAAAATCTCCGATTCCTCTGTGTTCTGATCAATAAGTTCATTTACCGCATCACACGCTGACTGGGCAATGCCAGAATCAGTAAACAGGTTTGCTGCACGAAGTTCTGGGATACCATGCTGCTTTGTTCCAAAGAAGTCACCAGGGCCTCTTAATTGCATATCTTTCTCAGCGAGTTCAAAACCATCATCAGTCTGGCACATGAAGCTTAATCTCTCATGTGCTTGTCCTGTTGTATCCATATTGGCAAGAACACAGTAGGATTGCTTATTTCCTCTTCCTACACGGCCTCTAAGCTGATGAAGTGTAGACAGACCAAATCTGTCTGAATCCATAATAAGCATAACTGTAGCATTCGGATTATTAACACCAACCTCGATTACAGTTGTCGAGATAAGTATCTTTGTATCTCCATTAATGAAGTCATTCATGGTATCAAGCTTCTCGCTCTCCTTTACAGCACCATAAAGAACTCCAGTCTTATATTCATCGGTTATTCCGTAACTGGAAAGTTTCTCATACATCTGCTTAACACCAAGAGGAATATATTCATCAGACGGATTATCTCCTTCCTCTTCATACAGATATCCATCTTCATAGTAACCACCCATCTGATACTTGGAACTATCAGAATAGCCGTCATACTTAACCTTCTCATTTTTATCATCGCTATCAACTCTTGAACAGACGATATAAATCTGTTCATTATCTTTAAGATGATTTTTGAGAAAGTAAATCATAGACATCTCATCATGCTGATCAATAGTAGCAGTCTTTATTGTCATACGACCGGCTGGCTTCTCTCTAATTATCGAAGTATCCATATCACCATATACACACATCCCAAGTGTTCTAGGAATAGGTGTAGCTGTCATAACAAGACTATGAACACTTCGTGTTGCCTTACCGTTTGAAGAGTCTTCCTTCATAAGTAATTTCTCACGCTGCTGAACACCAAATCTGTGCTGCTCATCCGTAATAACCAATGCCAAATCTTTAAATTCAACATCATCCGTTAACACTGCATGCGTACCTATAACAATAGATACTGTTCCGTTTTTTATATCTTCTTTTATCTTACGTTTAGCTGAAGCAGGTGTCTTACCAAGAAGAAGTGCTGCATTTATGCCGCTTCCGTTAAGAAGCTTTTGTGCATTCTCATAATGCTGTGAAGCAAGTACCGAAGTTGGGGCAAGAAGAACAGCCTGCTTACCCATAAGAGAAGTCATAGCCATTACAAGAAGCGCTACCGCAGTCTTACCTGAACCAACATCTCCCTGAACCAGTCTGTTCATAGGAATAGATCTCATAAGATCACTTTGAATATCATTAATTGCTTTCTTCTGATCTCCTGTTAAGTCAAATCCAAGATTCTTCTTTATAAGATTCCATCTGGATGTAAGTTCAGGATCACTTGCAAACTTATTTATATCAATTACCTTCTCGGCGCTATTCTCACGATGAATTGCATTAAGTCTCTTTATACCTATGCCAAGAAGAATTAGTTCATCATACTTAAGTCTTAATAGTCCCTTCTCGACCTCGGAAAGATTATCCGGAAAATGAATCATTCTATATGCATCAGCCTCACCAGGCAGATTCTCAGAATCTATAACAGACTTTGGAATAACATTTAAAAGCTGGTCTGACACGAGCTGTAAAGCAGTCTTAACCCACTTTGCAATCTGATTAGAAGTAATACCATTGGTAAGATGATAAACAGGTCTTATTAATCTAACATTGGTAACTGTTGTCTCAGTAATCTTCTCGATAGCAGGATTAGTAAGCTGAAATTTACCATTAAAATAGTTAATCACACCATGGCAGAAGCACTTGTCACCTCTATGGTACTGATTAATAAGATAAGGACTGTTAAAAAACACGGCCTCAATAGAACCACCGCCATCTGTAAGTCTGAATGTTACAGGGGAAGTTCTTTTATATCCTGCGCGTCTTGGCTCTGTAGCAAGAATCCCAACAAAAGAAATCTCTTTATTATTCTCATAGTTGCCAAGCGGGGTAATCTGCGACCAGTCGTTATATCTCCATGGAAGGTAAGTAATCAAATCATACACAGTAAAAATACCGAGGCCATTAAGCTTACGCTCAGCCTCAGGTCCAATTCCATAAAGTAAACTTACTGGACTATCTAACTTTACTGTTGCCATTCATTCTACCGCCAATACAAACAATTGTTTTCTTTTGCTAATATATCACAATTTCATAGTGTCGACAATAGAAAACAGACACAAAAGCCACTTGCTATATACGTTTCTTACAAATCTCATTCATCGGGCATGAATCACAGTCCGGCTTTCTTGCCTGGCAAAAACTTCTGCCAAGCTCAATCATTCTGTGCCCAAGATTTATTCTCTGATTCTCTTCGAAAATCTTATCCAAATCCATCTCAACCTTTATAGGATTTGTCTCATCTGTCAGGCCAATACGATAAGCTACTCGCTTAAGATGAGTATCAACAACTGTTCTTTGGATACCATAAATCTCACCTACCATGAGATTTGCAATCTTACGGCCAACGCCCTTACACTTCATAAGTTCGTCCGTGTCTCTTGGAATCTCACAATTCCAGTCTTCTATAAAACGTCTGGTGAATTCTATTACTGCTTCGGTCTTGGCTTTTGTAAGTCCACACGGAGCAATGTATTTACTTAATACTTCATAATCGAGTTTATAAATATCTGATGGATCTGGAAAATCTCTGAAGAGCTTTCCTGTCTCCTCATTAACTCTTTTATCTGTACACTGAGCAGACAAAATACCTCTTATTGCAAGGCGATATGGCGTATCCTTAATCAGGCTACACTGAGCATCTCCAAAATTATTTTCGAGAATTTCCCATACTTTCTGAGCATTTACTTTAAGTTTACTTCTCATTTATTTCCATTCTCAATCTCATTGCGTGGAAGAGCGAATGTGAATTTAAAGCTGGCTCCACCGAGTGAAGTACTCTCATCAAGATAGATACTCTGGCCGTGTCCTACAATAATCTGCTTACAAATATAAAGACCGAGACCAAAACCTTCCTGCTTACGTGAAGAATCAAGCTTATAAAAGCTCTCAAATACTCTTGCTCTCTTATCGGCAGGTACACCAGGACCTGAGTCGTCAACAGATATTCTTAATCTTCCTGCTTTGGCATCTCTATAAGCGATAACCTTAATCTTTCCGCCACTTGGAGTAAACTTAATGGCATTACTTATGATGTTATATAGAACTCTTGAGAGAAGCTGAGCATCTCCAAAACAATCAAGTGAATCTGTATCTGCAAACTCCTTAACCAGAACAATATACTTCTGATTAAGCTGTGGCTCTAATCCTGCCACAATATCATTAACCATATCTCTAAAGCTAAATACTTCCATTGCTGAAGGATCTACATGTGATAACGAAGAAGCCTCAGTCATTGAGTTAACAAGTGTTCTAATTCTTAAAACCTCATTTTTAATCATATCGAAGTATTTAACATACATTTCTTCAGGAATAATTCCATCAATCATGGCTGTGATAAAACCATTAATTGAAGTAAGCGGAGTTCTTATGTCATGAGCAACACTAGATATAAAGATATTACGATCATGCTCCTGATTCTCAAGGACATCAATCATATAGTTAACAGTCTTTGCCATCTCAGATAAGTCTGAAGACAAAGAATCATTAGCAAACTCATTATCACTTATATACTTACGATGTACACGTACTGAATAATCACCTTCAGCAACTTTACCTATTACATCTGACATCTCTCTTATTGGCTTAAGACTCAAATGAATAAATGTAAGGCACAAAACAAGTGACATAATGATGGCAATGAGCCAAGGGAAAAATACTACATTCTTAAACTCCTCAATCATACTGTCTGTGCTGACACTCTTAACTGCAGCAATATGATACGGAGTATCTACAATTGGCTTAGCAGTAAAGGCTGCTATCCTGTTGCCAACGATATTACCGTAAAATACAGTATTACCGTTATAAACCAGATTACTGGATAAAAATTCATAATCACTGTCTATGGAATTTGGAGAATATATTGATCGGTGGATAACTACGCCAGAATCATCAAAGAGAAACAAATTACATCCTGATGCTCTGTTCTTGGAATCCATAATAGTCATAAGAGTATTAAGATACTCTTCACCATCTTCAGAGGTAACATTTGTACTTCTGGCAAGAAACTCAAGATCTGAAGCTACGTTATTAGCATAAATCTCCGACAAATCAGTTGCCTGTGTTATTGATGTGCTAACCAAATTTTCATAAGACAGAAAAGCAAGCACGGCAAAACCAACTACCGTGCTTAATACTAAAAACAAATTAACTATTACTGTAAGACTAGTTGATATTCTGTGACTACCTCTAGACATATCAGGAAATCCTACTCCTTACTGACGCTAATATAATATAATTACTGCTTAGCCTCGAATTTATAGCCTACGCTCCAGATTGTTTTGATGAGCCAGTGATTCATATGCTCAGGTGTCTCAATCTTCTCTCTGATTCGCTTTACATGAACATCAACTGTTCTTGATTCAACAAAGTTCTCATATCCCCAAACATTCTCAAGGAGCTGCTCTCTGTTAAATACACGGTTAGGATTAGAAGCCAAGAAGAACAAAAGCTCCAACTCCTTAGGTGGCATATAAATCTCGTTACCATCTACAGTAACAACATATCTCTTCTTATCAACAATAAGACCAGGATATTCAACAATATCATTGGAACTATCTGATGATGGAGCTGGTTCTGACTGTACTGGTGCAGAATCACTTCTTCTCAAAACTGCCTTAGCTCTTGCAAGAAGCTCCTTAGGCTCGAAAGGCTTCTGAACATAGTCATCAGCTCCAAGCTCAAGGCCTACAACCTTATCAAGTGTATCAGTCTTGGCTGTAACAAAGATTACTGGGACATTTGAAGTCTTACGAATCTCTCTAATAATATCATTACCGTCCATTCCAGGAAGCATAATATCAAGGATAACCAAGTCAGGCTTAAAGACACCAAATGTGGCTACTGCCTTATCACCTTCCATACATACAGATACTGTATAACCTTCTCTCTCGAAGTAGAGCTTCTCAAGCTCAACTATTCCTGGATCGTCATCAACCAATAATACTTTCTTCATTGCCTCATTCCTCGTCACTATTAATCTTTTCTACTTCCTTCGTAAACAGGGTAACATCTGTAAAATCTCTGTATACAGAAGCAAATCTTACATATGCAACCTTATCTGTCTCGCGTAAGCGTTCCATAACCATTTCGCCTATTTCATCAGTAGTAAGTTCCAAATTACGCTTAGCCTGAATAGCTGACTCAACATCATTAGCTATCTGCTCAAGCGTCTCATTTGAAACCGGTCTCTTAGAACAGGCTGACAAAAGACCATTCATTAACTTCTCACGACTGAAGTCCTGATGTGTGCCGTCCTTTTTAACAACACGCATCTGAAGTCCTTCAATTCGTTCAACAGTAGTAAAACGATTACCACATTCAAGGCACTCTCGTCTTCTTCTGATTGACTTACCATTATCAACGACTCTGGTGTCAATTACTTTATCTTCTGTTGAACCGCATCTCGTACAAAGCATAAATCACACTCTAAACTAATTATAATATAACACAAATTTTTCTGCTATTACTCAGCATCGTTATTATTTGAACGATAGAAAGGCATCCAAGGAGTCTTTGGCTTATGCTGATTCTCAACAGGTGCAGTCTGTGGTGCTACATTAACCTGTGGTCTGCCACCCATCTGATTCTGTGGAGCTGCCTGCTGCTGTGGAATAGATGTAACAACTGGCTGCTGAACTACCTGAGGATTAATCTGCTGTGCAGCATATGACTGAACTGGCTGCTGATACTGTGGCTGAACGTTAACTGGCTGCTGTGGACGCTGCTGCGCATTCTGATACTGAGGAACACGTGGAGCGTTTGGCTTGTTAACTGATTCATCACCAAACATAAAACCTGGCTGAGCCTGATTCTCATTTGTATTAACAGGTGCAGCATATGTGTTACGCTGCTGAACATTATTTCTTGAGTCATCAGCCTTATTTACTGGGCTGCTGTTACGTGACAAAAGTGTTGTATTTGCTCTGTGATTAGCAGAAGCATTGATTGTATTCTCAAAACCTGAAGCGATAATTGTGATAAAGATCTCACCCTGAACCGTATCATCTACTACAGCACCAACGATGATGTCTGCTTCCTCTGAAGCTGCCTCACGTACAATCTCTGAAGCCTTATCAATCTCACGAAGTGACATATCCTTACCACCTGTGAAGTTGATAATAACACCCTTAGCACCATCAATTGTTGTATCAAGAAGTGGTGAGTTAATAGCACTCTTAACAGCCTGAACTGCACGATCCTCACCAGAACCCTTACCTGTACCCATGTGGCATACACCAGCCTTTGTAAGAATTCTTCTTACATCAGCGAGGTCGAGGTTGATGAGACCTGGGATAGCGATAAGGTCAGAAATACCAGCAACACCGCTTCTCAAAATCTTATCTGCCAAGAGGAATGACTCCTCAATTGTTGTTGTATCTTCAACAGCCTCAAGAAGCTTATCATTAGCTACTACTACGAGTGAATCTACATACTTCTCGAGCTCTCTAATACCACGCTCAGCATTCTGTGCTCTTCTTACGCCCTCAAAACCAAATGGTCTTGTAACTACTGCTACAGTAAGAATTCCCATCTCCTGAGCAATCTGAGCAACTACTGGTGCAGCACCTGTTCCAGTACCACCACCCATGCCGGCAGTAATAAATAACAAATCGCAGTTTCCGATTGCCTTTGCAATCTCTTCTCTAGACTCTTCTGCTGACTTCTCACCAACACTTGGATCAGCACCGCAGCCTAAGCCACGAGTAGCCTTCTCACCAATCTGAATTGTTGTGATACTGTCTCTTGATTTTTCCTTTGAACGTGCAAGAGCCTGGCTGTCAGTATTGATGGAAATAAAGTCAATTCCTACTACACATTCACTTACCATTCTGTCAACGGCATTACATCCACCGCCGCCAACACCAATTACTTTAATTATTGCGGAATTAGCTTCATACATATCAAATCCGTATTGTTCTGACATAATCAGTCCCTCCAAAAAACTTTATTAAAAATCATATATTTAAATCAATATATAGTACATCAATATGAATTGTAACCTAAATATTGTATTGCTTCAATATGAAATTACCCCACTTACCTTGCAAGTAAGTTAAGTTTTGTTACTGTTATGTCACAAAATTACGTTTAATATGTTTTTGACTAATAAAAAGATCTTAATACTCTCTGTATATGTATTCTTCGCCTGTCATATCAAGTGCTCCGTCTGGAAGGTCCTCAAAGGAATTCTCACGCACGTTATAAACAAGCCAGTTCATATCATCATTAATTTTCTCAATTGATTCCAATTTGACCTGAAGCATTGAGCCTGATGGCAAAGTAAAGGTCAGATAAATCATGCCGCTAGGAATAATTCTAATCTCCTGAAGGCTCTCATAGAAGCTGTAACCATCCTTAAAAGTTGAGTTAACATCAGCTGCAAGAACAGCACCAAGAATGATTATCGCTTTCTGGTAGTCACTCTCGTTTTTAATCTGTATCTTCTCTCCAATAACAACTTTGCTAATATCAAGTCCACAGATAACTGGATTATAGTTTTCTATTCCATCTTCAGACAGACTTAGTTCTACTACTATTCCTTCGCTGTCTATTGTTGCATAGCCATCATTAATCTTAATTACTGCTACCTTGGCTCTTTCCTTAACCTCAACAGTAATATTAGATGGAAAATCCGCATGTATTTTTATATCTTCAACGTAAGGATACTTGGCAATAATCTCTTTCTCTTTATTACCATAATCAAGGCGAATAATATCGAGTATATTGCCGTTTACGCCCTTATATATGTGATCTCCTACACCAACACCAATCATATCTACAATCTCATCAGAAGATAAAACATGATTTCCAGATATGGCGATTGTTTTAACCCTGAACTTAGGAGAGAAAAACAAAAAGAGAAATCCTGATATCAGTAAAACTACTGCTACTATAGCAATTACCAGTTTACGATTCTTAAGAAGTGCCTCAAAAGTATCCCAGAGTTTCTCCTTAAATGAGGCTAAAACTTCCGAGTAATCTACAGGATCTTCTTCTGGTTCTACTGAAATTTTATTCTGAACAGGTTTTGGATTTACTTTTTTAGGTTCTGCCTTCTTAGTAACCTCACCTTTATCTGAAGCCTCTTTCTTTATATCCTCTTCATCGAACAAATCATCCAGAGATACCTTTTCTTCTGAGACTGATTCAGTTTCAGATTCAGAAGGCTTAGTATCGTTTTGGGTCTTACTTTCGACTGGGGACGCTTTTTGTGGCGCAGCAACATCAGTATCAGAAGTTTCCTTCTTAATACCTTCTGAAGAAGCTTTATTAAGTTTCTCTTTTTCTTCGTCGGCCACTTAATTCTTTCCTTTAATCAAATCATCGATTGCAGTTACAATTCTTCTGTCACAGTCTTCTACAGAAAGCTTACGAGCATTGATTCTGATGTTTTTTCTTCTCTCATCGTCTTCAAGAAGTTCAGCAATTACTGGAAGAAGAAGTCCTGTTTTTACTTCAGCATCAGGTACGAGAACGCCTGCCTCTGTGTTACTAAAGGCAGAAGCATTAAATGTCTGGTGGTCCTGAGCCGCAAATGGATATGGAATAAACACATTACATGCACCAATTGCAGCTATCTCAGCGCAGGTAACAGCACCAGCTCTTGTTATTGAGATATCTGCTCCGGCAAGGTAAACATTTGGATTATCGATATATTCCATTATTGTGAGATTTTCTGGAATTTCCTTTTTCTCTTCATTTAATTTACTGGACTGCTGCTTACCGCTTCCAAGCACAAACTTTACATCTTTGTATTCAGGGCGCGCAGCACATTCAATCATAAAATCATTTATGGTCTTTGCTCCAAGGCTTCCACCCATAGCAAATATTAATCTTGTATCATCATCGATACCAAGCTTTGCTCTTGCTTCCTTGTAGTCGTTATTAAACATGATGTCTCTAACTGGATTTCCTGTATAAACGACCTTTTTTGCCTTAGAAAAAACCTTCTCAAGATTAGGAAAACCTGTAAGAACTAACGAAGCAGATCTTCCGCTTAATCTGTTAAGTCTTCCTGGGAAAGCATTTGACTCATGAATTATTACTGGCACTTTATGCTTTTTTGCAGCTCTAAAAAGCGGAGCACAAACATATCCACCAGTTCCAATAACCGCATTTGGCTTAAATTCTTCTATTAATTTTGATGCTGTCTTTGTTCCATTAGACAAAGCCTTTACTGCATCAATCATCTTCTTACTAGGCTTCATAGGGAATGGCTTTGCTTCAACATAAGTCATACTATATCCGGCCTTGGATACAAGCTCACTTTCAAGGCTGTTTTCTCTTCCAACGAAAGTGATAGCTACCTCATCTCCAGATTCCTCATAGAATTTCTTAAGTGCTCCAGCGATTGTCAAAGCAGGATTGATATGTCCTGAAGTTCCACCACCAGCAACTATGAATTTATATAACATTATCTTCTTACCTCACGTCTTCTTTTTTGAGCAACCTTCTTCTTGGTTACTTCCTCAACCTCTTCAACAGGTTCTTCTGGTAATTCCAGTTTTTCTGGATCTGTAAATTCTGGATCTCTTTCTTCAGTAAAATCGAATTTACTGTAAGTACCATTTCGAGCAACACTGATTATCATACCATAAGCACAAAGGAAAATAACCTGAGCTGTACCACCATAACTTACAAAAGGCAAAGATACGCCTGTAGGAGGGGTTACCTGTAAGTTAACGCTTATATTAAGCACCGCCTCGAGCATAATCATGGTCGTATACCCGACAGCGATGATTCTGTAAAAGATATCTTTTGCTCTTATCGCAACACGCATGCACAGCGCAAACATCAGCATATACATACCAATAAGTATGCTTCCTCCGAGCATTCCTGTCTCTTCAACATAAATTGCATAAATATAGTCAGTATGTGCCTCAGGTACATAGTGATACTTTGAACGTGAATTACCAATTCCAACTCCGTTCATTCCGCCTGATCCAAGCGCAGCAAAGGCATTATCATACTGCATGGTATCGTCTTTACTAAGTGTAGAATCATCTGAATCGAGCGCAAGTCTGGTAAATACGTGTCCAAAGTGAGAATGGAGATAATCATTAACCTTAATCTTAATTGGGCTGTCGCTTGGCATCACAATAATTGCGCCTACTACTACTCCCGCCAAAACCAGATATGGAAGCAACCCCATAAACCAGGTTCTAAGCGACAGGCCTGAACAGAGAACGCAGACAAATACAATAATACCAATGATGATAAAACCTGAAGTATGTGGCTGGAACAAAACCAGAAGGTCACACACAATTAAAACGGTAACTGGAACAAGAAAATCCATTATTGCAAAATGCCATTTACCAAAAGTAAGTTTGGCATTCATCTCAGGACTCTTCTTACGAAGGGAGATAATCCAGCTTCTGTAAATCGCATAGGCAAAAACGGCACCTACCTTAAGAAGCTCAGAGGTCTGGAATTCAACTCCAAGTTTAAGCCATCGTCTGGCACCATTACGTGATACACCGATAAATCTTGTAGCAAGAAGAAGTGCAACTACGCCGCCAAGAATACCGAACATGATAAAAGGCTTTTTTAGTTTATCAATAGGGAATCTTGAGATTAAGAAAGCCAGAACTAATCCTACAGCTGTAAATCCCAATTGCTTTCGAACATAGAAAGCAGCATCAGGTACAATCTCCTTTGTTGTTGCATCTATATAGGCAGTAGCTGCAGATACAGAATACAGAATAACCATGCCCCACATAATGAGCGCGAACAAAATAATCCACAAAGGAACTGTAAGAAGATATTTACTCTCTACTCTTCTTTTTGCAAGGAGGTATTGTGGGCTACTTTTCTCAGCCACTGTTTTCTTGGTAATAAACCTCATCAGACATTACCCCTCATAGTAAATTCTTTTGCCATCTTCTGAAGGCCAAAAGCATTAGAGCCCTTGAACAAAATGATATCGCCATCATCTATCTCTTCCATGAGCTTGTCGCGCATCTCATCGGTAGACTCAGTAAGAATTACTTTGCCATCATCGCCCTTAACTAAGCTATAGCCAGAAAGGATATCTTCCTTATTATCGCCAGTTGCGTAAATTCTGTTAAAGTTATATTTAGCAAGTTCAGTTCCGACATCCTTATGAATATCGCTCGCAAAATCTCCAAGCTCTAAGATACAGCCGAGCGCTAAAATCTTACGGATAGTCTTACCCTTGGCATTCATTGCATTAATATTTTCAAATGCTGCTCTCATGGATTCAAAAGAAGCATTATAAGCATCGTCAACTATTGTATATCTCTTGGTCTTTACAACATTACCTCTTCCAGGAAGAACAGTATATGTCTTCAAAGCCTCCTTAACACCCTCAAGATTAAGACCTAATTCCTTTGCAATATAGAGCGCGAAAAGGCAATTTCTCACGTGACAGATTCCCACACAGGAGATTTTTACATCCTCCAAGGTAGAAATCATCTCGCCATCACTATTTACGCCCAAATCGAAGGAAGTGCCCTTGCCTTCTGAGGATATAACAATGTTACACGCCTCAAAAGTAGTACCAGTTACATGTCTTCCCTCTGCTGATACAGAACCAGTTCTTATATTTTTGTTATCATAAGATTTGATAAAACCTTCAAGGTAATTATCATCGCCATTTACAAGAAAAAGGCCATTATCCTGAAGACCATTAAGGATCTCAGTCTTTGCCTTAAGAATATTTTCTCTGCTTCCAAGTCTTCCGATATGGGAGCAGCCAATATTAGTAATAAGCGCAATATCAGGCTTAGCGATATTAGTAAGATAATCAATCTCTCCAAGAAGTCTCATTCCCATCTCGAGAACAAGTACATCTGTATCAGAAGGTGCACTTAAAATTGTAAGCGGCATACCAATCTCATTATTCTGATTTGAAGGAGTAGAGTGAACCTTAACTCCGCTTCTTAAAGCAGTTGCGATAATCTCTCTGGTTGAAGTCTTGCCAACTGAACCTGTTACTCCTACAACCTTAAAATTCTGTCTTGTTCTATAGTATGAAGCAAGAAGACCTAATGCCTTTACAGTATCCTCTACAAGAATAGCAGGGATAGTAAGTGGCAGGCACTTGGTGTCGCTTATCAGAACTGCTGTTGCACCGCCTTCAATAGCATTAGGTATAAAATCGTGACCATCACGAACATCTTTTATTGCAACAAAAAGATTATCAGGATTTATCTTACGTGTATCATTACAGGCACCAGATACGATTGGGGTATCCAAATCATATCCTTCACCACAAAGCTTTCCGCCCGTAGCCTTAATAATCTCATTTAATGTAAAAACTGATGTATTATCCATGTCATTTCCTTCTAAACAAATATCAGATATTAGATTTGAGCTTTACTGCATCAGAAGCTACCTGAACATCATCAAATGGTACAGCTACTCCGCCTGCAACCTGCTCCTTCTCGTGACCCTTACCTACAATAAGAACCATATCTCCTCTGTTACTTTCCATAACAGCCTTCTCGATAGCCTTTTGTCTGTCAAGAATAATAGTGAAACGCTCATCTGGCACATCATACTTTGCACCATCGAAGCCCTCTATAATCATTTTAACAATATCTTCAGGATTCTCACTTCTACTGTTATCAGTTGTAACATAAGAGTAATCCGCAAACTTACATGCTGCTTCACCCATTGGCTTACGACGTTCTGTTGAACGATCGCCACCACAGCCAAATACAACCTTAAGGTTTCCATCGCAATAATCTCTCATTGACTTAAGAAGGGCCTCAAGACTTGCTCCATTATGAGCATAGTCAACTCTGATATCAATACCGAGTTCATTTGGAACTACCTGAACTCTTCCAGGAATCTCAATTGTAGAGAAAACTTCCTTAAGCTTATCAAAACTTATACCAGCTATTCCTGCAACTGTTGCAGCACAAAGCGCATTATATACATTAAATTCGCCTGGAAGGTCAAGGAAAACTTCACCATTATACCAAGGACTCTTAATCTCAAAGGAGGTTCCAAGAATGTTATTACGTGATTCCTTGTGAAGATTAACTGCTCTGACAGTAGCAGTCTCTCCAAAACCATAGCTATATACATTTACGCCTTTAATATTTGAGGCATAATCAAAAGCTTCCTGTCCTCTGTCCATATCTAAGTTCACAATAGCATTAGTGCACTGATTGAATAAAAGAAGTTTACACTTAAAATATTCATCCATATCCTGATGCTCACCAGGACCTATATGGTCTCTGTAAAGGTTAGTAAAGCAGGCATATTCATAGTTAATCCCTGCTACTCTGCTCTGCTTAAGGCCTAATGAAGATACCTCCATTACAAGCTTACTCATCCCTTTAGTTACGCCTTCCTTAAGGAGCTTAAAAAGATCTCCTGCCTCTGGAGTAGTTCTGGCAGTCTCAATTGATTCACTTCCAATAAAAGTTCCATTGGTTCCAATCATGATGCTGCTGTCACTTTTTGTATCAAGAAGAGTTCTAACCATAAATGCTGTTGTAGTCTTACCTTTGGTACCTGTAATACCAACAGCAGTAAGTTTACTTTGTGGATTACCACACATATTGCCTTCAGCTATTGCATGGCAGTATCTGGTATCTGTTACTTCGACAATTGTAGTACCAGAAGAAGCTGCAAGATTTGAGATATCATTATAAATCTTACGGGATGAATCAATTACAACTGCCTCTGGTTCATCCTGAAGGATTTTATCCAAAACGCTGTGTGCATCAAATCGCTCGCCTTTAATGCAAAAGAAGCAGGCATTATTACTGTCCTTAAGCTTACGATTATCAGACAAAATCACTTCAATATCTTTATTAATATCGCCACATAATACTTTATATTCAATACCCTTAAGAAGATCTAACAGCTTCACAAAAATCACCTCTTATTCTTCAAGTTCACTCTCTGAAAGAGTCTCTCCAATATCTAATTCTTCACCCGTTAATTCTTCGCTATTTAATTCTCCACCCTCTTCACTTATATCTTCAGGAACTGGAGTTATATCTTTTGCATCACCCATCACTACTGTGACAATGCTTCCCGCTGGAATTGTCTCAAGATAGTTATAAGACTGTGCTATACATACGCCAGATATATCGCCCTCATAGCGAATATTAAGATTACAGTTCGAAAGGGAATTAAAGCACTCCACTGCGTTCTTTCCAGTAAGGCTTGGAACAGAGGTGATAATCATATCATCCTGTGTTGTACCCTCAGGATATAAAACTACAATTGCAGAACCAGAAGTATAAAGATAATCGGTACTTGTAGGGTATGTAAATCCTACAATTGTCTCAGAATCCATATTCTCTGCGCCATAGATTGTTGTTACACCGTTTGCAGCGAGATTCGAACTTGCCTTAGACGCATTAAATCCAATTACATTCAATACATATCTGTAATCTACAAGCTTCTCATAATCAGCTTCAGTAAATACTCTAGGAACATTCATATAAGTAAGAGTTCTCTCTACGATACGTGCTGCAACTGATGCAGGAGCTGAAGAACCTACTGATCTGTCTTCTGGTCTGTTCAATACAACAAGTACTGCAATCTCAGGTGAATAAGATGGAGCATAACATGAGAATGAGAGCACGTGCATTCCTGCCTCTTCACCATTCTCGATTGTAGCGGTTGAAGTCTTACCAGCAACAGAATAACCAATAACCTTACCTGCTGAACCAGTACCTTCTTCTACTACCTTTTCCATCAAAGATCTTACTCTGCTGCAAGTCTCTTCTGAGAAAACTGTTCTTATTACCTCAGGTTCAATCTCATCAATGATATTGCCATCCTGGTCAGTAATATATTTAACGATATGAGGAGTCATAAGACTTCCGCCATTAATAAGTGCACAATACGAATTTATAAGCTGAATAGGTGTAACCGTTGCAGACTCACCAAAGGAGAGACATGCCATATCGATAAGAGATGGATTTGAATGGAAGATACCAACACCTTCTGCAGGAAGATCGATACCTGTTGTCTCATAGAAACCCAAAGCATGTACATACTGATAGTACTTACTTATACCAATACGATATGCAAGCTGAACAAAGATTGGGTTACATGACTGCTCAAATCCATTAGTAAGTGATTCAATACCGTGATTATAGTGATAGGACTTCTGCATCCAGCATGAGATTGTATCAAGCTCTGATACCTGAATAGGAGCATCAGAAAACTCCTCATTCTCATTACTTAGATTCTCTTCAAAAGCCATAGCTGTAGTAAGAGACTTAAATGTAGAACCTGGCTCATATGTATCTGAGATACAGCGGTTACGCCATACGCTACTCATTAGATACTGAACCTGTGTATCTTCATCATAAGTTTTCCAGAGTGTCTTATTCATACCATAAGGAACACCATATGGATCATTAAGATCATAGTCAGGAAGAGATACCATTGCATATACGGCTCCAGTATTTGGATTCATAACTATGCAGGTAACACCGCCTCTTGGTGAATATGTCTCATATGCGGCACGACATTCTTCTTCCGCAATCATCTGAATATTCATATCTACATTCAATACGAGATTATAACCATTACTAACACTGGTTGTGACTGGCTGAGAATATGGAAGTGCGCCACCTGTAGAGAGGTCTACTTCAGAATATCTGTAGCCATCTGTACCTGATAACAAAGAATTATAGTAAGCCTCAAGGCCATAAAGACCATTAAGTCCATCACCAGTATTTCGGGCATAACCAATAATCTGGGAAGCAAATCTTCCATAATTATAATATCTCTGTGGAATTGCTACATAAGATACACCAGATATTCCATTATCCAGTACGAATTTCTCGAACTGATCTTTCTGCTCAGATGTGATATTACGCTTAAGATCCATACCATCAACTGCATATCTTGGATCTGTCGTATCGTATACTTCTTTACCATCTTCATCCAATACTGTAGGAGGTAAAATCTTATCCAGATCCTCAACAGTCATATCAAGAAGAATCGCGAAATTATTAATAATCTGGTCTCTGTTAAGCTTATCTGCATGAATCTCTCTAGGAGTACAAACAATAGTATAGTTATATGTATTTGAAGCAAGAGTGATTCCGTTTGCATCATAAATAAGGCCTCTGTCAGCCTCATAATTCATAAGTTTCCACTGTGAAGATGCCGCATCTTTGGCGTGAATAACATAATCAACAACCGCAACCTTATAAAGCCTAACCATCAGAAATACTGAATAAGATAGAAAAGCTATCAGACAGATTATTGTGCATACTACAGATGCTTTACGATTATGTATTCTTTCCATGTTTCCGTTCCCAATACGTAATAGATGTATCCCTATAACATTATATTACTTTATGGCAATTATATTCTTTTTATATTTTTGTTCGATAAATCCACTTTCGAGCTTTATATTATCTGTCCTGATAATACTCGGCCAAATTCTGAATTGCAGCATTATATGCTTCTTCAGATACTCCATCTGCACTATAGCCAGACATAGTAATGAACTTATCTTCCTTAGGCATTGGCACAGTTACCACCTGATTAGCATTTGGTTCCTGCATACCAAGCGCGAGTGCCTGAGACTTAATGATATCCATATCTGTAATACCATTATTGTTCTCCTCCACATCAGAAAGCTCCTGCTTAAGCGCTGAGATTCTGTCCTTTGCCTCAGAATTACTTCTGGACAACTCAGAAAGCTGAGCCTGTGGATAAAGAACAAGCATCATTAGAACGCCTGCAACCACAATAATGAAACAGATAATCGATCCAATAATTGAATAAGAGAGCTTCTGTGCACGAATCTTTCTTCGCTCAGTCTTACTTAATTCAAGAGACTGATAGCTCTCTGTAAGAACCTTTGTAGCATGTGAGCCAACCTCTACCTCAGAAATATATTCGAGGTAATTCTTCTCAAGCTCGCTATCTACTACTTCCAAATCTGGGGATACAAAAATACTATCGTCCTTCTTAGTACGATTCATATTCTTTTGTGCCATCGTAAGTGCAGGCATTAATTTGTTCCCCCCTATATCCTATTTTTTATGTCTTCTCGAAAATGCGTAACTTCGCTGAATGCGCTCTAAAATTACGCTTATTCTCTTCCTCGTCAGCAACTATCGGCTTGTGTGTTATCACCTTGCCAACAGGCTTCTTTCCACATATACATACCGGAAATTCTCTCGGACATGTACATGGATTCTCAAGACTTCTGAAGCTCTCCTTTACAAGTCGATCCTCCAGCGAATGGAATGTGATAATCGCTATACGGCCTTCCTTATTAAGAAGTCTTGGCGCCGCTTCAAGAAGTTCTTCAACAGAACGAAGCTCGTTATTTACCTCGATTCTGATTGCCTGAAAACATCTTCTTGCAGGATGCTGCTGTTCATTACGGCCTTTGCCAGGCATATAACTTGCAATCTTATCAGCGAGCTGCAAAGTTGAAGTAAAAGGCTCAACCTTACGGTCTCTCACGATTCCGGCAGCTATTCTTCCTGAATATCTCTCTTCCCCGTATACCTTAAAGATTCTCGCGAGTTCTTCTTCTTTGTAAGTATTTACAACCTTATAAGCGTCAAGCGATTGTGTTGTATCCATTCTCATATCAAGCGGACCTTCAGTCGCATAACTGAAGCCTCTCTCTGGTAAATCAATCTGATGACTAGATACACCAAAATCCGCCAATATGCCGTCTACTTTGTCAATGTTCAGTGACTGAAGTGCATCTTCAATCTTTGAGTAGTCTGTCTTAACCAGATCCCAGTTCTTAGCTCCACGTTTTTCCTTTTTGTCATTACACTCGCTAAGAGCTTCGTCATCCTTATCCAGTGAGATAAGTCTTCCCTTATCAGACAATCTGTCTAAGATTCCTGAGCTATGGCCACCGCCACCAGCTGTACAGTCTACATATATTCCGTCAGGCTTAATGTTAAGGCCTTCCATACACTGTTCAAATAAAACTGGTATATGAACAAAACTGTCACTCATCTTCTTTTCCCCTCTTCCGATCACCTTAGTTAGCAGTCGGATTAGTTACATCTGAATTTGAATTATCAACCGTAACATTTCCAAAAGAAGATGGGCTTGATGCAGTATACTTCTCTGACAAGCGTTCAATTGCTCCGTAATCCCAGTCTTCATTCTTGTAAGTCTCAACGGTACAAATCTCAAGTCTTGATCCAACATCAAATACACAGATGTCATCGCCTCTTAAGGCACCGATATTCTCCCAAAGTTCATCAGTAATGGTAAGTCGACTCTGAGAATCAAGAGTTACATCAATCTTAGGTGCGATGATGAGCTTCTGGAATATACGAGCATCTCTACTAAAGTAGTTCGCATTTCCAAGAAAGTCCTTCTCTAACTTCTCATAATCTTCTCTTTTATAGACGCAAAGATAACCACGGTCGAAACTGTTAGTAACAACCAAATCACCCGAGAACTCATCTTTGATTCGGGCAGGAATATAAAATCTTCCCTTGTTATCAATTTTCTTTACATCTCTTGCCATTCCAATAATCCTTCGCGACGAACTATAGAAACTTATTTTCAGGTGTTTAAAAAGTTAAGAAAGCAAAAGCCATCGTTAATCAATAAAAGATAACGATGGTTGTTCTTGGTTAAGCCCTAAAGTTGATTGGAAGAAACTAACTTAGCTAATTGCTAGGGCTGTTTACCTTTGCAATTTGCTGGTTACGCTTACAGGTTACTGTTTAACGTTCGGCGTTTACTGTTTACCGCTTACTGCTTACCGCTTACTGTTTACTGTTTCATCCCGATTCAACCACAAAACGACACTCAAACACAACTTTTTGTAACTTTTTATCCCTCTGACACAATGATTTTACAAATGTTTCGGTTAAATTGCAACATTTTTTTCAATATTTCAAAGAAATTACAAAACAAATTTCTTTTATATTTTTGCAGGTTGCACAAAGGAATTAATTCGCAGATTTAATGGTGGTTTGTGCCGCTGATTGTAGGATCTTGTACTCCTGGAAGTAGTGGTGGCTTACGCGATCTGGTGTGAGAATGTTTTTTGTGTAAGACTTGCGCGAGGTTGAGAATTGTTTTTGGAATTAGGAGCGGGAATGGGATTGGGATTGGAATTGGGATTGAAATTGGGAAGATGTGCTGGAGTTACTTTGAGTTTCTGGGTAAGAGAATGCGAGATTTACTGATTTGGGGATGAAAGGGGTGAATTAATGGTAAGACTTTACGGTTGGCGTCACTTATACAGTTAGTTTTGTCGTTAAATAGCCTAAAATGATGGTAGGACGTTACGGTAACCGTCACTTGTACTGTTAGTTTGGTCAGTAAATAGCCTAAAATGACGGTAGGATGTTACGGTAACCGTCACTTGTACTGTTAGTTTTGTCGGTAGGTGAATGGCATCGTGGTTGTACAAAGTCTATAACGCAATTAGTTGGACCTTGACACTGATTAATTCATAGATTCGCGGTTGGGTGTACCGGCTACCGCGACATCTTACCGTGAAAAATCGTGCTTTTAGCCTCAGATTCGCGGTTGGGTGTACCGGCTACCGCGACATTGTACCGTGAAAAAATGCTATTCTGGCCCCAAATTCGCGGTTGGGTGTACCGGCTACCGCGACATCTTACCGTGAAAATCAAAATTCCAGGTTACTGGTCTAGGTTACCTAGACCATGTACATAGACTTTTGACGTTTTAACCCTTAATTTTTAGGTCACCGGTCTAGGCTACCTAGACCATGTACATAGACTTTTCATGTTCTAATCCATAAATAACCACAATATCCCACACAACACAAAAACCACCTCAAAACCCATAGGTTTTGAGGTGGCATCATTTAATGTCAGGATAATATTTTAGGCCCTTATTTAAACATCATAGATTAATTCAATCTTATTTTTTACATCTGTTATAACACTACTTATATCTACATTCTTTGATGCACTAAACACAAATGTTACCAAAGCCAAAAATAAGAAAAATGCACACATAATCCATGCAACTAGACCGATACAAAAAGTAACTATATTAAACTTCTTCATACCTTTCTCCCCCTTATTCCTTCATATACTGTAAATCCTTCATTCCACATACTCTTGTGATAATCGTGATATACAGTTGTTGCTTTACAGAAGAACTGTATTACAAAGATGCAGACAACAGCAACGAATATAATAAAGAAGAACAATGCGATCATTCCAAGGACAGCCGCAGCTTTATAAAGAGTAAGCGCTGCCACAACAGGAATTAATTTGAAAAATGCAAAGCCTGTGCCGCATAAAACAACAAGTGAAGCAACTACAGAAGCAAGAATCAACAGCCAAGCCCAGATACCTACAAAAATATCAAGTAGAATCATGAGCACGCGAGCGCCGGTCTTGCTCTTAACAAAACCCTTATCCATAATAAATTTCCTCCATATCTATCCCTAAAATATATCCCTTATTATCGATTCCTATGAACGAATTATTCCGCTCGTCGATTCATCGATATATTTAATATTATACCAAAAGATATAAAATTTACCATCATTGCCGTACCACCCTGGCTAACAAATGGAAGCGGAATACCAGTTATTGGAAGAAGTCCTACGGACATACCCATATTCTCAATAAAATGGAAAGCAAAAGAACCTGTAAGTCCTGCAATTATGTAAGCATATGCAAGACGTCTCGTGTTAGATGCAACATAAAGCGCACGACACAAAAAGAAAAATGCCAGAACGATAATAGCAGTTGTTCCAATAAATCCAAGATGTTCCGAGATTGCCGCATAGATAAAGTCACTCTGCTTAACAGGAACTGAAACTGAGATACCTGTTCTGTTTCCACTAAGACCACCTGACGCGATGCAAAGTTTTGAACGAACAAGATTATACTCAGCCTGAGGATCTGAACCTTCGAACACGAGAGAGAGGATTCTCTTCTTCTGATAAGCTTCAAGATAGAAAAGCCATACCATTGGAAGACCACCTACTACCGCAGCAGAAAGTGCAAGGAAGAAATATCTATACTTAAGTCCCCATACAAAAAGAATACATACAAACGAGAAAATGATAACCATGCAGCTACCAAAATCTGGCTGCTTAAGAATCAATAAAACTGGAACCGAATAAACAGCAGCGATGTAGGCGAAGCCTCTCACGAATGAGATTTTATGTTCAGCCATCTGTCCAAAGAAATCTCCTGCCACCATAACAAGTCCGATTTTGGCGAGCTCTGAAGGCTGGAAAGTACCAATTACTGGAAGATTAAGCCACGCATCAGCACCCCAGGTATCCGCAAGCGAGAAATTATCAATCGGAACCAGAACCAGCAAAAATATCGAAGCTATATATATGCACCAGCCCATTGGACGCATGAATGATATATCCAAAAGGCAGATGACGAGAGTTATGAATACACCTACACCAGCAGCCATTACCTGACGGTAAAGGTTACCTGGATATGCATCACCAAAGCCATCACTTAATACTTTATTAAGCACAAAAAGTCCGATTGTAGTCATGAGCAAAATAGGAACGATTAATAAATAATCAATCCTTTTTACTAACATTGTTTCGGTTGTTCTCTCAATGCCTAGTTTCTGTTGTCTCATTCTCTATACTAATACTCCTAATTTGAAGGCAAATCATTAAATCTTTAACTTAACCTTCTTAGTCCTGTTAAACTTATTAGTCTAGCTATCCTCTAAATCCAGCCGACCTTATAGTCCAATCAAACCTTCTTAGTCAGTTAACCTACAATCCATCAGTTAACCTATAATCCAGTTAACCTTCAGTCAGACCACCTTAATTAGTCTCACTTAGCCTTACTAACCTTTTTACCCTCTTTATCCTCATCAGCCTCAGTAGCCTCGTTATTCTCCTCAAGTGATTTCTGATAAGTCTTCTCAGCCTGAGCTGCTGTTTTATCTACAAAACACTTAGCAGGAAGCTCACGACGCTCTAATTCTGCATAACGTGAATATGCAATAATTGACAAACCTGCAATTACAAGAATTGCGGATAAAAGCTGTGAAGTCCTGATTCCTGTATTTCCTATATACAAAGAATCTGTTCTCATTCCCTCAAGGAAAAATCTTATAATTCCATAACCTATGAGATATACACTCGTTGTCTCATATCTAAACTTACTTCTCTTACGAACTTCATGAAGAATCGCAAACAAAATAAGGTTAAGTATGGATTCATATAAGAACGTAGGATGAACCGGCATATTTGGATCTAATGTTGGGCAGTAAGCTTTGAGGTAGCCTTTTACTGCATCAGAAGTCATTCCCCATGGAAGTTTGGTAGTAGTACCAAATGCCTCCTGATTAAAGAAGTTGCCCCAGCGTCCAATTGCCTGACCTACTGGAATGTATATAAATGCGTAGTCTGTCAATGCATCGAACGGAATCTTACGGATATAGCACAAAAGATAGGTGCAGAAAACTGTAAGAATGATGCCGCCATATACCGCAAGACCACCATTACGTACGTTTAGAATCTCGGACCAGTTGCCCTTATAGTAATCCCAGTTGCAAAGAACATAATATGCTCTTGCACCGATTACTGAACATGGAATTGTGATAAGCATAATATCCGCTACTGTATCTTCAGAAAACTTATTCTTTCGACTTTCGAGCATTGCAAGAGCAGCGCAAAGGAACATACCAAAGCAAATACATATGCTGTAAAATCTTATCTCAAACCCGAAAACGGTAAAATAACTCTTTATATTCAGAGTCCAATTCAAGTAAGGAAAACTTACTTCCATTTTAAATACCCCCGTTTATATGCCTTTCGTAGCAATAATCTTTATCAGACAGAACCTGTCTTTTAAGTTCATCTATATCCTTAAAAAGGCGCTCATCCCTCACAAAATCTATGAGCTGAACTGTTGCCTCTTTACCATAAATATCATCATCAAAATCATAGAGATGCGTCTCTATTATATCCTTTTTTACTTCTTCGACAATTGTAGGTTTCTTGCCCACATTGCTTATTGAATTATATACCCTGCCCTCAACAATGGTTCTTGTTAAATACACACCACGCCTTACTACATACTTATCTTCAGGGATAAGAATATTGATTGTAGGAAAGCCCAACGTGCGTCCAAGGCGGTTACCCGTCTCTATTATACCTTCATATTCAAACAGGCGGCCATTACATAACTTTGCTACAGTTTTAACATCGCCATTATCAAGAAGAGTCTTTATAGCAGAGGTAGATACCTTCTGCTCATCGCTTTGCAACACCTCATCAACTATCTTAAGCTTGACATTATTCTTTTGTAGAAGATCCGACAGAAGATTTACATCTCCCCTTCCCCCATGCCCGAAAGTATAATCGCTTCCACATACAACAACTTTGGCATTGAGCTTATTAACTATCAGGTCATTAACAAAATCTTTAGGGTTAGAATTTCTTATAGTCTCATTAAATTCCAGAACAATGATATCTTCGACATTAAGTTCATTAAAGATTCTCTTTCGCTCATCAAGAGTTAGAACCATTCTATTGCCCTTAAGTCTAAATTTACTGAATGTCTGAACAGTAGATACAAGATTCTCTTCCTTACTTATCCTTAACATCTCATTTATAACAGAAAGATGTCCTGAATGAAGGCTGTCAAAAAGACCAAGTGCAACGCATCTGTTCTCTGGTATTAAATTAACTTCATCAAAAGTTTTATATATCATTTCCAAAGCATCCTCTCGATACGCATCAAAGGAAGAACTTTTCCGTCAACATCCTCTTCTGAATAATAAAGAACAGCTGCGGTCTTACCCATGTATGTAGCGCGATATCTCTTATCCACATCCTTAGTATCCAGTATATGGCGGAAAGGCTTGGCCTTAAGTTTCTTTCCAACCTTAATCATTGAGAACTGAACATCATCAAGTTTAAGTTCTGTCATTTTCTGAAGAGCCTCATCGCCTGGAATAAAAGGATTCTCACCTCTATCAAGAAGTTCCTTTACCTCATCAATTGAGACAGCATCCTCAACAGAAAAAGGTCCGCATTTGGTTCTTCTTAATACCTTGCAAAAAGCTCCTGTACCAAGAAGTTCACCCAGATCATTACAAATAGTTCTGATATAAGTTCCCTTGGAACATTCGACACTAAAGTCGACCTCAATGGTCTTATATTCTCTTTCTTCCCATACTGTAGAACTTACCACAATTGAATGAATATCAATACTATAAATCTCAATTTGATTCGGTTTTAACTCAAATTCAACACCTGCTCTGGCAAGATCATAGGCTTTTTTACCATTAATCTTCTTTGCTGAATACTTTGGCGGCATCTGTAATCTGGTAGTTTTAATCTTATCAAGAGCATTTTTTATCTCTTCATAATCATTCTGGGAAAGCTCAAGAATTCTCTTATCTGAGAGCTTATAGCCGTCGATAAATTCCCCATCGATATCCATGGAATCTGTGCTAAAACCAAGTACTGCAGTTGCTCTATAGGCCTTATCATAATCGTCGGTATAACGTACAAATCTAAGGGCATCATTAACAAAAACAGGAAGAAGTCCTGTCGCAAAGGGATCTAACGTTCCGCTATGACCAACCTTACGCGTATTTATGATTTTTTTGACTGCTGAATCCACTGAGAAGGATGTTCTTCCAGCTTCCTTATCAATCAGCACAATACCACTATTATTTATACACATATACCCTCGAATATTATCAGAGAAGCTCTGATGCCTTCTCAATTATTTCCTTTGCAATATCATCGATATCACCAACCTCGTTATCTTTGGCGAAAGTAATTCCTGATGCTCTTACATGACCGCCGCCGCCGTAGTTACCTGCAAATTCGCAGCAGTCAAAAACTGACTTGGAACGAATATTTACTCGAACCTTGCCATCAGCTAATTCTCTTAATACAAATGCAACCTCAACTGTATCAATATCTCTCAATGTACTTACAATTGAACCGATTGAATTCTCATCAGCATTGTACTTAATCAAATCTGAATTATATACAGTAGTGATAGCGAGCTTTCCATTAACATAAAGATCTGCCTTGGAAAGTGCATAACCTACAAGCTTGGTTACACCCGCTGTCTGCCTGTCGAAAAGGTTATAGCAGACTGGTGTAATTGCTCCACCAAGATTCATAAGTTCTCCAGATGCTGTAAGTGTAGATGGCTTCGTATTTGTATAAGAAAATCTTCCTGTATCAGTTACGATACCAGCAAGAAGGCACTGTGCAATATCAGGAGTAATAACACTCTCAATTGGAAGCGCGAATTCATATGCATATTCTCTTAACATGAGATAAACCATCTCACATGCTGATGATGCCTCTGGCTCTACCCAGATTCCATCACCCTCAAGTACAGATGACTTATGATGATCAACAATCAGCTTGTCGCTTATTACATCATAAACTTCGCCCATCTTGCCCATACGCGAAGAAGCTGAACAATCTACAGCGATACCAAGTGGAATCTTATTATCATTAGCCATAGAAATAAGCTTATCTGTATCATATTCAACGATCTCTTCAAGTCCGAGAAAATCCATATTGTCTGGAAGTAACTCAGGCATGGCAATCACTGCGTTTATTCCACAATGACGAAGAAGTATGGCAATTGATGCAGCTGAACCAACGCAGTCACCATCAACGCTTGCGTGAACAAATATTGGAACAATCTGGTATGGCAGATTTATCGCATCCTTTAGCATACCGTTTATTTTTGCTCCGAGTACAATAGCTTCCATTCTTGCTTCAAGTTGCATAATTATTCCTCTTCCTTCTCCAAAGAATCTTCCTCAGCCTCATCAGCTTCAACAGCTTCGTCAGAATGATATTTCTCATGAATAGCCTTATCCTTGGCACGAACCCTGTTAATTACTTCATCCATATGTGAAGCTCTCTCCAAAGTAGTATCTAATTCAAAATGAAGCTCTGGTGCAACACGAAGATTAATGTGCTTACACATCTCTCTTCTTATGAATTTTGTTGCGTGCAAAATAGCATCAAGACAGTCCTTCTGCTCCTTTGCTGATCCCATAACTGAGATTGAGCAAGTTGCATGTGTAAGATCAGAAGACATTTTAACACCAGTAACTGTTGTCATAAATGGGATACGAGGATCCTTAACATCGTTAGCGATAATTCTTGAGATAACTTTCTGCATCTCATCGCCAACTATTGCTGCTCTGTTACGTCTCATAGTATAAAACCTCCTATCAGGTTAATTGGGATAATATTGGTTATCCCCTCAAAAAAGAAACAAAGGCAGCCCAAAAGACTATTCAGGGCCGCCTATGTTATAAGACTTAATTAACGTGCTACCTCACGCATCTCGAATGACTCAACAATATCGCCAATCTTAATGTCGTTAAAGTTCTCAATTGAGAGACCACACTCGAATCCGGCATTAACTTCCTTAACAGCATCCTTCATACGCTGGAGTGAAGCAAGCTTACCTGTATAAACAACGATGTCATCTCTTACAACTCTTACGCCACAATTACGTACAATCTTACCATCAAGTACATAGCTACCACCGATTGTTCCGATACCAGAAACCTTGAAGAGCTCTCTGATCTCAACATGACCAAGAACAACTTCCTCATATGTAGGAGCGAGCATACCCTTCATAGCAGCCTCAACGTCCTCGATAGCCTTATAGATTACGTCATAGAGTCTAATATCAACATTTGCTTCCTTAGCCTTATCAACGATTGTTGCATTTGGACGAACGTTAAATCCGATGATAATAGCATCAGATACGTCAGCAAGAACAACGTCTGACTCGTTGATAGCACCAACGCCTGAATGTACAACCTTAACATGTACTTCATCGTTAGAGAGCTTAACGAGTGACTGGATAACAGCCTCAACTGAACCCTGAACGTCAGCCTTGATGATGAGGTTCAAATCCTTAACATCACCAGCAGCAAGTGTAGCTGCCAATGTATCAAGGCTCATCTTAGAGCTCTTATGGAGCTGCTGCTCACGAAGCTTAATCTTACGCTTCTCAACGAGCTGTCTAGCAACCTTATCGTCTGTTACTGCATAGAGATCCTCACCTGCAGATGGAACATCTGGGAGACCAAGAATCTCAACTGGGATAGAAGGACCAGCCTTCTTAATAGCCTGACCCTTGTCATCGTACATAGCACGAACATTACCAATCATAGCACCACATACAACGCTGTCGCCCTGCTTCAAAGTACCTCTCTGAACGAGAACTGTTGCAACTGGACCTCTAGCCTTATCGAGCTTAGCCTCGATAACTGTACCCTTAGCCTGACGCTTAGGATCAGCCTTAAGCTCAAGAACATCAGCTGTAAGGAGAACCATCTCGAGGAGGTCATCAATACCCTGACCGAACTTAGCACTTACTGGAACCATGATTGTTGATCCACCCCACTCCTCAGGAATGAGTTCATAGTTAGCAAGTTCCTGCTTAACCTTATCTGGGTTAGCACCTGGCTTATCCATCTTATTAATAGCTACGATAATCTCTGTATTAGCAGCCTTAGCGTGGTTAATAGCCTCGATTGTCTGTGGCATTACACCATCATCTGCAGCAACTACGAGAATAGCGATATCAGTTACCTGAGCACCTCTTGCACGCATTGTTGTAAATGCTTCGTGACCTGGAGTATCAAGGAATGTGATCTGACGGCCCTTAAGCTTAACTGTATAAGCACCGATAGCCTGTGTGATACCACCTGCCTCACCAGATACAACTGATGCTGATCTGATATGGTCGAGAAGTGATGTCTTACCATGGTCAACGTGACCCATAACAACAACTACTGGTGGACGTGGCTTCAAGTTCTCCTCGATCTCTTCCTCGTTATCATCAAAGAGGATATCCTCTTCTGTTACCTCTGTAAGAAGTGTAGCTGTGATTCCAAAACCATCAGCCAAGAGACAAGCTGTATCAAAATCAAGCTCCTGGTTAATAGTAGCCATTACACCAAGCTTCATAAGAGCAGTAATAACTTCTGTACTCTTCTTCTTGATACCTTCTGCGAAGTCCTTAACTGTGATAAATGCAGGAATCTGAACCTCTGTAATCTTCTCAATAAGAACATTAGCTGGCTCTTCGTTATTCTTAGACTTCTTACGCTTCTTACCACCATAGTATGAATCGTATCCGTCATCAGAATAATCCATGCTTCTTCCATTGAAGTTACCTACATTATTCTTATTACGTGAACGCTTATCATTATCAAAGCCGTTACCCTCATGCTTATTATTCTCGTTATCATAACGCTTCTTGTCCTTAGCATTACGGCTTGCAAAATCAGCTCTGCTCTTCTTTACTTCTTCGATTGGAGCATCTGACTTATTTGATGACTTAGCATTACGTGGACGTGAGAGTGGACGTGAACTTCCTTCATCATCCTTATCCTTTGAACCAAAGTTACCGCCGCCGAAGCCGCCGCCTCTCTGCTGGTTATTATTGCCGCCAAAACGGTTATTATCTCTTGGTCCGTTGTTACGTCCCTCGTTATTACGCTGGAAACCACCGCGTCCGTCTCTGCCTTCACCACGGCCTTCAGAATTACGATAATCTCTGCCTTCGCCACGATTATTATCTCTGTTATAACTTGAACGGTATGTATTACGGTTACCATCTCTGTTATCACGATTTACAAAAGAACTCTTCTTTGTCTGAGTCTGTGGCTGAGAATCTGGCATAGCAATAACTGCTGAAGATAATCTAGGCTTGGTTTCTGGCTTCTTTGTCTCCTGAACAGGAGCCTCAGCCTTAACCTCTGGCTTAGTCTCTACTGGCTTAGCTTCAACTGGTTTTGCCTCAACTGGCTTAGCTTCAGGAGCTTTTGCTTCTAAAGCTTCCTTAACAGTCTCTTTAACAGGCTGCTTATTAGTCTCTTCAGTCTTCTCTACTGGCTTAGGTGAAGTCTTCTTAGGCTTAGTTTCCTTAACTTCCTTTGTCTCCTTAACCTCAGCCTTAGCTTCAGTCTTTGGAGCCTCCTTAACCTCTGGGGCCTTAACTTCCTTTTCAGCCTTTGGCGCCTCTATCTTAACTTCCTGCTTTGGAGTTGCCTCTGTCTCTGGCTTAGCTCCATCACTATTTTTCTTATGTACGCGTCTAACACGGAACTCTTTGTTTCCGGATACACCACCCATAATTAACTGAGGTTGTTTATTAGCATCTTCGCTCATTAATTTTCCTCCTCCTTGTATTCAAACGCATCTAACATACTTGCTAACTTGTTTGCAAAACCCTGATCAGTTACTGCTACCAGAGTTCTTGCAGGTTTTCCGATTGCAAATCCTAAGTCCTCCATTGTAGAGAAGCTATAGGCCCTGGAAGGCATCTCATTCTTATTAGATAAGTCGAGAAGTTTATTTAAAGTATTTCGAGAAATATCTCTCGAAATAATCAATAACTCTACCTTCTTCTTTACTATGGCTCCTGCTACTGCATCAAAACCAGATTCAACTGCGCCTGCTCTTGATGCAAGTCCGAGAAACCTTAGAATTTTTTCTTCATCATCCATCTTCATTACTGTTATTAATTTCCTCTAATACACTTGAGGCAACCTTGTTAAGTTCCTCTTCTGATACCATGTGCCTTAGTCCCTTGGCAAGGCGGTGAGCTTTAAGTTCGGCCTTTATGCAATTTGCGTCTCGACAAAGATAAGAACCTCTGCCTGACTTCTTGCCAGTTGGATCATATACAACAGATCCGTCTTCCTGAAGCACAACTCGAAGTAAATCCTTCTTGTCTCTCTTCGTTCTACAAGATACACACATACGCTGTGGTTTCTTCTTGGTCATCATATAAGCTTTCCTCCTTCCTGACTTAATCAATCTCAGTAAATAAATAACTATTAGTTATTCTCTTCTGCCTGCTCCTCTGGAACAAAATCGTTAAGAATATCATCTACATTTACAGAAGAACAATCAGATTCCTTCTTAATGTCAATCTTGAAGCCTGTAAGCTTAGCTGCAAGACGAACATTCTGACCACTCTTACCGATAGCAAGTGAGAACTGTGAATCTGGTACAACTACGAGAGCTGTCTTCTCCTCTGTTCCATCCTCACGAACAGTAATCTCTGTCTCTACGCTTGAAGCCTTAGCTGGCTGGAGAGCTTCCTTAATGAAGATTGCTGGATCCTCGTTCCACTCAACGATATCAATCTTCTCACCCTGGAGTGCATCCATAACAGCCTGTACTCTCTGACCTCTCTGTCCTACACAAGAACCCTTAGCATCAACGCCTTCGCTTCTTGAGTAAACAGCAACCTTAGATCTTGAACCAGCCTCACGAGCTACGTTATATACGATAACCTCGCCTCTTAAAATCTCTGGAACATTGAGCTCGAAAAGTCTTGTTACAAGAACAGGTGACTTACGTGAAAGGTTTACTGAAGGACGACCCTTCTGCTCCTGAACGCCATTAATAATGAAGTACATAACAGCATTCTCTCTATAGTTCTCTGTCTTAACCTTCTCATCCTGTGAGAGTGTAGCCTCTGTTCTTGATGTAATTGTATCTACGTCAAAGTTCTTATTATTACGCTTTTCAATATCAACATATACACATCTGTTGTCACGGCGAAGGATCTTACCTGAAGTCATCTCACCAATACGGCCCTCGTACTCAGACTTAATTCTCTCGAACTCAGCCTCACGAATCTTCTGTGAGATTGCACTCTTAGCTGCTGTAGCTGCGAGTCTACCAAGATTCTCAACATCAAGGCTCATCTCGAACTCGTCACCAATCTCAAACTCTGGATCCATTCTCTTAGCTTCCTCAAGAGAAATCTCCTTATCTGGATCTTCAACTTCTGCTACTACTTCAATTACCTTATAAAGAGAGATGTTTCCATCTTCTCTGTCAATTTCTGCATATACATTCTCGTTTGTCTTTGAAGCTGAGAATTCTCTTCTAAAAGCTGTTACGATACCTTCCTCAACAGCGCTAATAAGCTTCTCTTCATCAATTCCTCGCTCCTCAGCAAGAGCCTTGATAGCCTCTAAAACGTTGATCTTGTTCTCATCATCCTTTGCCATGTTAAACCTCCAAAAAATTTATTAGAACTCTATATGTCTTACAGCTTTTGAGAGCATGTCATACTTGATATCAAGCTCTGCTACCGTTACATACTTGGTTACTGCTTTATTAATACTCTTATTCTCAATAACTTCGAAAATTACTGAATCGTCCTTAACCTCTTTAATCTTTGCCAAAAAGCTCTTATGTCCGTCAACAGCCTTAAAAAGGTTTACCTCAATCAATTCCTCATGATAACGTCTGAAGTCATCTGCCTCTGTAAGTGGTCTTGTAAGTCCTGGTGATGATACCTCAAAATAATCGGCATCGCTATTAAGCTTCTCATCGAAAATCGGATCCACAATCTTACTAAGTCTCTCACAGTCATCTGATGACATTCCGCCTTCCTTATCAACGATAAGGCGAAGGTACATATCCTGCCCTTCCTTTTTGTATTCTGCATCGATAAGTTCCAGTCCTAATTCCTCAGCATAAGGTTTTGCCAGGTCATAAGCCTGCTGTGCAATCTTTGATCGTTTTGCCATTAATACCTCTTAAAAATCTTAAAAAAATAAACAAAAAACGGACCGCAAAACAGTCCGTTCAAAAAGAAACTTCTCTTAAAACTCAACTATTGTACCACACATTATTATTATTAGCAAATTTTCTACTTTTCTGTTAAATTTCACAAAATAAATTAAAAATTTACACATTTAACTATTCAAAATAGACAACAATTCTAGTAAAATAAAACCAATCAAATAACACTTAAAGGAGACTTCAACTATGATTAAGATTATTGCAGGTCAGAAAGGTACAGGAAAAACAGCAAAGTTGGTTGATGATATTAACCAGGTTGCTATTGAAGACAGTAATGTTGTATGCATCGAGAGAGGCAATCGTTTGGACCAGTTGTTAAAGTGCAAGGTTAGATTAATTAACATCGAAGAGTATCCTTGTACTGGTTACGATCAGCTTCTCGCTTTTATTTGTGGAATTTGTTCTAAAGATTATGATTTGACACACATCTATATCGACAGCATCTCAAAGGTTGCTAAGTGTGATGATTCTGCTAAGCTTGCTGACTTTATCGCCGCACTTGATAAGCTCGCAGCAGCTTCTTCTATCACTATTACAGTTATCTTGAGCGGCGCTACAGATGATTTGCCAGAATCTGTTAAGTCTTTCTGTTAATTAATTAAAGTTTATGGTATTCTATATGCGCAATGTAAATGACGTTGCGCATATTTTTATGTCAAGGAGAAGTGTTTATGGGTTTATTAAAGGAATTTAAAGAGTTCGCACTTAAGGGTAATGTAATGGATATGGCTATCGGTGTTCTTATCGGTGGTGCTTTCAGTGGTATTGTTACTGCTTTGACAACAGATTTCATCAATCCACTCATTGCTTCATTTGGTGGCGCTGAGGTTGCTGGTCTTATTAAGCTTCCATGGGTTGATTATACAGGTCTTGATCTCGAGGCTAGAACAGCTTTGAGTCTTAACTATGGTGATTTCATCACAGCTATTATTAACTTCCTCATCCTCGCAGTTGTTCTTTTCTGCCTCATCAAGGGTATGAACAAGCTCTCAACAATTGGTAAGAAGAAGGAAGAAGAAGCTGCTGCTGCACCAGCTGAGCCTTCTAACGAGGAGAAGCTTCTTACAGAGATCAGAGATTTACTCGCTAAGAAGTAATTTGAAATTTTTAGATGTTTTTGTGACTGTCTCAAAGCCTATGGGTTTTGAGACAGTTTTATTTTGGAATAAAAATAATGTTAGCTTGGTTGTAGCTACTGAAGAGGTGGACGAGGCGGCTGCGTCACAAATCTTTGCCCTATACGTCACAAAAATTGTGACGTATATTCAAGTTCTTTGTGACGGCGAAGGCAGCATGGAGTAAAGATTTGAAGGAACGACTGATTCAGAACAAAAAACACGAACCCCTAAAGCAAAAACAGCTTTAGGGGTTCATGTTAATGTATTCAATTTACTTCTTTTTCTTCTTTGAATCTTTTTCTTTATCTTTAGATTTTTTCTTCTTGTCGCTCTTCTTTTTCTTAGCCTTCTTCATCTCTGCAACATCTGGAATCTCAATTGCATTCTTTGGCTTTGGAACAGATGAACTCTTCTTAAGCTGAGCACCATTAATCTTAATCTCAGAAGGTTTGCTATTACGCTTAATGATATTGCGCTTTACTTCTTCATTAGTAATGATAATTGGTGGAATAGTGAGTTCATAAAGCATATCACGAAGCAGGTTAATATTCTCTTTATTTACTGAATAGAAAATACTACGACCTTCTTTACGACTGTCGATAATTCCTCTTTCAGTAAGAATATTCATATGATGAGACATGGTTGGCTGCGTAATACTGAAATTAGCCTGAATATCCTTGGCGCATAATTCACCATTTTCGGCAATGAGCTGAACAATGCGGATACGCACAGGCTCACTAAGAGCAGACAATACTAAAATCAATTCTTCTTTTTCCTGAATCGTCAATGTCCGTTCCCCCTACCAATTAAGCAATGAGCTGTTCCTTAAGTGCCTCTTCAAACTCAATAAGATTTGCGCAGGCAATGATCTCTGTCTGATCCTCAAGAAGGATGTCCTCGTCACCTCTTACAAGAAGTGTCATTGGAACACCAAGCTTTCTAAGAAGCAAAAGCTGATAATCCTTACTTGTCTCGCATGGCAAATACTTACAAAGCATTCTTACTACCTGCTTTGCATCCTCGATATAAAGACCAGAAAGTCTCAAAAGATGCTCTACAACATACATAACGAAAACATCATTAAAGTCGAACTGTGTTTTCTCTGGGAATACGCAGTTGAATGCCTTAAGTGATGTTGCAGATACAAGCTCCAATTCCTCAAAATCCTTGCGTGGAATTACGAAGCTCTTAACATTTGCGGAGAACAACTCCTGCATCTGCTCAACAGTAAGCTCACCCTTAAGTTCCTGGATTCTCTGAATTCTTGTGAGAATCTTGGTTCTTGGGAAGAATGTCTCCTGTCCAGTTTTTGTAGCTCTATGAATAAACCAGCTTTCAGGAATGAGATTCATTCTCTTCCAGCGGTATAAAGTTCCGTATGAGATTTTTGCAGCTCTTAATAACTGCTGCTTTGAAATCAATTCTTCTTCAGACATTACGAATAACCTCCGATGTATAGTTTCTCTTTCACCATTCTAAAAGAAAAATATTACAGTCAGAAGTCAAATATATAAAAATATAGACACAAATAGCAGGTGCTATTCATGCCTATATTTCTCATACACATAAATCATTCAAGCAACAGTTTGGCACGCTTAATTATTTGAGAATTTATAAGTTTATATCGTTCATTTGAAACGTTATATCTTACATTCTTTTTCAGTTTATAATCCAACAAGTGTCTAACTTGCTCTCGATTTTTGTCAGTCATGAACATTTTTGCAGTAGAAATAAAATCGTCATATGTAGCTGGTAAAAGAGTATCAACATATTCCTGAAAAGCTTCACTAGATTCTAAGTCCAATCCTCCAGCGAAATTGAAAAGAGAATTACCATGATCAAATAAAGGAGCAGGACAAACTATCTTATTGGTTTTGTTATCAACCAAAACTCCAAAATTACCAAAATGTCTATCAGTGTTACAGATAACGGCATCAAATACAAGCATTTCATTAAGAGCATCTACAAATTCAGGACCTAAACCTTCATAGAAGGCTCTTACCGCTTCCATTCCTCCCTTTGTTACTAGCCTTCCAACTGGAACAAATGAATAATCTAAACCAGAGAATATCTCACAGACTGAGCACAACTCACCATTCCATTTTTTAATGCTATAGTCAATTGCATTTATACCCATAGCCTTTGCAATCTGAGATGCATAGTATTCGGAATAAGGTTCATTACCAGTATTTGAAGCCCCAGAAGTTCCACCCTTATAAAGGTATACCTTTCCTGATTCTCTTCTCCAACATTTAGGCAAATTACCATTTGTTGTAAACTCAGGGCATGATGCAAGAGAACTTCTAATAGAACTACCGTAACCAGTAAAAGCAATCAACGCTAAAATCTGACTAAAATTATTCTCGTATAGATTATACCTGTCAAAACACCCATCAAAGCCTTCTTCTACAACCCAGTAAACATCATTTAGACTAAGCCCCTTAGACACAGATATAATATCCATAGGTCTATTTATACTAAGGCCACATTTTGAAAGAAAGTTATTTACGTACGCTCTGTTCTTAGGTATTGTTCTATGCTTAAGCCACTTAGCAACACCCTCGTTCGTAAGTTCTAAATCTAGTGGAAGAAATTCTCTAAAGTCCTCATTAATCCATTCAATTTGTACTTCTGGATCGGCAAAGTTATGTATTAATTCAAACTTCAATATGTTCAAATCTTTATGCTTAATAAAAAAATGCATACTACTCTACCTTTCCAAAAATAATAAACTTCAAAACTATCCTACTATCAAAACAATAAATTCTCAAGTTCTTACTTCAGATATTAACCAATAAAAAGAACTTTGGTAATATCACCAATACTTTTTATGCCACAGAACAATCTGTACCAATATTAGTACACTATTTAAGTATAATAATCTCATCCTACCCAGGATATAGTGTTTTCATAGTGTTACTCGTAAGAGTAAGGTCACCCTGGCAATTCTTCCAGGGTGACCTTATTAATTATTCAACATTCTTTAAAAGAACCAGAATATTAGATAATGGAATCATTACGAATGTTCAATCACTATAGACAGAAAACATAATAGAAGCTATATGTCTATATTACACTTGTAGTATATTCTCTTTGTAATCTATTTAATTTGTGCTCTATATTATTCTATTATTAGGAGACACATCCGAACAAACGTGACATCAGCGTAAAAAAGCACTCAGCTATTACACTGAGTGCTTATAAAAACTTTAATTCAACCTAATTAGTCGGATAAGATAAATCAGAATCCCAATGCCTCACCGAGATCATAGAGGATATCAAAGATATTATCATCACCAAAATAGAATACGCCAACACAGATCAATCCTGCAACGATAAGTGTAAGGATAAAAGACCAGATGCAAGCTGCCTTCTCAAATCTCTTAATGTTACGATTAGGCGAGATAAGTGATGCGAAGAATGAGAATACCAATCCTACTACTGGGATTGCGTTAATTAACATAAGCCAGAAGAATTTTGTAGCAGATACTGGCTTATAGCACTTAGGACAAGCATCAATCTTTGCCTGTTCAGCTTCAGCCTTTGCTACTGCCTTAGAAGACTTAGCAGTATTCTTCTCGTCAATTTTTGCGTTCTTCTTTGCCTCCTTCTCAGCTTTCTTTGCTGCCTTCTTATCAACTGGAATAGCCTTCTCTTCAGCTACAACTGGAACAACTGGTGCAACAGGAGCCTTTGGTGCTTCTGGAATAACTGAACTTTTACCCATATCAACTGCGCCTGCATTTGGAGCAAATCTATTTACAGCTGGTGCTGGAGCAACAGGTGCTACTGGAGCCTCTGGCTGTGCTGGAGCAGCAGGAGCAGGTGCTGGTGCTACTGGTGTAACAACTGGTGCAGCTACTGGAGCAGGAGCTTCCTTTTTTGGCTCTTCAGCCTTTACTTCCTCAGCTGGCTTAACTTCTTCTTTCACAGTCTCAACTACTGGTTCACTAACTACTAATGGTGTTCCACAATTACTACAGAACTTTGAATTAGAGTTGTCTTCAAATCCACATTTTGAACACTTCATATACGTGACCTCCCTAAAAACTTATGTGACACTATAGTTTATCACTTAAAATATTTATTTTCAAAATTAAACACAGTAAGCGGCTTATTAAAATAATATCCCTGGATGATATCTCCTCCGAGGCCTCTGATAAACTGATACTGTTTCTCACTCTCAACACCCTCAACACATACCTTCTTATTGATTGAATGTGCTAGGATTATGATAGCGCAGATAAATGAACGATTGAATGCCTCTGTCTCCATATCGTCAACGAAAGCCTTATCAATCTTTATCTCATCAACAGGAAGTTCCTTAAGATAGTTAAAGGAAGAATATCCTGTTCCAAAATCATCAAGAGCAATTCTTATACCCTCACTTCTAAGTCTTATCAGATTCGCACGACACATCGCGATGTTCTTCATGAGGGATGTCTCAGTAATCTCAAGAAGAATATTCTTTGGATTAAGATTATATCTTGCAAGAGCTGCTAGTACATCACTTGAGAAATCTCTTCTTACGATGTCGTCTGCAGTAACATTTATATGAACATAGAAATTAGGATTAGCACCATTCTTGATCCATGCTGAACACTGAGAGATTGCTTTATTCAAAATCCATGAGCCTACCATCTCCATCTGGTCAGTAGTCTCAAGAGCGTTTACAACTCTTTCTGGGTTAATGAGTTCTCCATTTGGAGCAATCCATCTTAAGAGTGCCTCAGCACCAGCAAGATTACCTGTCTCAGCATCCATAAGAGGCTGATAGTAAAGCTGGAAGTTCTCCATTCCATTACGGATGGACTGTGTGATCTGAAGCTCAAAATCAAGTCGCTCCTTAAGCTCACGCTTATCTACTGGAGAATAGATTGCGAATTTAAGTTTCTTATCCTGCTTTACCTTATGAAGTGCAATCTCGGCATTAACAAGAAGCTCATCTACAGATGATCCACATGAAGGATAAATTGAAGCAGATAAGCCATATGTAACAAAGAATGTTCCTCGTCCTGTATCAAGTGGCTGAATACTCTCTTCCTGAAGATAAGTCATATATTCAGTAACTTTAAGTCTTGATGCATGTGGCCAGAGAATACAGAAGGTATCAATACCAATCTGATATATGGAAGCCTGGTTAGGTAGGTGCTTTTGAAGCATACTTGAGATAGCAATCAAGATCTCATTGCCAGCGGTTCTTCCGTAACGGTCGTTAAATGAATGGAAGCCATTAACATCAACCAGAACCAAAGCTGCTGACAAAAGATTCTTATCGTGGATAAGAGTCTCAGCATCAATTAAGAGTTTCTCTCTTGTTGGAAGACCAGTAAGTTCGTGGCAGGAAGCGTTACGCTCAACATCTTCTCTGAACTCATTCATCTGAGTTAAGTCAAAGATTGAACCTACTACCATAAGTCCCTGCTTGGAAGCATCATAAAAAGACTTGCCTCGAATAGCAATCCATACATACTTATCCTCTTTAATAGCAGCTCTGAACTCCATAGAGAATTTCTTTTGATTTCCGTCAATAACCTGATTCATTACATCACGGAAACGCTTTCTATCTTCACCGATTACTACATTAGCAACCTTTTCGAGGATATCGCCATTAACAGACAATTCCACATCTGGGAATATCTCTCTAATATTCTCCGAAAGTACGAGCTGATTAGTCTTCAAATCAGCATAAAAAGTAATAGCTGCTGAACCATCGATAAGGTTATTACGGATAGAAGCATCCTTTACATACTCAGTTACATCTGTAAAGCATCCTGAGAGATACTGCATATCTCCTCCGAGAACACCATCTCTTCCCGCATCGGATATACCGTTTGCTCTAAGGTGTATCTCGCCCGTCATACTTGATAAGAATCTACAGGTAAAATTAAAATCCTTGGAAGTTCCATTTACAAAATTTTTGATTGCATCACTAATTAAATCAACATCATCAGGATGAACGAATCGCTGATATTCTTTGGATGCATTTGGAAGAATCTCAGATGGAATATCAAAATCTAAAACAAATCTATTACTTAAATAACAGATATCGTTATAAGTATCATAAACAAAAAGATAATCGTTAATTCCTTCACCAAAGAACTGGAAAATAGACTTCTCTAATGCGCTCTTTGTGCAGTCAATCATGAAGCCGACAATATAATTTATCTTATCGACCTGAACAATCTGCATATATGATTTAACCTCATAAATCTCATAAGCAGATTTACAAAGTGAATGATTTATTGTTCTTACTCCATTACCGTTAACTACGAGCTCACGAAGCGCAGAATCATACTGATTAGTTACATATTCACGTTCAGCATCTGGTACAAACTGAAGAAAAGTAGATAAAAGAACATCCTGCTGAGCCATAGGGCCAAGGATATTTCTCATACCATCAGTAAAAAACATTCTTTGTTCGCGTGGAATCATAACAAAGCGGCAAAGCATGGCCTCGTCTGCTATTGATGCACATTCTGAGAATGTAAATGAATCAACAAGACTCATCATGTCTTTGTGACTATAAAAAGTCGGTTCCGAACCCATTAAATCAAAGCTATCCATAAACACCGCCTTAAACAATAAAAATCGACATTACTCTATTGTTATTTTAACAGATTTACAATGTAATCGTATATCTCTTTTTTGTTCTTACCTGTCTTATCTGCAATTATTCTTGATATGTCCTTTTTACTCTTTCCCTCTTCATTTAACTTAAATATCAGGCTGTCTACAGATTCTTCTGAAAGTTCCTCAACAGTTTCTATCTGATTCTCAAGGCAGACTACGAATTCTCCTCTTGGATTATTCTCTTCAAAGTATGTCTTTGCTTCATTTATAGTAAGTCTTATTACTTCTTCATACTTTTTTGTCATCTCACGGCAAAAAGCAGCTTTGCAGTCACCAAAGCCAGAATCGATTAATTCATCGATTAATTTATTTAGTCTGTGAGGTGCCTCATAAAGAATAATTGTCTCTCTGTATGACTTCAAAATATTAAGTCTCTCCTTGCGAGGCTTTGACTCTGAAGGTAAAAAACCTTCAAAATGGTAATATCTGGTATCAAGTCCACTCATGACAAGTGCGGTTATTCCTGCTACAGGACCTGGTATTACAGATACTTCGATACCATTTTCGATACATAATTTAACAAGGTCCTCTCCAGGATCACTTACAGAAGGCATACCCGCATCTGATACCTGTGCGACTGTTTTTCCAGAGATAAGCTCATTAAGGAGCACATTTCCCTTGGAAGCTTTGTTGTGCTCATGATATGAGACAAGATGCCCCGTTATTCCGAACTCAGACAATAAAAGGCCTGTTCTTCTGGTATCCTCGCAAGCGATTATGTCAGCAGAAGAAAGGATTTCTTTTGCTCTTGGAGACATATCTCCAAGATTACCTATTGGTGTTCCTACTAAATAAAGCACGTTTTATGTACCTCGTTATAAATACTATCTATTTCCTTTGACGGCTTTATATCGCCAGTCAGATTATCTTTCTCATTTAATATGAGCGGTGGAAGAATCTTAAAATCTGTCATTTTTGTTGTCTTCTTACCCGCTACCATAAACATCGTCGCATTCTTATCAGAAAACGGATGAATATTAAGTAATAGTGTTGGTTTAATTCCGTTATTTTTAAAAGATGTTAATACATCGCTTAATCTTCCAGCCTGCATGATAAGGGCAATATAGCCACTATCGGGAACGGCTCTCTTTGATGCTACAGAAATAAAATCATCAAGTGAACCGTGTTCTTCAAATCGTCCGCTTAATCTGGCATCCTGATTATCTGAATTCATTTTGGCAGAAGGCCCTTTACTATTATTAAAAAATGGTGGATTAAAAAATATCAGGTCATACTGTCTTGATTTTAGGGGGTCAGGAAGCTCTCTAAGGTCAGAATTTACTGGTGTAACAGTGTTACAAAGCCCGTTAATATCGACATTCTCGCATAAAACCTTATATGAAGGCTCATTTATCTCTACATCATCCAAAATTAGATATTCTGATAAGTTTTGAAGCGGATTTAATACATTTATACTATTTAACAGATCAATAAATCTGGCACAAAGGAGCATGGAACCTGCCCCAGTATTACTGCCAAGTTCAAGAACCTTAAGTCTGTTACCTGACTTAATTCTGCTTTTTTTAATAAGCGAAGCAGTAAACCAGGCAAGAAGAGTCATGTCTGTTCCGTATCTGAATCCGTCTTTAAGTTGTAGAAGTCTGAAGCCATTACGGTCAAGGCTCTCTAATGTAATATTATCCGGGAGATTATTTAAATCCATCTGCCACCAACTTTTAAGAAATAAAAAAGGCTGCAGCTAATAGGGCTGCAGCCTCTTAAAAATACCTTTTAATTACTCAGCTGCGATTGCAGATACAGGACATGTTCCTGCACATGAACCACACTCAATACATGTATCAGCGTCGATAACATACTGAGTATCGCCCTGTGAAATAGCTGAAACAGGACATGAATCAGCGCAACTACCACATGAAAGGCAAGCGTCAGAAATTACATAAGCCATGTCTTCGTCCTCCTTTATTTTTTTGTAATTATACACTAAATTACATAAAACAACAATCAAATAAGAATCAATGTTGAAAAAATACTGCGTCAAACCTCAGTCAAGGCCTTAACTCTTTGCTGCTTCACATCCACTGTTATTAGGACATCCTGAACAGTTATGTCCGCAGCCGCTATCTCCTTCAGAGTTCTTCTCTTTATCCTTCTCCTGATTTTGAACGAGCTGTGGATTAAGTGGCTCAAGCTGAGCCCATTCAAACTTCTCTACTTCAGTAAGATCATCCTTAACGAACTTAACTGTAACAATCTCTTCGAGATAACTTACATCATTTACAACACCTGTACCATGTGGTGTTCTGATATGTGTACCAGCCTTAGGAAGTCTTCTGTGTGCATCATCATAGACTTCTTTCTCAAACTGAAGACAGCACATAAGTCTTCCGCAGGCACCATTTAATTTGGTTGGATTTAAAGACAAACCCTGATCTCTTGCCATACGAAGTGTTACTGGTGCAAAGTGATTAAGGAAAGTACAGCAGCAAAGCTCTCTTCCACAAATACCAATACCACCTACAAGCTTAGCCTGATCTCTTGAACCGATCTGACGAAGCTCAATTCTTACCTTAAAGGTTGCAGCTAAGTCTTTAACCAGTTCACGGAAATCGACACGATTATCAGAAGTAAAATAGAACATGATCTTCTTACCATCAAAAGCAAATACCGCTTCAATCAGGTTCATGTCTAATTTATGCTTTTCAATGAGGGAGAGACAAATAGAATAAGCTTCGTTCTCCTTCTGCTTCTTCACCTCATAGCGCTCTATCTCTGAGTTATCAGCAAGTCTTTGTATACTAACTACATCAGAGCTGATTTTACTGTCTTCGAGCTCATAAGGTTCCTCTGCAACATGAGCAAGATCAGGGCCGAGAGAGGTCTCGACCATAACTGCATCTCCGATTTTGAGGGAGAGATTGTCGCATCTGAACTTATATAGTTTACCTGCGTCATGGAAACGCACATTAACAATTTTACCCATCTTATTCTCCTAATTATTTAAATTCCTTATTCATTCTTATAAGAAGATTGCCAACGGAACATTCAAAATTAGCATTTACTTGAGCATTCTTCCTATATTCATTTATAGCATCAGCACAGTTACCGACTTTACCTAACGTGAACTGTGGGTAACTATTGAGGAAAGAGAGAATTCTGTCCTTTGAATCCATATTCTTAATGTTAGCTTCCGGATTCTTAATTAAGATACCACAATCTCCCAAAAACCACAGCATGAGAAGTAAAATCTCATCCATTCTGTCCTTATTCTCTTCTATATATTTATAGTCTTCATACAAAAGCTTGGTATAGGTTGCTGAAGGCAGAGCAAACATCATCCTCATTACATTAAATCGTAATTCCTCAAACTCTTTATCTGTAAGAAGATCAAAGGCATTTCCGATAATTCCAGCGGCGAATATCGAGAAAAATCGGATCCTGTCTTCCCCAATACCCGAATATTCAGAATTCTCTTCGTTTTTATTCTCTTCTATTTTATTAGTAAGAGCTTTCTCTATCTCGAGTTCAGAATAAAGTTCAATCTTAAGCTCTTCGCATCTTGATATAACCGTTGGTAAAAGCTTTATCTTATCTGCCACAGTAAAAATAAACACAACATTCTTAGGTGGCTCTTCAATTGACTTTAGAAGGGCATTCTGGCCCTCGTTATTAAGTAAATCTGCATTAATAAGATAAACTTTGTGCTTGGATGCATGAGGAGCTATAATCTCATCTTCAATAATTGAAGATCTAATCTCATCTACTTTGATATTCTTGGAACCTTCTTTAAAGCCAAGCATACTAAAATCAGGATGAGTTCCTGCATTAAAATATCTGCAGCTGTCGCAGTCGTCACAGCCTCCATCGGAAGTTGGATTACTGCATAAAATACCTTTGGCCAGTTCCCTAGCAAAAGTCTCTTTACCAATATTCTTTGGGCCCGTGAACATAAATGCATGGCCCATGGAATTGGTAATAACACTTCCGAGTCTCGTCTTAAGTTTATTCTGTCCAACAAGCTTGGATAATGCCACTTTACTTTATCTCCTTCTTAATCTCAGAGAGTATGTCATCAAAAATCTCATCTATACCCTTCGAGGCATCAATAGTCTTAATTCTTGAATCCTTGGAAGCAATCTTAAGATATCCTTCGCGAACATCCTGCTGAAATTTTATTCCCATTGCTTCAAGTCTGTCCTCAGCTTCTCCTCTGCCCATGCGGCGCTTCAGAGCTTCCTCAGCTGTTATATCCAAAAGAAAGGTAATATCTGGATTAAGACCTTCTGTAGCTATTTTATTTAATCCCTCTACCATGTCACTTCCGAGGCCTCTTGCAAAGCCCTGATAAGCGAAAGTGGAATCAAAGAATCTGTCACAAATAATAATCTTGCCTTCACTTAAAGCTGGTCTTATTACCTGACTTACAATCTGTGCTCTCGCTGCCTCATATAAAAGAAGCTCAGTTATTGAACACATCTCATCATTTTTCTTATCTAGAAGAATAGTACGGATTTTCTCTCCGATTGTGGTTCCTCCTGGTTCTCTGATCAGGAGCACCTCACGATTCATACTTTTGAACCAGTCAGCAAGTTTGTTAAGCTGGGTACTCTTACCACAGCCATCTATACCTTCAAAAGTGATTAAAAGACCTGTCGCCATTTTTATAACTCCTTAGTCGAGTTTTACTGAGCGCATACGAGCAATCTCAAGCCAGATTTCCTTCTCGATTCTGTCGCAGTCAAGCTTGATATCCTCTGTTGTCTCTTCAGACTTAGCTGGCTTATTGTAATTTTTATTATTACGAGGTCTGTTCTCGTTATAATGATTCTTGTTGTTACGATAGTTATTATTCTTCTTATGGTTCTGGTTATTATTAGCATTTGCCTCGCCGTTTGAAGAATTGGAACGATTATTGTTAGAGGAATTCTGTCCCTGATTATTATTGCGTTCCTTGTTACTATTGTTGTTATTATTGTTGTTATTGTTCTGATTCTTCTTATTCTCGCTTCTATCACCATTATTTTGTGCATTCTTATGCTCGCCCTGCTGATTATTAGAAGAAGCGCCACCATTATTGTTGTTATTACGGTGGTTATTATTGCGATAGTGATTGCGGTTTCTATTGCGATTATTGTTATTACGTGGCTGGTTGTTGCCGCCATTGTTGTTTGTAGTAGCATTATTTGCTGCTGCATTCTTATTTGTGTTTTCTTCCATAGATACTATTCTTCCTTTCAATTGACTGGAAATAAACTACCTAGTCAATTTGACACTAAATTTAATTATATAATAAATCCGCTTTAAACTCCAATTCTATAGTTCACCAATTCTATTTACTGTTTCTTCATCAGGAATCGGAATATTAACTTCGGTCAATTCCTTAAGTGGAACAAGTACGAATGCACGCTCATTCATTCGTGGATGAGGAATCTGAAGATTAGGTAAATTAACAGATAAATCGCCATAAGTTAATATATCAACATCGATATTACGCGGGCCATTTACTATCGTTTTTACCCTGTGCATATTTTTCTCAATAGACTGAGTAAATAAAATAAGTTTTGAAGGTTCAATATCAGTCTTTAATCCCACACAGATATTATAAAATTTATCCTGGTTTTTATATCCCCAAGGCTCTGTCTCATATACGTTTGACACTCTGACATCTGAGATTCTGGGATTATTCTTGATTATCTCTAGGGCCGTTCTAAGATTTTCCATCTTATCTCCGATATTACTTCCCAAAGACAGATATACTTCCTGTTTTTTATGTCTTGTTATAGTTACCGCCATGGTCTCAAACTCACCATTTACAGGAGCCTCAGGCTTAGATACGGTTACCTCCGCTTCATCTATTCTTGAATCAAATTCGAGAATTTTATCTGCGATTTTACCAGCGAGATATTCTATGAGGTTATTACTATATGTAGTAACTATAGACTTACAAATCTCATAAACTTCAGCGTAGTTTACTGTGTCCTCTAATTCGTCGGTATAAGATCCTAAGATTGAATCTATTCCAAGTCTTACAGTTACATAAAAAGTCTGGCCATTTTGTTTTTCCTCTTCGAAGCAACCTGTGTGGCCGTAAAACTTCATTTTCGATAACAAAATATAATCCAAAACTTATTCCTCCAACATTATTTTGTTCCAAAGTCTTATGCTGTCAGAAGCACCTTCTACATCATGAACGCGAATGATATCTGCGCCATGAACAATTCCTGCAAGGTTAGCGCCAATTGTTCCTTTATCACGTTCAAGAGGAGTTGAGGTTCTCTCCATATACGCGCCAATCATTCTTTTACGGGAGAGCGCAAGAAGAACTGGCATTGAAGAGATCTCATGGATTTTATTTGTATGTCTTATTAAAGCGATATCTTCTTCTGGAACTGTTCCAAATCCGATACCTGGATCCAAGATAAGATTAGACTTAATTTTTGCTACTCTGTCTTTTACAAAATCCTCATATCTTTTTGTTATCGGGGTAACAGGATTCTCATAAAAGCGGTTATTAAACATCGCGATTGAGCAGCAGTCATATTCCTTTACCACCTGAATCATCTCATCAAGATTAAAGCCATTAACGTCATTTATAATATGAGCTCCCTCATTAAGTGCAGCTCTTGCTACAGAAGGCTTTGTTGTATCGATAGAAATAATCGCATCTGTCTCAGATATAATCTTACCCAAAACAGAACAGACTCTCTCCTGTTCTTCTTCAGCAGATACTGGTTCATATCCAGGTCTTGTTGATTCTCCACCGATGTCAATAATCTCGGCACCTGCCTCAAACATCTTTACGGCAGCTCTTACAGCTGAATCAACTGAATTATTAAGTCCGCCATCCGAAAAAGAGTCTGGGGTCACATTAAGGATACCCATTATCTTTGTGTGCTTTCCATCAAAAACAAGACTTTTGTCACGACATTTAATTACGCCACTATAATGATTCATCTATACTGCTCCTTAATTACGTGGTCTGTTAATTAAGGCGAGTGCCTCATTACGTGTTCTTGCATCAGTACGACAGCCACCACGCATAGCCGAAGTTACAGTTCTTGAACCAGGCTTTTTGATACCTCTCATAGTCATACAAAGATGCTCTGCCTCAATTACAACGCAGCAGGAATTAGCATCGACTGCTTCGATAATCTTATCTGCAATCTCAGAAGTAAGTCTCTCCTGAAGCTGTGGCTTTTTAGATAAAGTATCTACAATTCTCGCTACCTTCGAAAGACCAAGAATCTTACCGTCCTTAGGAATATATACAACATGAGCCTTACCGTGGAAAGGAAGAAGGTGATGCTCGCACATTGAATAAAATGGAATATCTCCGATAAGAATCATCTCATCGTTACCCTTCTCGGTAAACACCTTAATATCCTGAGTAATGTCTCTATGAAGGCCTGCAAAAACCTCGGCATACATTCTGGTAACTCTCTGAGGCGTATCCTTAAGACCTTCTCTGTCTGGATCCTCACCTATTCCTTCCAGAATCATTCGTACAGCCTGCTCAATCTTTTGAAGGTCCATTCCCTTACGGCTCTCTTCAGGTATCTTAAAATCACTGTCATAATCGTACATATTACTTACTTATTCTCCTTATCATTTAAGTGGGCATATCTGTATTCCATAGGAGTCATGCCCATATGCTTACGAAAAGCTACATTAAATCGCTGTGGACTAGAAAAACCAGCCTTAGAAGCTATTCCAGATACTTTAATCTCATTTTCTTTCAAAAGCTCACAGGCATATGTAATTCTCTTCTGCATGAGATACTTCATCGGGCTTATACCCAGTTCATCTCGAAAGGCACGTGTAAAATATCCCTGGCTCAAAAATACATAAGCTGCCGCTTCATTAACAGATATTCCACGCTCAAAATTCTGATCAATATATTCTTTTGCAATAAAGACGAGTTCTCTTGCCTTACCGTTTTTAACTCTAAGGCTCTCCTCCCACTCCTGTCTGATTGCACGTGAGAGTGTAACCATAAGTTCAATAGTAAGAATCTGCATCATTAAATCCTTGGAATACTGATTCTCGGTATTTTCTACAACTATCTTCTCAACAATATTTCTTATCGTATCCTGATGCTTACCAGAGATAATAATGTATGAACTTACTTCCTCTTCCTCATCTTCGCCATCACCAGTAACGAAGTTCATAAAGCTCTCAAGAGAAGTCTGTGCAAGAAGAGCTGGAACTCTTACACTTGGGCCACTATGTGGTTTAGTCTTATCCTGAACAACTTTATCTGTTGGGTTATCCTTACGATTTATACTATCGATATCCTTGGAAAAACCAAAATACAAAACAAACATATCAGCAACATCACCAGGAACTCTTACTGTATGAACTGCGTTTGGTCTGATGATAAGAGTAGAACCCTTCTCAAGCATAAAAGTCTTGCCATCAATAGTAAATTCGCAGTTTCCGTTACGTAGATATAGGAGTTCGTGAGAAGTATGTTTACTTGCTTTTGCTACTGGTGTCTTCTTCTCAATAGTATGCTCGATGCCTTCAAACACTACAGGTACTACACCTGTTGCTGATAAGACGCCATTTTCTAAAACCTTAACTAAATCGTCCAGCATATTATTAACTCCTTTATATTTTATATAGATATCTATCAATATTTATACAAATCGAATATTATCGATATAAATCTCACCTGTTCGACTCTTGTCCTCAATAGTAATCTTAAGTTCATCAAGCTTAATAACATTACCATTAAACTCAAGTTTAACCATCTGCCAGTCTAGTCTTGGTGCAAGTTCTGCTACACCAATAAAGCCCTTAACACTGATTCTCTTTGTCTTCTCTTCTGGATTAAAGACATCCATTAAGATATAGCGTTTACCCTGTACCTCGAGAGGCGCAAAGAGTGATGCATATTCAAGACAAGGCTCAAATCCGTAAAGAGAATTCTCTGTCTCATACTGAATCTTAATTGAAGCCTCACCTTCAGTTTTATGAAGCATATCTGTTGCAATAACACCATTACCTTTAAAGCTTCTGAATACCTTAAGTTCTTCAAACTCAGAATCCTTATTCTTCTTACCGATAAAAGTCAGTTTATCGCAGGAAGCAAAGTTAAGGTCTGAAGCATAGAAGGATGGATTACGATCCATTCTAAATGGCAATACAGGAAGGCCACTTAGGTTCTTAAATCTTGCTTCATGTGGTATTGGTGAGAAGCCATAAGTTACTCCAACTGGCTCAAGTATGTCATCTCTCCATACCATTACACGTACACCGTGAAGAATTATCGCATTAGCTGGGTGGAAGATTCGGTCTTCGCCACAGATAGAGAATCCTCTTAATACCTGTTCACCCTCATCAAGCTTTAATCCGTCTCCAATGTTGTCAAAAGTTACTATTAATTTATTACCTGCTCTCTCCACGCCAGCACAGGTTGGAGAAGCCTTTGGAAGTTTCTCTGTAAAGTGAATACCCAAAGCTACAACTGATAATCTTGTTCCAATAACAAAGCTCTTTGTCTTATCAGGAAGAAGCAAATCATGACATGAAACTATTGATGTAGGCATCATAAGTTTATGTGTAAATATGAGCAATTCTTCGTTAAATTCAAGAACTCTGTATGGGTTATCGAAAGGAACATTATTCGGATGCATAGCCAGGAATAAAAGTGATGGCATAGAATCCATATCCTCAACTTCATGAGGCTCGAAAACACTCATCAAAGTATCGAGAAGTCCCATGAGAAGAAGGTCATATCTGTCATAGATAAGTTCAGTCTTATTAGGGGAGAAACACATTCCTCTGATGGTCATACCCTTAAGCGGACTAAGCTTACTGTTATACATTATGCTGTTACGCTTAATTAGTGGAATTAAATCACCCTTTGCGTCTTCTTCCTTGAAGCTTGAAGGCACATCAAATGTAAAATCAAGCTGTCTAGTCATTGACTGAACATTAGAATTTGATGAAGCCTCTTTATCTTTATTCTCAGCATTCTCTTTACTATCTTCAGTCGTTTCTGTTTTAGTTCCTGGATTAGCAAGAGTTGAAGCATCAGAAGTTGGAAAATCAAGGCTTAAGCCGCTATTATCTGAAGTCGATTTACCTGTAAGTTTTGATAACTCGAGATCTTTGGAGAGATCGAAATCAAAATGACTATTACTCTCTTTAATCTCCTTTCGAAGCTTCTCTGCCTTCTCCTTATTCAATTCAAGGGTTAGCTGCTTTTTATATTTCTCTTCATCAAGATTTAAGCCGAGACTTTCAAGGTAATCGCTAAGAGCAGTAATTCCATTAATAGAATCTCTGGAAATCCAGTTGATGATCGAAGAATTCTCATAAGCAAGGTCCACAATTCCCACAGGATAATGAATCTGATCTGCAAGAGAATATGCAAAAGCAAATACAGAAGAAGATACTTCTGCTAATTCAGTAGTATCAGTTATTTTAAGCCACTTTGAATCTTTGAAATGCTCCTTTGGCTCGAAAGAAATATTCTTCTCTCCTGCTTCAAGGCCATTACGGTTTGGCTTAAAGAATCTAATCAACTCCATTACCTTACGCTTGAAAGGAATCTGTGGAGCCTGAGATTTATTCATAGGAATAGACAGGAAATCTGAGCCAAGGAAAACCCAGACGTCGCCGCATCGAAGATCTGTAATCTTCTTGGTATCTGATAAACAAGTGAAAACAAATGTATATGCATCAAGAGATGCCTTGTATGCAGGTACTGTGAATTTGAACTTACCCTTCTGGGAAGTTGTAGTCTCGAGACTTAAGATAACTCCGTAGTCTGTATCGAGCTTGGATACGCTCTTACCATCTGTTGGATCTTTGATAATCTCCAAAGTAACCGTCGCGCTGCTTGGCGCTGTACCTTCAATTACAAAAGGGATACCCTGCTGAAATATTGTTTTGTTATCAAGCCAGTCTGGCAAAATAATTGAATTTCTAAGCATATTATTTTCCTTGTTTATGTCTAAAATTTGGGTGAAATAGTATCGTTTTCTGTAAAAGGGTATAAACGCACTAATTCACTATAATTATACAACAAACAAGTACAAATTGCTTTATATTGAGATAAAAAAGGTAGCCTTTATCACTCGGCAATAATTACATTGATTCCCTTGCTCTTAACAGCCTTTACAGTCTCCTCATCGATACCACTGTCGGTAATCAGATAATCGATTCTCTCTGTAGGAATAAATCTTGAAGCAGAATCTATACCAATTTTGGTTGAATCCACCAGAGCAACGATGTGCTTTGATCTCTCAGCGCACATTCTCTTAAGCTCAAGTTCAAAGAAGTTATTACCAGTAAGTCCGCCCTCTACTGAGAATCCATTACCTGATACAAAGTAATAATCTCCTGAAAGTCTGGTAATCTGCTCACGGCTCATAACGCCCTCGATGGCACCAGAATGAGGTCTTAGCATTCCGCCTAAAAGGATAATTGACTTAAAATAACTGTGATGCTGAAGTTCCATAGCTGTATGAATACCGTTAGTAATAACAGTTACATTCTCTGTTGAACGTAGATATGGAATCATGTGTGAAGTAGTAGAGCTGGCATCCATAAAGATAGTATCTCCTGTGCCAACAAGCTTTGCAGCCTCTCTACCAATAATATTTTTAAGTTCTACATGCTGAATGGAACGAACCATATAGTTCTCACCAACATCATTAAATTTTGAATTAGGGAGACTAACACCGCCGTGATATCTCACGATGGCGCCTTCTCTGGCAAGGTCTCTCAAATCTGTTCTAATTGTCGCGCCTGTTACACCAAGGCGGTCTGACAAGTCGAGAGTCTTAATATTTCCTTCCTCAGCCAGAATATCAAGAATTCTTTTGCGTCGTTCCAAATTAATCATACCGTGAAATAATAACAAGTGAACCGACATTTGTCAATTCACTTGTTTTCATTTATTTTTATTTAATTTCACTTTGTTCGAAAAGAATAATTTTCTATATCTAATTATTATGTAAGGAGATTAGATTACATGATTCTCATGTAAGAATATTACATGCCACGATCAAGAATACAATCGCAGCTATACCCAGAACAATAGCCATAATGACCTTCTTAATAAACATTTCTGCTTTATTAATCATCTGATTGCCCTGATTAATAAGATCCATTCCGCTGTTAATAGCGCCAGCCGTCTCTCTTATGCTCTTAACTGTTGTGTTAAGTTCTTCTTTCTTAAGGCTGTATTCCTGCTCACGCTTATGGCGAATATCCTCAGCCTCAAGTCTCTCCTTCTGGGCTTCATTCTCAAGACGCTTCTTCTTAACTGCTTCAGATTCAACAATCATCTGCTTTGAACCACAGAAAGGACACTCATAAAATCCTTCTGCCTCTTTATTAATCATCTCGCCCATACAGTTAGGGCACTTCATATCTGTTGTTGCCATATACTTTTACCTCTAAAGTTTAAACTTAAACTATATAAATTTTATCACAAGCGATTTATTCACTTCAATTACATATATAGTATTTGTAACAATGTTACAGTACGTTATTTGGTGATTCTGGTCAGATTATTTGTTACGTTAGATTACCACGATGATTTAATTAATTCTCTTTAGCCAAGCTTTTCGCAAAAAATAATACCAAACTATCATCATTAACGCATTTCTCATATTGTGGTAAAACCTGACCTTCATACCACACGCCAGATCCATCAGGAATATATCCACGCTTTACATACATACGCTGAGCTGCTCCATATCCATTATGAAGTCCAACCGCTAAGAAAACTTGATCAGAATGCTTAGAAGATATATCTTCGGCAATATCCAGTAGTTTATTTCCGATACCTTTATTACGGTATTCTTTAAGAACACCCAAATCCACTATCTCAGGTATCCCAAGATTTTTATAAGGTCCCTCATCAGAATTCAAATAAACATTTATATATCCAGCGATGCATCCTTTATACTCAGCCACAATCGCATAAGATTTTCCGTCTTCCTGATCCTTAAGTCGCTTATTATATTTATCTATAGTCTGATTCCAACCCTGCTTAATCTCCAAATCTGTTATTATCTGCGCATCACTTGAAACCATATCACGAATTAATATTTCTTCATTACTAAAATAGACCATTTTATGCCTCTTTGTTTTTTTATTAATTATTATAAACCAATAAGTTCTAATGGATAATTAGTTTGATTCGATTATGATAGTGACAGCGGACCAGGCGGTGGTGGGACAGGTTGACAGTGGCGTCTAAGTTTATGGTAGCAGCCTTGTAAGTGGTAGTAGTGGCGGAGGAATCGGGGCGTGCATGTGACGGTTACCGTAACGTTGTACCGTTAATTCGCGGTAGAGTGTACCGGCTACCGCGACATCTTACCGTGAAAAATCGCTGTTTTGACCTCAAATCCGCGGTAGAGTGTACCGGCTACCGCGACATCTCACCGTGAAAGTCATAAATTCCAGGTTACTGGTCTAGGCTACCTAGACCATGTACATAGACTTTTGACGTTTTAGACCTTAAATTCTAGGTCACTGGTCTAGGCTACCTAGACCACATACATAGACTTTTGGCGTTTTAGACCTTAAATTCTAGGTCACTGGTCTAGGCTACCTAGACCACGTACATAGACTTTTGGCGTTTTAACCCTTAAATTCTAGGTCACTGGTCTAGGCTACCTAGACCATGTACATAGACTTTTGACGTTTTAGACCTTAAATTCCAGGTCACTGGTCTAGGTTACCTAGACCATGTACATAGACTTTGGGCGTTTTAACCCTTAAATTCCAGGTTACTGGTCTAGGCTACCTAGACCATGTACATAGACTTTTGACGTTTTAGACCTTAAATTCCAGGTCACTGGTCTAGGTTACCTAGACCATGTACATAGACTTTGGGCGTTTTAACCCTTAAATTCCAGGTTACTGGTCTAGGCTACCTAGACCATATACATAGACTTTGGGCGTTTTAACCCTTAAATTCCAGGTCACTGGTCTAGGCTACCTAGACCACATACATAGACTTTTAATCCCAAGACTTTAAAATCCACAATCTCCTCACCCGCACCCTCCACATAACCATAACAAAAGCGCCGGGGGGGGACTTATAACCCTCCGACGCTAATATTTTGATATTTTGTGGAAACTACTTTCGAGAAGGAGATTCTTACTTAATAAGACCCTTCGCCTTCAAGACTTTCTGGAGTTCCTCCTTACGCTTAATCTTAAGCGAAGTTGTCTTAATAAAATTCTCCTCTGTGAGGTACAAATCAGTTACTCTCTTATAGTGAGGGATAGTCTGATTAAGTTCCTTAATGCTGTTCCAGATGCCATCTCTTATAGCACTCTCATCTTCGCCATATAACTCCTTACAAGCTTTCTTGTCGAACTGAACCTCGCAGCAGATTCTTAAATCTGTATAATCACCATCGATTGGCTCGCCATAAACGAATGAATCAAGTATGCCTGGAAGGCGGTTAATAAGCATCTCAATCTCTTCTGGGAATGCCTTCTTACCATTTTTAAGAACAATCATATCCTTCTTACGACCTGTAAGGAAAATATATCCATCCTTGTCAATATATCCGAGGTCGCCTGTGTGGAACCAGCCATCCTTGTCGATAACTTCATTAGTAAGTTCCTCATTCTTATAGTATCCGAGCATTACGTTTGGAGCCTTAACACAAAGCTCACCCATACCGTCTTCGCCCTTGTCTTTCATCTCTGCTGTAACATGTGGAAGTGCCTTACCAATTGAACCAAATCTGTGATACTGATAGTTCTCTGCTACAAGAACAGGAGATGTCTCAGTAAGACCGTATCCCTGATAAATATCTATACCAAAATCATGGAAACCTTCAGCTACTCTCGCACTTAATGGGGCACCACCAGAGATGATGTAATTTAAGTTACCACCAAGCTGCTGAATGATAGAACCAAAGAGCTTGCGTCTAACATCGATGTGGAAGAAAAGAAGGAATCTTGATAACTTCTTGGCAAAGGCTACGGCCTTGGTCTTACCCTGCTTAGCGATACCCTTTTCGACTGATTCATACATCTTATCAACAAGGGCTGGAACACCAAGGAAGAAGTCAACGCCATACTCAGAGAAATTCTGCTGAATATAACGGATACCATCTGAGAACACAGTTCTCATGCCATCAGCGATACAGAACAACATTCCTGTAGAACCAAGAATATGGTGGTATGGAAGGAATGCGATATTTGTACAGTGCTCTCTAAAAATCTCTGTAGCGAGAAGATCAGAAACATTTACTGCGATACCATGGTCAGAGAGCATAACTGCCTTTGACTTTGATGTTGTACCTGAAGTAAAAAGAAGAATTGCCATTCTTGATGGATCTGGCTGACACTCGATAAATGAATAATCGCCAGAAGCAATTACTGCCTCACCTTCTTTAATCAATTCCTCTATAGAAGCCATGCCATCAAGTTTCTCATTCATGCAGAAATATTCTTTAATTGTTGTCTTACCATTTAAACGGATGATATCGATATTCTCTTTGTACTTTGAATCGAATACAATTGCGTCTACTTCTGCTCTTACAAGAGAATCCTCAAGCTCTCCTAATGGAAGTTCCTTGTCAATAGGTACTGATACTATGCCACCGATAAGACATGCGATGTGTGGTACAACCCAGTAATACTGATTACGACCAACAATTGCGATTCTCTTGCCCTTAAGGCCAGCCTTATAAAAAGCTGAACCAACTGCATTTACATTATCAAGAAACTCACCGAAAGTATAATCTTTATACTCAGGCTCCTTTCCTGCCTTAACCTTTACTCTGAAAGCAACGTCGTTCTTATATTGAGCTACAGTAGCATTAATAACTTCTTTAACGCTATTGTAAGTTTTTACGTCTTTTGCATCCATTATAATTTCCTCCAAATAACATTTCCCTAAATTGCCTAAACTTAATATGAGTATAATTTATCACTAATTATTTTGATAGTCAAACTATTTGTTAATAAAAGCAATTTTTTAGTATGAAGTTTTATTTTCGAAAAAGTAAATTATAAAATAACCTCCCGAACACACGAGAGGTTACAAACTGTCAAATCTTCTCAACTATATTGTTCTTATCCTTAAAAATACTGTTCTCAGGGATAACTCCGCGAACACAGGAAGTAGGATAAACATTTGAATGTGGGCCGATTACAGTGCCTGGATTTAATACGCTGTTACAGCCGACCTCAACAAAGTCACCAAGCATCGCACCAAACTTCTTAAGCCCTGTTGGAATCTCTTCCTCGCTTGACTTAACTACAACGAGAGTCTTGTCGCTCTTAACATTACTTGTTATAGAACCAGCACCCATATGTGACTTATATCCAAGAACGCTGTCGCCTACATAGTTATAATGAGGAACCTGAACGTTATCAAAGAGGATTACATTCTTAAGTTCTGTTGAATTACCAACTACTGAATTCTTACCAACGATAGCTGAGCCTCTGATAAATGCACAATGTCTAACTTCAGCGCCATGATCTATAATGCATGGACTTCCGATATAAGCTGATGGAAAAACTTTTGCATCCTTAGCTATCCAGACACCTTCTGAAGGATTATCAAACTCTTCAGTATCTAATGTAGGTCCTAGCTTTAAGATAAAATCTTTTATCTCAGCCAGAGCTTCCCAAGGATATTCTTTGCTTGATAAAAGGTCTAGCGCAATTGTCTTTGTAAGATCATATAACTCATTTACTTTAATAATGTTTTTAGCCATTTTTAATCTCCATTATTTAATCTTAATGAGCATACCTGCTTCTTTTATGCTGTTAATGATATAGTCAACTTTCTCTTCGCAGGACTCCAAAGTCTTGGCTTCTGCCATAACTCTAACGAGTGGCTCTGTACCACTTGGACGAAGAAGGATACGTCCTGTATCACCAAGTTCATCTTCACACTTCTTCACTGCATTTTTTACGATGTCGCTATCAAAAACCGTTTCCTTATCAGTAACAACTACATTCTTAAGTACCTGTGGGTACATTGTAACGCCACTAACAAGTTCAGAGAGTTTACTCTTCTGCTCAAGCATACACTGCATTACCTTAAGAGCAGTAATCATGCCATCGCCTGTTGTAGCATATTTACGGAAAATAATGTGACCTGACTGCTCACCACCTAAGATATGATTATTAGCAACCATATTCTCATATACATATTTATCGCCTACTTTTGTCTTCTCATAGCCGATACCAAGTTCATCTAATGCCTTATAAAGACCGAAGTTACTCATTACTGTCGTTACAAGCTTAGTTCCTTCAAAAGATCCCTTGGAATGCATGTATTTAGCGTAGATATACATAATCTCATCACCATTTACAATTTTACCGTTCTCATCTACTGCAAGGCATCTGTCAGCATCGCCGTCAAACGCAAAACCGATATCAAGTTTATTGTCGACTACTAATTTCTGCAATCCTTCCATATGAGTAGAACCAGCATTTAAATTTACATTTACTCCGTCTGGCTTATTATTTATTACATAAGTATCTGCGCCGAGAGTATCAAATACTGATTTTGCAATCTGCCATGCTGAGCCATTGGCACAGTCAAGACCAACCTTCATGCCTCTGAAAGAGAATCTGGCAAGTGATACAAGGTAGCCTACATAGCGGTTACGTCCACATACATAGTCAACTACTACACCAATGTCACCACCTGTAGCAAGTGGAATATCCCAAGGAGTATCCTGTGATATGCCTTCTGGTCTATAGATTCCATCAATATACTGTTCTACGGCCTCAATGGTCTTGTCATCCATCTTCTCACCGTTACAGTTAATCAATTTAATACCGTTATCTTTAAATGGATTATGGCTCGCTGTAATCATGACACCACAGTCAAAATCTTCTGTTCTTGCAACATAAGCAACACTTGGAGTTGTTGTTACATGAAGAAGACAGGCTTCAGCACCTGTTGAAGCAATTGCACCAGCAAGTACATCTTCAAACATATAACTTGAACGACGTGTATCCTTACCAATTACAATTCTTGCACGCTCACCATTTTTCTTATTCTGGCCATAATACCAGCCAATGAACTTACCAATCTTATAAGCATGATCTACTGTAAGATTAACGTTTGCCTCACCACGAAATCCATCAGTTCCAAAATACTTAGACATTAAACTACCTCCCCAAAATTGCAAAAAGCTTTTTGCTAGGTAAACTTAATAAATTTTACTATTCATTCTCCCTACAGTCAAATTACATAGCGGCTACAATTTGATATAATAGATTACATAGTGATAAAGATATTAATTTGTGAGGCAGTATGAATCCCAACGAAGATATAAAGAATATTGAGAACATAGACTATGATAAGATGACAAAAGCCGAGGCATTAAAGTACCTCGGACTTGATGAAGATGCAACTACATATGTTATTGATGATAAATTCTGGCAATTAACCAAAAGATACAGAATGGATACTTCTGAAGAGGGCAAGAAAAAAGTTGAGGAATTATCCACCATCTATGATATTGCAACAGGCAAAAGAGACGAGCGAGTTGAAGCTTCTGAGAAGCGTGAAAAGGCAAAAAAATACCTTGGCAAAACCTCCGATGAATGGATTAACTATATTCAGTACACCTGGTATAAATATCTCATTGCAATAATCATCATTATCACCTGTGGTAATCTTTTTTACCAGATGTTCTTCGCACCTAGAACAGACGTAGCAATTGTATCTCTCGGCCACTTTTATGTTGAGAATGAATATTACGATAACTTTCTTAAAGGCTTAGGCTACAAAATGCCATATACAGGATACACTAATGTTGTAGTTCCTAATGACCAAAACCAGTCAAGCGAAGCTTATTCTGAGATTTCTGCAACAACAATGTGGCTTAATAATCCACATATTGTTATATCGGACGAGATGACAGTCAGATATTATTTTGCAAACTGCGTAGATCTTAAAAATTTCTATAATCGTCTGGCTGATGAACTCCCTTTCGAGATGTATGAGAAGCTTACTCCTGTATACTGTTCTGAAGAAGAATATCAGGAGCTTCTTACTGCTTACGATATCGCCAAGGGCGGCGTTGTAGAAGAGGATAATACTAATGAACATTATTCCTCTGAGAAGATTCTTATCGGCTTAAGAATCGACGACCCAGAGGTAATATCTTCTCTTGGCTACAGAACTTTGTGGCCTGATGACGAGCCAAATCTAATATTTACAATCTACACTCAGTCTCCTAATCAGGCAGAATCTGAAAATATGCTTTTGGAATTATTTAAGACAGTCTTATAATTTTATTTCCTCTGGGAACGCTTCCTTACGCATAATTCCCCACATCTTATCTATATATGAGAGTGTGTAAAAATTCTCATAGTAGTGGTAGTAAAATGCGCCCTTTAAGGTCATCTTATAAACGCCGTCTTTATAAGTAACGAACTTAAGAAGTCTTCCGATTTTAAGTTCCATTCCATACATTTTATTTAATTTCTCTCCAAAGAAAGCCTCAAAGTCTCTCTCATCAACACTTGTACTATAGGCAGTCCAAAACAGCCAGTAAACCATCCTCTGGCGCTTGGTAAATCTGATTGTAAGAGATGTCGGAAGAGTTCTTTCTTTTATTCTCTTAATGTATTCTTCTGGCGCGAAAGTATTAATCTTAAACTGATCACGAAGAAGTGTGGTTGCAGAACATCCAAATCCAAGAAAATTCTCTCTTGTCATGGAAGAATATTTTGCTTCCCTTTCGCTGGCAAATGTCCAGATAGAATTACGCTCATAGCCCTTGCTGTCACAATAATTTGTGATGGCATCAAGAAGCTTACGCTTCTCTTTTTTATTCATTACAGGAACCTTGCTTGAAGTAAAAGTAAAATCGATAAACGGATAGATTGCAACATGATTAGCACCAGCACTAATTGCAGTATCTATATCACTTTTCAAGTCTTCATAAGTCTGCGTTGGAAGCGCAAAAATCAGATCCATTGATACAGTCTCAAAAGGAACTTCCTTAAGAGCCAAAGTCATTGATTTTATATCAACAGTACTTCTTCCTAATATCTTTCTAAACTTCTCACTAAAAGACTGTATGCCAATACTTAATTTGGTAACGCCAGCATCCTTAAGAACTTTTAAAGTCTCTGGAACAACATTATCAGGATGAAGTTCAAGACCTATTCCTTCTGTAATAACAAAATACTTTTCTACTTCATCAATTATCTCTTTTATTCGTTCTTTTGCTAATGCAGGTGTACCACCACCAAAATATAAACTTGTGACAGTCTTTTTGCCCTCACCTTTATAACTTTGTCCGACTATGTTTATCTCTTCAATTAATGCATCGATATATCGATTGCAAAGATCCTCATTATAAACAACTTTACAGTAAGGACAGAAACTACAAATGTTTTTACAAAAAGGTATATGAATATAAAGACCAAGCTTATCGCAATCCTCAAAAGGAAGGACTTTATCGTATTCATTTTTAAATGTAAATGGCTTAAAAGAACGTGTGAGCCACATTCTTGTTAAATCAGTAATTACGCTCATACATATACTCGCTTTTCAGACGTATTTTAGATAAGTTTTAAGCATCTCAAAAATAATCTTTGGATTACCTCTGAATAAAAGAGTATATTCTGCTACAAAGAAATAACCACATTCATCACACAGGCCAGGAACTTCAATACAGCGTCCACAGGTAGAAAGCTTACCATTCTCCATCACCACGCACTGATGGCAAGGTGTTGGAAAGTTATTATTTATTAAATATGGGAAAGCACTCTTAAGATTAAATACAGGGCAGCCTTCCTTCATCATTTCTTTAATATCCTCACAACACTTGGCTTTTTCTTCTTTGGATAAAGCTAATTCTCTTGTATCTGGATAAGGGGTATGGAAATTAAAAGATACCGCTCTTACATTTTTGGTATCTCTGGCGAGGCGGCAGACATCTTTTACAACATCTTTATTAATCTGGTTTATTGCCATATAAAAGCAGATGTTATCAGATGTAGCATTTTTTATATTTTCCATAATGGTATCGTAGGTATCACCACGTACCATATTATGGTGCGTTTTATCGCCATCAAGACTTAAAAGGATTAAATCTGCTTCTGGTAAATCAATTGGAAATGTTCCGTTTGTTACCACATTAACGATTAAAAATCCCATTTCTTTGGCTTCTCTTACAATATCTCTAATATCCTTATCGCCACTTTTCCAGAGGAATGTCTCTCCACCACAGAAAAACAATATGCGAATACCCATATCGTAAAGCTGCTGCATCTCTTTTTTTATCTGCTCATATGGATGAACAACCGCTGTAATGTTATTTACTGAACAGTGCTTACATTTAAGATTACACTTATCAGTCAGAATTATTGTTCCAAGAATTGGTTTTTTACGTTTAAACAAAATAGTGCTGATTCCAAAAGCACTAAAACTTAAAAAAGATGATACTTTCATATATACTCCAAAATGAAAAATTGAGCCCGTTCTCGAGAAGAAAACAGGCTCATATAATTAGTAAATTACATTACAAAAACGAAGCTCTTCAAATCAAAGAGGTTTCTGTCGTTAAAATAGTCAGCACCCCAGCCTACATAATTATATTCGGCCTTGAGGTAAATACTGTGACGGCCAGTAAGTGACTTAGCGCCCGTAGCAGGAACATTAATTTTACCTGAGATTACTGAATCACCATGGTTAAACTCAACTGTTGCTACCTTAATTCCACCGTTCTCCTCGTCCTTACCATCGATATATACAGAAATTGTTCCGTTAAGATAGCAGGATTCAATCTGAAGAACGATATCCATCTCAGAACCTGAATTATAGCCAAAGTCAAAATATCTCCAGCCCATTACGCAGCCGTGCTTAATATTAGTGATATTCTGCTCAAAGAGATTTTTCTCAGTGATAACTGCGCCATTTGTCATAACGCATGCTGTCTGAACATTAACAGGCTTATATGGATTTAAGCTCTCACTAAAACCAAGAGAAGTTGTCTCAACCTGCTTAATTGTGCCGTCCTCTTCAATGTTAATTTTCTCAACACAGCCAACACGTGACATGATAGAACCGTTTGTCATCTTGTGATAGAAGATATACCACTGATCCTTAATCTTCATAATAGAACCGTGATCATTACCACCTGGGAAATCAACACCGCTGTCAACAATTATTCCCTTATACTCAAAAGGTCCAGTTGGTGACTTAGATGTTGCATAAACAAGCTGTGGACATCTCTTTGAAGAATAGATTAAGTAGTATGTATCGCCAATCTTACGTGGTGAACAAGCCTCAAAGAAAGCAAATGGCTCTTCTTCAGGAATAATATCCTCGATATATGTTCCATCAATAATCTCATACATATTATCTGGATTAATCTCTGCCATATAAGACTTAAGATAACCACAGTAGATATATACACGTCCATCATCATCTACAAGTACACCTGGATCAATAAAGATACCGTTATCTCTGTGATTAGGAATGTTATATTCATATGTTGAAATGAGCTTAAATGGTCCTTCTGGTCTGTCACTTACAGCAACACAGCCCTTAGCTCCTTCAATATAAGCATAAAGATAGTACTTACCATCCTTACAAACAACATCTGGTGCAAAAAGCTTACCTGTTGTCCAGTCAGTATCAGACTTATGTCCCTTAATATCCTTTGTCGAGAAAGCAATACCATGGCATATCCATTCCTCAAGATTATCTACTGAAGCTGACCATACCTTAAGGGCATTATCACAAAACTCTGCAGAAGCAGGAAAATCGTGTGAACCATAAATATATACTCTGTCGCCAAATACTCTTGGCTCTCCATCTGGAATATGCTCGCAATTAGGTAAATATGGGTTTGGCATATTGTTGTCTCCTTTTAAATTTGTTTTTTACTCAATAATTTTATCAATATTCTCGTAAAGTGTCATTCCCAGTGTAGAAGAAGATGGATTTGTTGTTCCAAATTCTGCTGACTGTGTATTTGAAAGTGCTATTACAACTGTATTTGTACATCTGTCTACAAGTACAAAAGCGTTATAACCAAGAGTCATTCCTGAGTGGCTAACAAGATTGTCGTTTACATTCCAACCATAACCATAGCCAAATTCTCCGCCATCAAAAATCTTATTCCAGCTCTCCTCTGTTAAAAGAGCTCCTTCAAGAACGTGGCGCTCCCACTGAAGAAGACCATTAGTTGTTCCTGTCATAACTCCTACAGCATAGCTTATAGTTGAATCCTGGTGTGGAACAGGCATACCTATTCCAAAAATCTTTATGCATCCATCTGATGTAAGATGATCAATATCAGGCCAGAGTTCAGTTAATTCAAGTGGCTCAAGAATATGTTCTCTTACATAAGCATCATATTCCTCTCCTGTTATTCTCTCAATTATCTCACCAAGGAAATAATAATTTGTATTTGAATACTCATACTTGGTACCTGGCTCAAAATGAAGTTCATATGGCTGAACCATATCGAGAAGCTCCTCAAAAGTAATAGGAGTTGTTGCCTTCTCACATACATCAAGATACATGTCAGTGATATCCTGCAAAGAAGATATATCAGCAAGGCCTTCGAAGTTCTCACCATATAAATCATAAGCAAGAGGTCCACCAGTAATATAATCTACCACTCCTGAAGTCATATTAAGAAGCTGATGTATTGTGATTTTATCTGCATAAGCATATTCAGGGATATATTTATCCATTGTATCTTCAGTAGACAGAAGTCCCTGCTCCTCAAGCTGCATAATAGCTACCGCAGTAAACTGCTTTGTAATTGAGCCCATCTCAAAAACAGTATCATCATTATTCTTAATAACTTCGCCTGTCTCATAATCAATTCTTGCGTCACCAGAAGAATATGTTAAATATACTTCATCGTCTCTCGCAACAAGAACAGAGCCACTATAATCTATCTCCTTAAGGTAGGTCTTATAGTTAAATTCACCTTCCTCAGTCTCTTCTGGAACTACTTCTTCGGTCTCATCAGGAACTGTCTCTTCTACTACCAAAGTCTCAGAAGTCTCTTCAGTTGTCTCAATTGTTGTCTCCTCAGTTCTAACTTCTGAAGTCTCCTCAGTAGTCTCTTCAGTAACTTCTTCTGTGGTTTCCTTAGGCTTTTTGGTCTCGCTGGAAGTCTCTTCTGGCTTAGTACTACAGGAACTAAAAACCAACGCAGATGCTAATAAAAGCGCGATTACCTTTCTCTTCATTTTCCATACTCCTTTCATCTGATACAGCCAGTTAAACCAGTCATGGACTTAACTGGGTACATAAAATTCTTTTCATTTAATTCTATTTTTAATTCTGGTTTATATTCTTCGAAAAGCTTAAATATCTCACTTTGACGATCAAGAGGCACATCTCCATATCCAGGTGCAAACCTGAAAGACGGATTACTTAATCCCAATTCCTCAAGAATAATTTTCTCAGCCATATCATAAAGATATTCAACATAAGCACTTGAACAGCTGTTAATTAAAATCATTTTAGACACATTGGTCTTTTTATAGATTTCCATTCTCTTATCAACAGCATCCCCTATTGTTCCAGCGGTAACAAGAACAGTATTAGATTTATTCTTATCAAATAAGTTCTTTAGTGATTTTGATTCCAGATTTACCTCGCTATTTTTAAGTTTATAACCATCATCATTTATGAGATCTATATCACAAAATGCGATTCTGAAGGAGGTCAGGGCCCTAACTTCACTTAATCCTTCATCAATAAGGCTAATACGTTCTGGTTCGATATCTTCTAGGTTTGTAACATTGTTAAACGGCTTTGAAGACATATATTTACAGATGTTTTTATATAAGTTTTTGCATTCAGGTATACTAAAATCAGGCTCAACCAATAAAGGCAAATCCCTCTTGATTGAGCCTGTAATTCTTCCATTCGAATCTACTTTAATAATACCCTTCATAAACCTATTAAAGCATCTTCTCTGTGAGCTTCACACCACCGATTACGTGGAAATGAACATGCATGACAGTCTGTCCGCCATCTTCTCTACAGTTATTAATTACACGGAATCCGCTTTCGATATTCTTGGCAGAAGCTACCTTACCGATTGTTTCCATACAAGCCTTAAGGTAAGTTCCATCATCATTAGTACTAAGATCAATTACATCGTCAAAGTGCTTCTTAGGGATGATTAGAGTATGTACTGGAGCGATTGGATTAATATCATCAAAAGCCAATACCAAGTCGTCCTCATATACTTTTTTTGAAGGAATCTTGCCCTCAGCGATATCACAGAAAATACACATAATATTTCTCCTTATTTACAAACGAAGTTCCCTATAAAAAGGGAACTCGTCTTGATTTTGTTATTAGAGCTGAGAATTAATAATCTCTTCAGCCTTATTAATTGCATCGGCAATCTTAGTAACATCCTTACCACCAGCCTGAGCCATGTCTGGACGTCCACCGCCGCCGCCACCAGCAACCTTTGCAGCTTCTCTGATAATGTTACCAGCATGTGCACCAGCCTTAACAGCATCAGGTGTTGCCATAGCTACGAAGAGTACCTTATCTCCATTTGTTGAAGCAAGGAATACTACACCAGAAGCAATCTTATCCTTGATTGAATCAGCCATGTCACGAAGAGCTGCAGCATCATCGCATTCAACTGAAGCAAGAACTACCTTGAAGCCCTTAACTTCCTTAGCTGACTTAATAGCCTCAGAAGCAACGTCGCCGCTCTGAGCCTTCTTCATCTCCTTGATTTCCTTCTCAAGAGACTTAATCTCGCTTGTCATAGCCTCAGCCTTAGTAAGAAGCTGGTTCCTATTTACCTTAAGACCTTCAGCCATAGAATCGATAAGACTTCTGTCTGCCTTACTCATCTCATAGCAAGCCATACCAGTAACAGCCTCAATTCTTCTTACACCAGAAGCTACACCAGACTCAGAAACGATTCTGAACTGACCAGCCTGACCACTATGAGAGAGGTGTGTACCACCGCAGAATTCCATTGAATATGGATTCTCGATATCACCTACTGTTACAACACGAACTTCTTCGCCGTACTTCTCACCGAAGAGTGCCATAGCACCAAGCTTTCTAGCTTCGTTAATACTCATAACACGTGTGATAACTGGCATATCTTCAAGGATAACCTCGTTTACCATACGCTCTACTGTCTCTAATTCATTAGCAGACATAGCCTGGAAATGTGTGAAGTCGAATCTTAATCTGTCAGCAGATACAAATGAACCTGACTGCTCAACATGATCTCCAAGAACAGTTCTTAATGCCTTCTGGAGAATGTGAGTAGCAGTATGGTTACGTGCTGTTGAAAGTCTTACTACACTGTCAGTCTTAAGAGTAACATCAGCGTTAACCTTAATGATACCCTCAGTAACCTTAAGAGTATGGAGATACTTACCAGCTGCATCCTTATTAACAGCTACAACCTCTGCCTTAAACTCACTTGATGAAGCGATACCAGAATCGTTGCACTGACCACCCATTGTGGCATAGAGACAAGTCTTATCAAAGATAGCGATTACTGTATCACCAGCGAATGCCTCTTCAACAATCTGAAGTGCACCTTCCTCATCAGCCTTCAAGAGGTAAATGAGCTTAGCATCCTGAGTAAGGTTATCGTAACCTGTAAATACTGTTGAAGATGTATCCTTAAGGAGCTCTTCTGGAAGCTCATTACCGCCCCATGCAGTATTACTTACGTTCTCCTTAGTAGCCTTACGAGCTGTCTCCTTCTGAACCTTCATAGCAGCCTTGAAGCCATCTTCATCAACTGTAAGTCCGTTATCAGCTGCGATTTCCTTTGTAAGATCAAGAGGGAATCCGTATGTATCGTGAAGCTTAAATGCATCCTCACCTGAAAGAGTTGTCTTTGAATTAGCCTTGGCATCACTAATCATCTGATTCAAAATCTCAGTACCAGCCTCAACTGTTCTAAGGAATGCCTCTTCCTCCTTGTTGATAACAGTCATGATATATGACTTCTTTGATGGGAGTTCTGGATAAGCATCCTTATTCTGCTCAATTACAACTTCAGCGATATCTGTAAGGAACTTACCCTTAATACCAAGAAGCTTACCGAATCTTGCAGCACGTCTCATAAGTCTTCTCAATACATAGCCACGGCCTTCGTTTGATGGAAGAACACCATCAGAAATCATCATTGTTGAAGATCTCATATGGTCTGTGATAACACGAATAGCTACGTCGTTATTCTTGTCATCGCCATACTTAACATTAGCCTTCTCACAAACTGTATCAAGAATTCTTCTTACTGTATCAACCTCAAAGAGATTATCTACGCCCTGCATAACGCAAGCGAATCTCTCAAGTCCTCCACCTGTATCGATATTCTTCTTAGCAAGTGGTGTATATGAACCATCTTCCTCACGATTGAACTGAGTAAATACGAGGTTCCAAATCTCAACGAATCTGTCACACTCACAGCCTGGACGGCAATCTGGCTTACCACAGCCATTCTCAATTCCACGATCAAAATAAATCTCAGAACAAGGACCACATGGACCTGTACCATGCTCCCAGAAGTTGTCTGCCTTGCCAAGTCTTGTGATTCTGTCAGCAGGAACACCTACTGTCTTGTTCCAAATCTCAAAAGCCTCATCATCCTCTGTGTATACAGAAGGATAAAGCTTGTCCTCTGGCATCTCCAAAACCTCTGTAAGGAATTCCCAAGCCCATGGGATTACTTCCTTCTTAAAATAATCTCCGAAAGAGAAGTTACCAAGCATCTCAAAATATGTACCATGACGAGATGTATGACCAACGTTCTCAATATCAGGTGTTCTGATACACTTCTGACATGTTGTTACACGAAGTCTAGGAGGTGTCTCCGCACCAGTAAAATATGGCTTAAGAGGTGTCATACCTGCATTAATAAGCAAAATAGATGGGTCGTTCTGCGGTACCAATGAGAATGATGGCAAACGCAAATGTCCCTTTGATTCAAAAAAGTTCAGATATCTTTCTCTGATTTCATTTAGACCTAAAGGCTCCATAAATATGTTACTCCTTATATGTTAAATAACTTATCCATTATAAACAGAAAGCACTTATTTTTCAATTAGAGACAACGGGTTAGTTTTAAACTTTTTTAAGAAATTCATTTAACTTATCACAATACTGTGAGAATCCCTCGAGGACCTCCTGACCATTCTGTACATCAGGATCAATTGTCACGTTAAGATCAATTGAATCTGATGCATCAAATGCAATATCAAAAGTAACAAGATTAAATAATCTCATATAGAAAGTTGGTGATAACTGAGCATCACAGAGGCACTCTATATCGCCCTTCTCCCACTTAGAGCTGTCATTTATCATCGTCTTAACTGTAACTGCATCAGCAAAGCTCTGGAAGGCCTGTGCTGCAACCTTTGGGTTATTACAATTAATGATAAGTTTAAATGTCTTATCCTTACCAGTTGCAAACTGATTTACAGCGCCTTCAATCTTCTCAGAAAGCTTTTTATCTACACCCTCAATCTCGATATAAGGAATCTTATCGTCAATGGTAACTTTCTCAATTCTGTCAAGTCTGTAGCTTCTGAACTGAGAACCATTATTATCAAGTGCATATAAATAGAACTTACCATCACTATAGTCAAGCTTAAGTGGTGTAACCGTCTTATCACTTACTGCAAACAGCTTATTCTTCTTTGAACCACTTGGTCCAATACGATATCCATACTGAAAACTTATAGACTTTTTGTTGTATATAGCTTCCTTAATAGCTGCTACGTTCTTTGAGAAGGCACTGTCTACAGAATTATGTCTGAAATATACGGCATTGGTTTTATTCTTGGTAAGAGACTTAGGGCACATATTACTAAAGTGTTCAAATGCCTTGGTATCAACTATAGGGCTTGAACTTATGGCATCAGAGATTGCCTCATACTCATTTGATGTAAGTTCTTTATCAAGTGGACCTCTTACGTATATTTTCTTACGATAACACTTAATCCACTGGCCGTACTTAAGGTCGTCACTGTCCTCATCAATAAACTTACCGTCTTCGTGATATTCACCACGCCACTCAATATAGTTATTGATTGCATCAATGTACTTATACATGGTTTTACGATCTGTCTCAATGAGTTTCTCATCCTCATCTCCTACCAGATCAATCATAAAACTCTTTAATTTGTCTTTTAAAAACTCAAGATTAATCTCAAGATCAGGCTCATTAGCCCCAACCTCATTTTTAAAGATATCATAGAGCAGAAGTAGTTTTTCTTTTGAGTATTCTTTGTTAGCCATATTACACCTCACAAAAAAGCACTTGGGAATTTAAACGTACAACTTATTATATACAAAAAAGCAGGCTGCACCAATAGGAGCAGCCCGTTATTTACAACAAATTCATTTAATTATAAGAATGGTAAAATTTGCCCTGACTTAGAGCCCAGAAAAATGCTGTGGCACCGCCATTTTCTTCTGAAGAGTTCTAATAGATGCAGCATACATTCTATGCATTCTGTCCACAAGATCCATCAACTTGTCATGCTTATCCTGCTTAAGACCAAGAGATGCAATCATGGACAAAACTTCATAAAGCTTACCTGTCACATAATACCCTTCCTCAAGACTTTGGGTAAACTTATCTCTTGATAAAGCACCACTTACAAAAGAAGCCGCATAATCATTATCAAGTGACAGTCTTGTGATCTCAGTTGCAAGAAGTCTGTGACCTTTGTCAGCAAGAGACACGCTGTAAGAATAGCAAAGCTGAGAAGCCATAAAGGATAATGTCTTAAGGTCTGGCGAATCCTTTTTACTATTCTGGTTTGGTCTGGCCGTATTATCCTTCGGATTCTTCTTAAAAGACTGATTAGAACGGGATACATCTTCACTAATATTCTTAGTAACAACTTCAGTAATATCTTTATTAGAAGCTCCCTGTTCTTCTACATTCCTTAATACCTCCTGAGCAATCTCTACAGTCTCATCAACAGATTCTTCAACTACCTCGTTAACACTCGCATCAGAAGTCTCGTCTACTGTCTCATCTACTTCAAATACTTCATCATTTAAAACCTTTTCTTCTTCCATAATTACCTCCTATAAAACCTCCGGAGATAGGTATATATTAGCAGAAATTTTCAATAAAAAAACCTACGTTTCTTCGACAAATTACGACAAAAAAACGCAGGTTTTTTAAGTTCAAAAATTAAAACTTCAGGATTAATCGGCCAGGAGAACATTATCGTTTCCGACAAAGGCCAAAAAATCTTTTACCATCTCATGCTCAAAATCATTAAGTTTATAAGGAACCCAGAATTGAGTATCAGAAAAATTTGCCCAGGTAAGCATATAAATCATGCTTTTTAACTTCCTGTCGCTCATAATTGCCTCATAAAGACGAGAATACCAGTCAGGTACTTTGTTATTAGATGGAGCAATTCCTTCATAGTATTTTCCATCTTCAGCTGTATCCAAAGTACGTAAGCCAATCTCTGTCAGAGCAAAAAGCTTTCCTCTGTTTTGAGAACAGTCAGCTACAACATCCATTGAGTCCAAAAACACCTTCCAGAAATTATCTTCTGGATATGGTCTGTCGTTATACATATCGATTCCCATGATATCAACATAGTCATCACCTGGATATCTAGAGAGATAATCGCTTTGTGATTTAAACGGACCATTAGGTGAATAACAATAAAGAAAATTACGAATGCCTCTGGTCTTGGTAAGATAATCAACTGTGTACTGATAAAGCTTAATATATTTATCGTCAGTTATATGTTCTTTTCCCCACCAGAACCAGGAACCGTTACACTCATGGAAAGGTCTGAAGATCATTGGAATTCTGTTTCCACCTATATCAATACATGCCTCAGCAAAATCAGCAATCTTATCCAAAAATCTTAAATACTTACGATTAAGATCTCCACCAGGCATTATTCTTGATGCAACATGTCCATCTGTGATATTAGGTGAGTAATCAAAGAAATCATCACCACCAAGTGAGAAATTAGGCATATGAGATGACAGTGTTATGATTACGCCCTCTTTATTAAGCTGCTTAACAACCTTTACGCTGTTATCAAACTGTCCTTCATAACCAAAAAAACTCAAAGTGTCTATTCCAACTATAGCTGGATGCTTTCCTGTTAAATTTTTGATATCAGATTCAGTACCATCTTTGGCCGTGATACTAATGCCTATATGAGCAGCATTTTGCTGGCCAAACATAAACTTATCTGTATAAGATAAGTCTTCAAGCTTTTGCAATAAATCTATGCAAGCCTGATCTCTATAAAACTGAAGCACTAAACATCATCTCCGTTTACAAAAATTAATCTATCAGTCTTCTCTAGTCTTCAAATTACCATTCTTGTCAAAGTCGCAGAAAGGATCCTGGATATCAGATGTATCTCCGCCAAGCTTTTGTACTGCAGACAAAATCTCATAGAATACATCTCTCTCAATTGTCTCCTGATGTCTGTTAATATATCCCTTAAGCATTGGAATAGCTCTATTATCACCATATTCACCAAGACAGATAACAGCGTAGATTTTATTTTCCATATATCTGAAGGCTGTCTTAAGAGCCATATAAACATCATCATTTTTAACTTCTTTACCGATAGCTGCAAGCATCATTACAAGATCCTCACAAGGTCCCTTGATACCGTCTTCCTTAGCCTCATCAAGTCGACTTATAATCATAGGAATTGATACATCCGGGAATGCCTCGATATAACTCGAGATTGCCTCAGCAACAAATTCTCTTGTAAGTTCATATGTCATGAATCTGTCTATAACAATTTTCATAGCATCTGAGTAATTCATCTTAATTAAAACAGAGAACCATGCCTTAACCTTATTAAATTCCATCTCAAAAAGCTTATTCTCGCCATCTTCACTATTAAGAAGCTCTTCTTCAGTCCATGGAGTATCATTAATAGCAGCAAGTGCCTTACTAATAATAACTTCTCTGTCGTCTCTTCCTGCAATCTCATTAATAATCGAAAGTGGTACCTCAGAATCAAGCATTGTTGCACAATAGTCCTGAACTTCAATCAAATCCTCAAGTGCCATCTCAGAAATATACTGCTTAAATGACTTTCCAGAAAGCTCTTCAGCTGGCTCTTCTTCCATTCCAACCATCTGCATTCTTGCTTCTGATAATACCTTATCAAGAACATATTCCTCATATGTCTTCTCGTCACCTTCGAACTGTGACATCTTTGCCTGGAAATCATCCATCTGCTGCTCAAGAACTAACTTCTCAATCTCGTCATATCTCTTAAGGAAAGCAATAATCTCTTCTGTCATATCAATATCTCCAATTATATTTTTTACTTAACTTTACATTGCTCTGAAACTCTCAAGAATCTCATCCAATGTATTATATATATCATATTTCGGTTCAAAACCGGTATCTTTCTTAAGTTTGGTTATGTCAGCAGCATAATGAACAAGCTCGCTGTCATCTAATCTTACAGGAAGTGTTGTTTTACTAGTAGCCATCTCACTCTTACTTACAAGATAGCCAATAAGATCTCTTATATAAAAACTTCTTCCTGATCCAACATTATATACTTCACCTGATTTACCCTGTTCAGCAAGAAGTCTGTAAGCACATACTACATCTCTTGCATCAGAAAAATCTCTCCAGGTATCAAGATTACCATAATTAAATGTCTCTAATTCACCTCTCTCGAGGTCAACAATTCTCTTTGAATAATCAGTAACAACAAAACCAACCTTCTGACCAACACCAATATGGTTAAAAGATCTGGTCATAATAACATCAAGATTATGCTTCTTCACATAAAGTTTTACCAGAGCTTCCTGTGTATTCTTGGATATAGCATAAGGTGAATTATTCACAAGTGGTGTATCTTCAGAAGTAAACTCATTTGAAGACTTACTTAAATCATACTGATTAGCAGAACCAATAAGAAGAATTCTTGCAGAAGGACAGTGCTTACGGCAGGCTTCAAGGATATTAATGGATAAGTTAACATTAAGCTCCATCGTAAAATTAATCTTCTCCCAGGAAATCATTGGAGATGCCTGACCTGCAAGATTAAAAATATAATCTGGTTTAATGTCAGCTATAACTTCCTCAGCCTGACTATAATCTGTCATATCAACAGCTCTTACTCTGTCATCTTTTGAGATTACATCCACGCCATAACAGTCATAATACTGTTCAAGTTCCTTACGAAGATACGAACCAGCAAAGCCGTATATTCCGATTATCAAAGCCTTCTTCATACAAAAATAATTCCTAAACTAAATCTATTTTATAAAAAATGGCCGCCTATACTTCAAATACTAAAATACAGGCGACCTGTTAAATCAAATCAACTAATAACGAAATAATTAAAGATTGTTCTCTTCCTTAACAAGCTTCAAATCATTCTCAGCCATTCTCTTTACGAGCTCGTCGAATGAAATCTCTCTCTTCCAGCCAAGTTTTGTCTCAGCCTTTGTAGGATCACCGAGGAGAAGCTCAACTTCTGCAGGACGGAAGAACTTAGGGTTAACCTTAACTACTGTCTTACCTGTGTTCTTGTCAACGCCGATCTCATCAACGCCTTCACCCTTCCACTCAATATCCATACCAACGTGCTTAAATGCAGCCTCAGCAAACTCTCTTACTGTTCTTGTCTCGTTTGTAGCAACTACATAATCGTCTGGCTCGTCAGCCTGAAGCATAAGCCACATAGCCTTTACATAGTCCTTTGAGTGACCCCAGTCACGCTTAGCAGAAAGATTACCGAGCTCTACGCAGTCCTGAAGACCAAGAGCGATTCTTGCAGCAGAATTTGTAATCTTACGTGTAACGAACTCAAGTCCTCTTCTCTCTGACTCATGGTTAAAGAGAATACCTGAGCAAGCGAACATATCGTAGCTCTCACGATAGTTCTTTGTAATCCAGTGACCATAAAGCTTAGCTACACCATATGGTGAACGTGGATAAAATGGTGTTGTCTCTGACTGTGGAATAGCCTGAACCTTACCAAACATCTCAGAAGTTGAAGCCTGATAGAACTTACATTCTGGCTTAACGATTCTGATAGCCTCAAGCATATTTGTAACGCCAATAGCGTCGATATCAGCTGTACCAAGAGGAGTATCCCAGCTTGTTGCAACAAAGCTCTGTGCAGCGAGGTTATATACCTCATCAGCCTGTGAAATCTTCATTGCAGATACAAGAGAAACTGGATCAGTCATATCAGCATAAATCAAGTGAACCTTATCCTTAAGGTGTTCAATATTACCATAATCTACAGTACTCTTTCTTCTCCAGATACCGTAAACCTCATAGCCCTGCTCGAGCAAAAGCTCTGCCAAATAAGAACCATCCTGACCAGTAATACCTGTAATTAACGCACTCTTCATTGTTAATCTCCTGTCTGTATATAATATTAAATTAGATTCGTAATTTAACGATTAGAAAAATTATAACATAATACAAAATAAAACGCACTTACGAAATATACAAAATCACCTGCGTTTGTTGCTTCCCTTCTTTGCAACATGCTTTTTACCTGAAAACTCCATTGAGCGTTTCTCTGCTTCAAAAACAAAGTATCCGTCTTCGCTCTCATATATCTTTACTCCGCCAAAAACAGATATGATTTTGTTCTTATACCAGTCTTTACGCTTGGTAACCATATAGAGTTTTCCTCCGATTTTAAGTCGGTTAAACCCTTTGGTAATGAATTCTTTGGCAACAGCAAAATCTGTGTGATATGGAGGATTAGATAAGATCTTGGTAAAACCTGTTGTTTTAACCTCCGATAGGGCACTGCCGCAGACAAATTCTGCGCCTTCATATCCATTTTCTTCCATATTAATTCTAGCTATTCTTACAGCCTCAGGATCAATATCAGTAAGCGTAATATTCTCTGGTAAAACCCCATCTGCCGCAGCACATAAAGATACAATTCCTGTACCACAGCCTAAGTCCAGAAGAATATCTTCCTTCTCGAAAGTGGTATGTTCCAGCATAAAAACAGTTCCTTTATCAGCACCATTTGGTGAGAAAAGTCCCTCACTGGTATTTATCTTTAATTTGGTATCTTTATATTCAAAAATATACATTTGAAATCCTTTGAGTTTTATTATTATTTTTCGAAAAGAAAATAAAAACCGGACCTCAAAACGAGATCCGGTCCAAAAATAATCTAATTATAAAAGCTTAGCCTGAACAGCCTCAGACATAATCTTCTTAACTTCCTCAAGTCTAGCCTTAGCAGAAGCCTCATCAGATGCATAGATACCAAAGTAAATCTTAAGCTTTGGCTCTGTACCTGAAGGTCTTACGCAAGCCCAGTCTAATCCCTTGTCTCCGCCCAACTCATAGAGAAGAACATTAGACTTAACAAGGTTAATCTCACTTGTTGATACAGAATCAGAGAACTCATAACGAACTGAAGAAGCATAATCTCTAACTGCCTTAACGCCAGTTACACCGATGAGCTTATCAGCATCAGCACTATTCTTAGAAGCTACCAATTCTTCTCTCATAGAAGTCATGCAGTTAGCAATCTTCTCAAGTCCCTCTTTACCTTCAAGAGTAAAGCTTACAGCTGACTCGAAGCCATATCCATACTTCTCATAGATTCTGTTAAGTCTGTCAAAGAGTGTCTCACCCTTATCAAAGCTCTGAGCTGCCATACCGCAGATAAGCATTGTAGCAACAACAGCATCCTTATCACGAACATTAAGTCCTGAGAGATAACCATAGCTCTCCTCAAAACCGAACTGGAAGTGCTTATTACCGAACTCATCGTCAAACTTAATTCTCTCACCGATATACTTAAATCCAGTAAGAACTTCCTGAAGTTCAACGCCATAAGCCTTACAGATTGCACCAGCAAGCTTTGTTGATACGATTGTTGTTACAGCGAATGAATTCTCTGGAAGAGTTCCTGCTTCCTTCTTTGAATTAAGAATATAGTCAAGAAGCATGATACCCATCTGGTTACCAGTAAATGTCTTATAAACTACTTCACCATTCTCGATTGTCTTTGCTGCTACACCAACACGGTCTGAATCTGGGTCAGTACCTACTACGATAGAAGCATCGACTGACTTAGCAAGCTCAATACCCATTGTAAGAGCTGCAGGATCTTCTGGGTTAGGTGTCTTAACTGTTGGGAAGCTTCCATCTGGGAGCTCCTGCTCCTTTACAACATGAACATTCTTAAAGCCAACTTCCTCAAGAATTCTTCTAACTGGCTTATTACCTGAACCATGAAGTGGTGTATAAACAATGCTCATATCCTTCTGGCGGTCAATAGCATCCTTATCGATAACGAGCTCTGTAAGCATCTTAGTATATGCCTTATCAACGTCGCTTCCGAACTTAGTAACAAGGCCCTTCTCGATAGCCTCGTTGATATCCATCATCTTAATAGTTCTAACATCTTCGAACTTCTCAATATTTGAAAGGATTGCATTTGCTGCATCAGTTGTAACCTGGCCGCCGTCCTCACCATATACCTTGTAACCATTGTACTTAGGTGGGTTGTGTGAAGCTGTTACCATAACACCAGCGAAAGCACCAAAATGTCTTACAGAATATGAGAGCATTGGTACTGGACGAAGCTCATCAGAAAGATAAACCTTAACGCCGTAAGCTGCCAAAGTACAAGCTGTTACTTCTGCAAACTCTGGTGAGAAATGTCTTGAATCAAAAGATACTGCTACACCCTTCTTCATTGCTTCTTCACCACTTGCAACGATATACTGTGCAAGACCAGCTGAAGCTTTTGCTACTGTATAAATATTCATGCGGTTTGTACCAGCGCCAATTACGCCACGTAAACCACCTGTACCGAATTCAAGACTTCTGTAAAATCTCTCTTCGATTTCCTTAGTGTCATCCTTAATTGCCTGAAGTTCGCTTCTTGTTGCCTCGTTAAAGAAGCTGTCTGTGCTCCAAATGTTGTAAAGATTCATGTAATCCATACGTGTCACCTCGTAATCTTTTTTTTATTAATATCATCATCTTAACAATTAGCCTTACGATAAGACTTCTTGCTTTTGCTATTACTAATTAGTTTATCATATAAAGCGATTATAACAATCAGAATTATTCCAATAATTGAACATATTCCTCCCACTTTAAGTCCTGGTGCGCAGAATTTAAGTTCAATTGTATGCTGTGATCCATCATTAACGTTGTTTTTATCAAGATCTACAGCAATCAATGCATTCTGATATGGAGTAATCTCAGCTTTTTTACCGTCAATATAGCACGTCCAGCCATCTTCATAAGGGATTGTAGATAGAATAAGTGAATTACTATCTAACTTCGAAGTATCAACTTCGAACTCTGCGTGGCCATTAGTAAAGCGAACAACATTAACTGCACTTGTATCGATTCTGTCAAACTGTTCATTAAATGCTTTCTGATTAAATATTGCAAAATATGTATCTGTTATCGCTATTCCCTTTTCAGCTCTCAATTCAACAACTACTTTTTCATTTGCTTCAAAATATCCAATTCTGTTGACAGTTGAGTAGTTATCTCCAAGCTCGATAAAATCTTGTCCGTTCACTACTATAGTAAAATCATTGCAAATCTGAGGAACCGACAGGTTAAAATACAATTCTCCACTTTCTGGCATTGTAAGTTCGTACTTTACGGATGCAGGTCCATCTTCTGTTGGAGCATAGTTTGTTGCAACATTCATGCTGTCCAATATATTCTCGTTACCAAGTTCATTCATAATATTAGTATACATTTTCATATTACTAATATCGTCAACTTTTACAAAAGACTCTCCGCTTGTAACCGTTGGTCCATCGATATAATTATCATCAAGAATATTAAAGTAGGATTCAGTAAATGCTTCAGGGAACATGGAATTATACCAATTCTCATTGAAAGAAAAATAATTCTTCTCATTATTCATGCTCTCAAGATAATAGTAATCAAATTCGTCAGCAGCAGAATCTACAGGGAATACTACAGGCAGAAGTTTAGAATTACGATATATAAAATAATATATTCCATACTCACCATATTCCATGGTGTGTTCTGAAGAAATAACATGATTTGCTGATATAACATCTGCCATAGAATACTGATTAGTCGACATCACGCTGCCAAGTGAGAAAAACGCATCATTTGAAGGCATAATATAGTTGTAGTAAATAAGGAAATAATTATAGTTTACTTCATAACCCAATTGTTTATAAAATCTGGCGAGATTCTTATTTGAAGATGTATTAAACAAAGAAATACCATTTGAATTAACACAAAGATTAACCTGTCCTACCAAGGCATCTTTTATGCAGGAACCAACAGTATTACATTCATACTCACCTCTGGCACCAGCAACATTCAATTCTTTATGAGAATTTAATTCAGATACTCTGGTTATAGATTCAGCGTAAACTTCACCATTTAAATCAGGAATAAAGAAGGACTGATTTATAAGTCGTGTATTAATCATCGAACATTCTACAACAACAGCTATTGCAAGAAACGCAGGAAGTATCTTCGGCATATCTTTAAGCTGCTGATGCCAATTCTCTTTCTTCAATAAACATAGAACACCTGCATACATTACAATAAACCCAAGGCTCCAGAAAAAAGCCTCGTCATTAATTGAAACTGTCTTTAATATACTTGTCATGCACAGGATTGCTGCAACAATAGCAGAAGAAATAACGATATCTTTGTTTCTGATTGTTGTAATTTTGAGAAGCACTTCAAGAGTAATAATCAACAGCAATGGGTATATCACAAAAGAAAACCTATGCATAAACCAGTTTGGCGTATCAAAGGCATGGCATACAATATTCAAAACTCTGATATAGCATGCAGCAAAAAATACTATCAAAGCACCAAGTCTGATCATCTTGATTCGCTTATCGAATCTATCAGACACAAAATAAATAAAAACCGAACAGGTGGTTAAAATACTGAGGAAAACAAATGGCGTATTATTGACCAGATAATTGAAATCTCCAGAACGGCCAAGGAAAAACTGTTCAAAAATCTGCAGTATAGGAAACATTGTAAAATGCTTCTTGTCCCCGCTAAGCGTAATCGGATCAGCATTTCCGAATATATCAAGTGCAACAGGAATTAAAAATACTGCTGCAATAAGAGCACAGGCAACAGCTATAAAAACATATCTGCCGCAAAGCTTTACCATCTCTTTTCCAGTGTAGTTCATCTTTTTCTCTGTCTTAATCTCGAAAAGTCTGATTATCAGATAAAGAAAACTGAATGCACCTACCATATATGCAATATAAAAATGTGAAATGAACAATAGTAGGAGAATTGGAATTATTCCTTTATATCGCTTTTCGAAAATAAAAATCTCGAGCACATAAAGAAGAAGAGGTAGTAAAAGGTAGCCGTCCAGCCACATAATATTCAGGGCAAATACTATTGCATATGAAGAAAAACTATATAGTACACCCAAAACTATAGGTAATTTACTACGTTCTGAAAACACAAAATCATCGCCCGATACAATTCTGATACGTTTCTCAAGGAAAAGACACATGAATGAAGAAGCAAGTGATAACTTAATTGCAACCAATAGTGTCACAAAAACAGAAATGTCACTATCCTTAAAAAACACTAAAAGAATATTCAGAGGGCTGGCAAGATAATACCCAAGTGTTCCCATTAAGTTTTTACCCAAACCCAGCTTACTAGAATAGGTAAAAGAAGAAACAAAATCAGTAAAATCTATATTTAATATATGGTTTTTCCATAAAATGAGGAATGGCGCATATTGAGCTTTAAGATCAGAATAAAGATTGCTTCTATCTCCAAAAGGAACTGATTCAAATTTATAAAACAAAAATATACAACATAAAAAAGTGATAGCAAAAGATATTAATGGAAAAAAACTTACCTTAGAGTTCTTCTTTACTTTTAACTGATTAGTTTCCTTCATCCTATACTCCTATATACAAAATACACGCTATATTATAATACTGAACTTAGTTCATTTCTATATTGTGAAAAGGTCTATCTGGATGTTTGTAAGTAACAAAAAAGGTTCCGATAAATCGGAACCTTAAGGATAACTAAATTCTTTATAAATCAAAGACCACGTGAGATAGCAATGTACAAGAGAATTGATGTAATTGCAAAACATACAGCAACAAGCATTGTATATCTCTTAAGTCTCTCTTCGAGGGATCTACCCTTTGTCTTACTGTAGTATGAATCAGAAGAAGCGCCTCCGATAACACCCATACCATTATCATTACCTTCCTGAACGAGGAAAAGAGTAATCATTGCGATACCAAACAATATATCCAAAACAGAAAGCACGATCTCTAAAATGCTCATGTGTATGCCTCCAAAAAAATAATCATAAATAAATAGCCGTTAGATAATACCACAGACGAATACTATTTGCAATTAGTTTTTATTCTTTGAAGTATTCTTTATTACCTTGAACACTTCGCTAATAGCAAATGGAATGAATGAAAGAGGAATAATTACAAGCCATGCCAAAGGATTCAAAGCAAGATTGTCAAAAATTCCATTTACTCCAGGGATGTAAATTACAGCAATAAGTAATGCTATTGAAGCAAATACTGACTTATTCATGAACTTATTTGAGAATAAACCAAGCTTAAATACTGAGATTGTCTCAGAACGTGAAGCATATGCTCTGAAAAGTTCAGCAAGAATAAGAGTTGCAAATGCAACAGTTCTAGCAATTGCAGTATTGGAAGCTTCACCACTAAAGAAGAACGCAGGAGCCTTAAGAGCTGTAACAAATGCAACAAATACTGTTACAAAGATAGCTACTGCCTGGACAGCTACGCTTATCTTCATTGATGTATTAATGATTGGCTCATCCTTTTTACGTGGTGGAACATTCATGATACCTGGCTCAGCCTTTTCTCTACCAAGAGCAAGAGCTGGGAAACTGTCTGTTACAAGATTAAGCCACAAAAGCTGAATAGCAGTAAGTGGAGCTGCAATTCCAGGAATAATTGACTTTGGAATAAGTGAGATAATAAATATTACAAGAATCTCACCAACATTACAGGAGAGGAGGAAGTTAACAAATTTACGGATGTTTGCATAGATTGTTCTTCCCTCTTCAACCGCACTAACGATTGTAGCAAAGTTATCATCCATAAGAATCATGTCTGAAGAATTCTTCGCAACATCTGTACCAGTAATACCCATTGCAACACCGATATCTGCTGACTTTAATGCCATAGCATCATTTACACCATCACCAGTCATTGAAGCAATGTGATTATTAGCTCTTAATGCAGATACAATTCTAACCTTATGCTCAGGAGATACACGGGCATAAACATTAGTTGTCTCACACTTAACTCTTAACTCTTCATCAGAAATAGCGTCAAGTTCAGAGCCAGACATTGCACCAGCATTGTTATCCATCATCTTAAGATCGTTACCAATAGCAACAGCAGTATCCTTATAGTCACCAGTAATCATTACTGTTCTGATGCCAGCCTTTTTACACTTGGCAATAGCTGTCTTAGCCTCTTCTCTTGCTGGGTCAATCATACCAATGAGACCGATAAATACCATATCCTTCTCATGCTCGAAAGATACTTCTACATTCTCATCATGAACTCTGTATCCAAAAGCGAGAACTCTGATTGCCTTACAAGCAAACTCATGATTCTGATCAGAAATCTTCTTCAAAAGTTCTGGTGTCATTTCCTTCTCTTCAGTACCATCAAAGTACTTAGAACAACGTGACAAAACAATATCAGGTCCACCCTTTGTATATGACTTAACCTTACCGTCAATAACGCCAACATGGTATGTTGTCATCATCTTACGATCAGAATCAAAAGGAAGTTCGTTGATTCTCTTATACTTATCAAGAGCAACCTCTCTTGTTAAATTACACTTTGAACCAAGAGTTGTAAGTGCTCCTTCAGTAGGATCACCAATACATGAATATTTTCCATCTTCGCTCAATACGATAGAAGCATCATTACAGAGAACAGCTGCTCTTACCAATTCCTTTAATTTGGAATCCATGCCAGCAAGATCGCCGTTAGAATCAAGAAGTCTTCCTTCTGGAGCATAACCATTGCCTTCTACATCGATTAACTTCTCTCCATCGAAAAGAACCTTAACAGTCATCTGATTCTGAGTAAGTGTACCTGTCTTATCAGTACAAATTACATCTACACATCCAAGAGTCTCTACTGCAAGAAGTCTTCTTACAACTGCATTCTTGGAAGCCATCTTTGTCATACCAATTGCAAGTACAATTGTTACTACTGCAGCTAAGCCCTCTGGAATAGCAGCAACTGCAAGAGATACAGCAGTCATCAAAGCTTCCTGCCAGTTGTCATGAATATTACCATTTACTGTTACGCCTACAATAAATACGATCACACATACAACAAGACAGACAACTGCAAGAATCTTACCAAGTGAAGTGAGATTCTTCTGAAGAGGAGTCTCATCATCTTCGATATTTGAGAGCTTATTAGCAATCTTACCAAGTTCAGTATTCTCACCAGTAGCTACTACAATACCCTTTGCTCTACCATAAGTAAGAGCTGTACCCATATAAACCATGTTCTTACGATCACCGATTGATACGTCGCTACCAAGTACTACATCAGCTTCCTTTTCTACTGGAACAGACTCACCAGTAAGTGAAGCCTCTTCAACTTTAAGAGAACTTGAGTTAATAAGTCTGATATCTGCACATACAGAGTCACCAGCATCGAGAGTAACAATATCGCCAGGAACAATAGAACTTGAATCAACCATGATGATCTTTCCGTCTCTTATTACCTTAGCCTGTGGTGAGCTCATCTTCTTAAGTGCTGCAAGAGCCTCGTCAGCCTTACCTTCCTGATATACACCAAGAACAGCATTTAAGATTACAATAGCAAGAATTACAAATACATCAATCCATCCTGCAATTCCTTCGTGATTCATTACTGCGATAACAGCGGACAAAACAGCTGCACCAATCAATACAAAAACCATTGCATCACAGAACTGTGCAAGGAACTTCTTCCACAATGGAACCTTCTTCTCATCACCAAGAGAATTAGGACCGTACTTTTCTAATCTTGACTCGGCTTCTTCCTTGGTAAGACCAAGTGATACATCACTTTTTAAATCCTTAATAGCCTCATCAGACGAAACTGAATAAAACACTTTACTCTCGTTACTCATAAACTACTCCTATTCTAAAATAAAACAATAAATAGAAAACGAGTTGATTATATACGAAGTGAGTGAAATTTAATAGTAGTAAAAAGCGAATAAAGCGTTCAAATATAGGTAATTTTAGAAGAATATACAGCTTATTATTTTATGGAAAGAAAAAAGCACCGCTATGCGGTGCTTCTTGGTGCCCAGAGACGGAATCGAACCATCGACACGGGGATTTTCAGTCCCCTGCTCTACCGACTGAGCTATCTGGGCAAAAAGTAATCGGCCCTCGTCGGACCGACAACTGGCGACGCAGAAGGGGCTCGAACCCTCGACCTCCAGCGTGACAGGCTGGCATTCTAACCAGCTGAACTACTGCGCCATATGGTGGGAACAACAGGGCTCGAACCTGTGACCCTCTGCTTGTAAGGCAGATGCTC
>JAKSRE010000079.1 GCA_024403775.1 Clostridia bacterium | reverse complement strand
AGTCCAATCAACCCTGTCTCTGCTTATGCTTTGGGTTCTCACATATAATCATGATGCGCCCTTTTCTCTTGATGACTTTGCACTTTTCGCAAATAGGTTTAACTGATGCTCTAACCTTCATATGAAAAGCCTCCTTTCAAAAAAGTCCGAAAAAAATTGTAACATGTAACATATATAAATGCAAGAGAAAATTTTTTCTCTGTATTTATTTATCTCTCCAAATGATTCTTCCCTTTGAAAGATCATATGGTGAAAGCTCAAGTGTAACCTTATCTCCTGGAAGGATTTTGATAAAGTTCTGACGAAGCTTACCACTGATGTGAGCTAATACTTCGTGTCCGTTTTCGAGCTGTACTCTAAACATTGTGTTTGGCAATTTCTCTGTAACTGTTCCTTCAATTTCAATTACGTCTGCTTTTGACATTCTCTTCCTCCGTTAATCTAATATAGTAAGTACCTCAGGTTCTCCGTCGGTAATCAAGATTGTATTTTCATAATGTGCTGATGGAAGTCCATCCTCTGCAACTACTGTCCAGTCATCATCAAGCCACTCAACATCGCTTCTTCCAAGATTGATCATTGGCTCAATTGCAAGTGTCATACCTTTTTGAAGCTTTGGTCCTCTTCGAGGCTGTCTGAAGTTTGGAATCTGTGGATCTTCATGAAGTGCTGTTCCAACTCCATGTCCCACTAAATCAGTAACTATTCCATAGCCAAACTGTGATATATAATCATCGATGGCTGCTGATATCTCAAATAAATGATTGCCAGCCTTAGCTTTCTTGATGCCTTCCCAGAAACTGTTTTCTGTTTCTTTTATTAGCTGCTCAAGCTCTGGAGCAATTGGTCCTACTCCATAAGTTCTAGCTGCATCTGAATGATATCCTTTATAAATAAGTCCACAATCAAGACTTACTATATCGCCCTCTTTAAGGATTCTGTCCTTACGAGGTATACCATGTACAACTTCTTCATTAACTGATACACAGATCGAAGCTGGATAACCATTGTAATTAAGGAAGTTAGGTGTACAACCCATATCACGGATTAACTTCTCACCAAGTGTATCAATGTCCTTAGTGCTAACTCCTGGTTTAATGGCTTCTCTTAATTCTTCATGAACCTGTGCAAGAAGCTTACATGAATGTCTTATTAATTCTATTTCTCTTTCAGATTTTATTAAAATTGCCATAATATCTTAAAGACCTCTAGTCTAAATCTTCTATATAAATAACAATTAACCTAAGATATTTGTGATTGCATTAAATACATCCATCATATCAACTGTACCATCAACATTCTTAAGTACACCCTTTGCTGAATAGAAGTCGATAAGTGGCTGTGTCTGATCGTGGTAAACAGAAAGACGATTCTTTACTGTCTCTTCCTTATCATCATCACGGAGGATAAGTTCGCTACCACACTTATCACAGATACCTTCTGTCTTTGGTGGAACATGCTCGATGTGATATGTTGCACCACATGTAACACATGCTCTTCTACCTGACATACGCTTGATGATATTCTCATCTGGAACATCAACATTGATTGCGAAGTCTACATCTGTTCCTTGCTTATTAAGCTCTGACTGAAGTACCTCTGCCTGTGGAATTGTACGTGGGAAACCATCGAGTACGTATCCATTCTTGCAGTCTTCCTGAGCTACTCTATCAAGTAAAATTCTTACTGTTAATTCATCAGGAACAAGCTCACCCTTATCCATGTATGACTTTGCTTCCTTACCAAGATCTGTACCATTCTTAATGTTTGCTCTGAAAATGTCTCCAGTTGAAACGTGTGGAATAGAATACTTCTCAGCAATCATCTTAGCCTGTGTTCCTTTACCTGCGCCTGGCGCACCTAACATAATAATTTTCATGACATTGTCCCTTTCCGAAAAAAATATAACCTCTCTAACACTCAAAGGACACTACGCCAAATTAGCGTAGTGTTCCTGAGATAAAAAACTTTATTTATGAATTAAGGAATCCCTTGTAGTTACGCTGTAACATTAATGTCTCAACCTGCTTAATAGTCTCAAGTACAACGCTTACGATAATGATAAGTGAAGTACCACCGAATGTTACATTAACACTGAACACACCACTGAAGAAGATTGGAATAACTGCTACAATGATAAGTCCAACAGCGCCCATAAATATAATGTAATGTAATACAGAGTTAAGATACTCTGTTGTTGGCTTACCAGGACGAATACCTGGGATAAAGCCACCGCTCTTCTTCATGTTATCAGAGATAATCATTGGATTAAATGTTATCGCTGTATAGAAGTAAGCGAAGAATATTACGAGGATTATGTAGAATAATAATCCAAGTGTATATATAGGCTGCTCTCTATCAAACCAATGGCTTGAAGATAAACCTCTAAGAATTTCAGATCCAATACCTGTTCCGTTACCAATATTAAGTAACTGACAGAAAATAATTGGTGTCTGCATAAGTGATGAAGCGAAGATAATTGGGATAACACCTGCTGTGTTAACTCTGAGCGGAATATTGGCTGTATTACCACCCATTATTCTGTTGCCCTGTACCTTCTTTGCGTACTGAACAGGGATCTTACGGATACCACCATTCAAAAGAACTACTATTACAACTGTTACTAAGATAATAGCTAAAATAATAATTCCCTTAATAACACCTTCACCAACGTTGTTAGCTGGCTCAATAAATCTCTTATATAAACCTGCTATATCAACTGGTATACGAGAAATAATATTGATAACGAGTACTATCGAAATACCATTTCCAACACCATGCTCTGTGATACGCTCACCGATCCACATAAGGAACGCACTACCTGCTGTAAGTGCAACAATAATTGTCACAATATTAAGCACGTTGTAGTTAGATGCATCAAGTAATCCCTGATTACCAAATCCGATTGCCATAGCTGCTGACTCGAAAAGAGCAAGACCTACTGTTACGAATCGGGTGATAGATGCAATCTTCTTACGTCCATCCTCTTCCTTATTCATCTCCTCAAGCTTTGGAATAGCTATTGTGAGAAGCTGCATAATAATGGAAGAAGTAATGTATGGTGTGATGTTCAACGCAAATATTGACATATTTGTGAATGAACCACCGGTGAATGCATCAAAAAAGTTAAAAGCATCTCCTGTTTTGCTAGCGAAAACCTGAGCAAAATAGGTTCTGTTAACTCCCGGAATCGGGAGCTGACAACCTATTCTTATTACCACTAACATTGCAAAAGTAAATAGTAGCCTACTTCTTACGTCTTTTAACTTTAATGCCTTAATGAAAGTTTTAAACATTAAACCACCTCAGCTGTTCCACCTAAAGCTTCAATCTTTTCCTTTGCTGTAGCACTGAAAGC
>JAKSRE010000078.1 GCA_024403775.1 Clostridia bacterium | reverse complement strand
CCGGCTGCTTTGTCATCATATCGTATTGTGTTGCATATTTTCCTGTATATCCCATACTACTTCTTCTTTAACTCTGTATTATTTACAGAAATCCATTACCTGTATTATTAGCAGATTGTTCTCAGATTCTTCCATATGCCAAGCAATCCAAGCATTTACTATGCCCTGGAATCATGGCAGGTAAAATAAATAACCTGATAATCATTAGATATTTTACTAAGGAACTCCTTTGCCTTGTTAATCTTCTCTGTATCAAGATTTACAAAAGGATCATCAAGTATAACAAATGGCTTTTCTTCTTCGTACATTGCGTCTACAAGGGCCATGCGAAGAGCTACATCTATAAGATCTCTGTATCCTCTTGAAAGACTGGTTGTATTTCTGCGCTCACCAAACTCATTCTTGGTAATATTAATATTGGCATCAATATTATAATCCTCCAAATCTCCTTCACTAATATACCCATAATACTTTTTAAAAGATTCAGAAATAGGGTTCATATATCTTGAGGTCAGTCTTTCTTTGGCTGTCTCCATAAATTTAACAGTCTGTGTTATTATATCATATTTGTGACGACTTTCGACTAACTTCTCTGATATTGCTTTTAAAGATTCTTCATCTTCCTGAATAGCTTCCAGCTTCTCTCCAAGCTCTCCAAGTTGGTTTACATAAGTTTTAATATTGTTTTCAATCCTAGCCCTGTCTTCTTCAAGAATACCCTTTAGATTTCTCACTTCATCAAATGCTCTTACTGCAGAATAATCCTCATCAGCTCCCAAAGGGCGTTGCTGTTCCTTCTGCTCCAGCTTAATACTATTATCCTTTAATCGTTCAAGCAGCTGATAATACTGATTAGCAATACTACTTACTCTGTTAACAGCCTGCACATAATCCTCATCTCTGATTATTTGAGTTCTATCAAGCCAGTCTTCAATATCTTTCTCAATTTTTAGAAATCTTTCGCTCTTTTCCTCATATTCCTTTACAAGCGAAACATCTGTATCCTTTCTTGACACACTTTCCTTAAGTTCATACAGCTTTTGAAATATTTCCTGCTCGCTGCATTCAATATTACATTTAGTTAAAAATACATTTATCTGATTTGTAAGATTCTTAATATCTCTTACAAGATTTTCTCGTTCAGTATTCATGCTTTCCAGTTTTTCAGACTTTCTATAAACAGGCTCCTGTACAAGCTCTGGTTTCTCAATTCTGTTACCAGCTTTCTTTACTCCTATATTCATATATAAAAGTCCTATAACCAACACTACTGCACCTGCTATTGTAAAACCGCCCCCTGTCAGTAATGAAACTAAAACAAAACCTGCCACCCCACCAAGGAGCAGCACAATTCCCAGAATAGCAATCAGAAATGCTCTGTTTTTAACAGAACTTTTTGCTTCATCGATTTTTCTTTCGTAATCATCCTGTAACTGCCTGTTTCTTCTCTTACAGTCCTCAATCTGCTGTTCACGCACAAACTCTGCGCGATCCTCTTCTGTTACTATTCTATAATTTATCGAATCCAGATCCTTTTTGGCTTTTTCAAGTACCTTATAGTTTTCCATTTGATGTTTAACATCATTTTCGTTTATATCTAAGAAATCTCCCTTTCCAACTACATTTCTTCCTGGATGCTGCTCTAAAGATATTTTTAGTTTCTGCCATTCCTGCACCTGTTCCTGCATAGCCTCAATTTCTTCAATACCAGGAATAACTCCCGGAACTTCAGCCTTGCACTGACTGATTTTTTGTTCTATTTCATTTTTTTCATCTTGAAGGGCATTGTTCTGGCTATTCCAAAGCCCCACTGCATCTTTCTTTCCTGCAAGAATAAGTTCTTTATCAAGTTTCTCTTCTTCATTTTTTAATCTGTCTTTTTCAAGTTCTTTTTCCTTCAACAGGGACTCTATCTGTGCAAAGGACTCACTAACATTAGCACCTTTAGCAATATTCACTTTCAGTTCCGTTATTTTGGCTTCACATTCATTAATAACACCTTTTACATGTCCTGATTTAAGTTCTCTGCTTTTGGCCAGTAGTTTTTCATGAATTTTCTCATAGTTATACAAATCATCTGTGGCATCAGTAAGGTTACCTATTCTTGCTGCAATTCCATCACCAATACTTTCCTTCTCACCAAATACATCCATATTTCCCTGTCCAACAAAGACTGTTCTTACAAATGATTCCACATCTATTCCAAATAATTCCTCCCCCAGGTTCTGTGTTTCAAAGTCATTACTTGAAAGCATTGTAGAAACATCAAGCAACGAGAATGTATCGTCTTTGTCCTTATCTCCAAAATGTCTTGTAAGTTCGTACTCCCTGCCCTTACTTTCAAATATTATTCTTCCACCATAATTACCTTTATTCCAAGGCTTAAACTTTACTCTTTCTCTTTCGGCGAGTTTCTTCTTACTCTCACCTTCAAAGCCATAAAACATTACTTTAATAAATGAAGCTAATGTGCTTTTGCCCCATCCATTTTCCTCAGAAATAATAACTGGATTAGTTAATAGATCCATATCAAAATTACTGATTTTTCCAAAGTCGTCTATATGTATGCTAAGTAATCTCATATTAAAAATCCTCCCCGCTAAGTGCTAAAAGGCCTGTTTTAATAATCTCCATTTTCGTTTCTTGGGCAAGCGACTCATCTGCCATTACCTGCCTGATAAATTCACCTTTTAATGAAACATCCTTCAAATACTTATCTATATCTATCCTGATTCCTGATTCATCCTTAACTTTTAGGAAGAAATATTCATCCTCCAGTTCATGCGCAATGAAATCTGCATTAATATCAGCTTCCGAATCAACCTGACCAGTTATTACGACTTTAATGAGGTCCTTGCTGTCTGCACCTTCTTCATTTATACATTTTCTAACAATTCTGACTGCATCAAGTGAATCCATGCATTCCGACACATCGCAGTACACCTCATACAATTGTCTTGTTCCCCAAGGTACAAATCTCCTCTTTGCCTCATGTGTATTCTCATCAATTATCAGCTCAACAAATCCATGCTGACCACATTCATCAAAGCCTCGTCCTTCTAAGCATCCTGGATAACAATACACACCCCTGCCGTCAATCTGTTCCTCCATATAGCTATGAATATGACCAAGGGCAAGATAATCGATGGACTTATTTCTAAGTCCTGTAATATTGATTACCTCTGTCTTATCCTTTTGCTGATACATCGAATTCTGTCCATGAAGCGTAACAATATTATATTTATCCGGTTCTAAAACCAAGGAATCATAAATCAAATTGCTATTGTCTTTATTAAGTTCCACGCCACTTATTACAATGCTTTTATCCTTACCAATGTAATATTTGGTCCACTCTTCTCCGAACAAAAATAGATTCGGATAATCCTCTTCCATACCATACAAGAAGCTCTGAACATCATGATTGCCCTTAAGATAATAAAATGATATCTGCGGATTCTGAGCGATACAGTTTTTAACAAGTGCCGCTGTTGTTCTTGTAATATTACTGGTATCAAATAAATCTCCCGCAATAATTATTGCTTCAATATCATTTACCTTTGCCCATGAAATCATATTTACAAAATTTTCAAGCAGTTCATTTTTCCTTTTCTTTCTCTTCTCACCATCAAGATTTGCTGAAAGCCTTGAATCAAGATGAATATCTGCACAATGTATTA
>JAKSRE010000077.1 GCA_024403775.1 Clostridia bacterium | reverse complement strand
ACCAAGGGAATTCCTTCTTATACTTAGCTGGTGTTATTCTTAGACTCTTTCCTGTTTCTTTGTAGTATTCCTGCTTCTCAGATAACATTTTGTTATAGACAAAACGAACTGAACCAAAACATTTAGCAAAATATACTTCTTGCTCGTTATTAGGATATATTCTGTATTTTCTCACAATACTTCTTAAGACGATTCTCTCTTCTTCTGCCATCCTCTTCCCCCTGAGTCTCTATATAACTCCTCCTCAAGAGATATACCATAGTTCTCACCAATCTTTACAAACAACTCTTTTGCTTGTTCAGAAATCTCATCGTTAATCACTTTTCTTCTATACTTCACAACAAAAATCAGATGATAATATAACGAATATACTGAATGTTGATTCCTATCCATACTATTCATAATCAGTCACTCCCTTATGAATTCGACTGATAATATTATAACACTTTTCTCAAGATAGAACAAGTGTTTGTTTTGTTTTTAGACCTATTTTTACAATTCATCCCCTGCTTACTCGCTCGATTATAGATTTGTTTAATCCTCAGATTACGTACTCGCTCCTTGAAGTAGGGGAATTCTTGCTTGATTTAGTTAAATTCAAATCGTAAAGATAAATATTTTCAATCCAAGCAGAACCGACAACAACAAAAGCTGTTATGGTGTATAAAATACCTATAATCAGTATGCAATGATTATCCAATAGCCATTTTATATTCTCTTTTGCTTTTATAACCATTAGCATTATCCTCTCCTTTGCGCATTAAATCAGTATTTTCGATACTTATAAGTCTTCAGTATTATATATACTATCCTCTAAATAGGCCCAAAATCTCGATAATCAAACCATAACTGTTTTCTCCTTGAGAACGTAAATTAACGCTCCCCGAACTTAATCAAGTGCGAAGAAGCCCGTAAAATGGGGATTCTTACTAAAGCAAGCACTCTCATTTGCTACATGTTTGTATATTGCCAATACTATCCCAGCACGTTCCAACAAGTCTTTTGCAAAAGGTACCTTTCACTACAACCACCTGCTCATTATTATTTCCAAGTACTGCATCACTTGTATTCTTTGTTCCTTTTTCGCTGTAATACAAATATAAGTTCGTTATTATTAAGTTGTTGCTATTACTGTCTTGTACCTGCTTCGAGGATTGAAAACTTATTGCCACTGCAATCAATCTCGCACAAAACACCTGTAGGAAGGACAGTCATCGGAGTACGATGAACAAAGTCAACGTTTTCCAGAATAACCATATCTTCCCTGTGAACTTCTTCATTAATAACTTTACGCAAATAATTTCTTGAGGTATCATCCATCTTACCGGTCATAATAGCGGCTGCTTTATCAAATACACCTGCTGCCGCCAAAGTTCTCATTTGGTGAAAGCCTGCCAATGCACTGTCATAAGGATAGCCATTGCCATGCTCAATTGCCAGTATTGCGCCATCGAAAGTATCTGCCGGGGGGAAATATTTCGTACCCATTATCTGAAGTACCGGGCCCGGGCAAATCGGATACAGACGACCTGAAACTTTGCCTTCGCCCTGCACTACAGAATAACCATCATTTTTGATCCATTTGATTTCTTTTGGGTTTATATCATCATTCCACTCGATTTTTGTATAACTCTCCGATGGCTTAACTTCGCCGATTACTTCTCCCGTGAATATTGCTTTTCTGATTGCTTCTTTGGAATAATCATCAAACTTAACCGGCTGACCAATAGGTGTAAGAACGCAAGGACCGTAATATGAACGCACACCGGCACAGGTAAATACCGCTATCCAGGTGGCTATATCCGAAAATCCCATAAAAACTTTGGGATTACTGCGAATCACTTCCGGATCGATATAGGGAAGAACCCGGTATGAATCGTCTCCACCTTGATTGCACACAATTCCGGATATTTCAGGATTCGTAAGTGCCCAGTGCAAGTCCTCTGCCCGTAGTTCGGGGTACTTGTAGATGAAATCATTTCCCTTTAATGCGTTCGGTGTCTCCACTACATGAACTTCATACTCTTTCTCAAATCTTTCTTTTGCCAGATTATATCTTCGTATCATATCAGGGTCACCTGCTCGACCGCCCGATATAGAAATGAACGCTATTGTATCACCTTTTTTAAGTTTTTTAGGTACTATAAGTTCTCTCATCTATATGCTCTCCTTGTAATCCTTGATAACCATATGCTTTATTATTTCGATAATTGAACGAGGGACATTTTCATCTATGTCAATTGCTCTGCTCCACATGCGTATACCTCGATAAGCATATAGCAGAGTATTCATAACCAATCGATAATCCACTTCGTTGAATTCGCCTCTTCCCACGCCATATGACATGAGTGATCTCCAGATTTCAATATCCTTTTCATCTTCATCAAGTAGCCCACTGTCTTTCTCCGAGACTGCATACTCAAATAGTGCAAAGGCAAGCGAACGTTCACCCATCAGCATATTCTGATAAAACACATCAAGATATCGGTTTAGAATCTCGACAGCCGGTGTCCCTTTCTCAATCTGATTCTGTACATCAAATTGCCTTTCCTCCTGCACTAAAGAAAAAAGTATTTCCGCTTTTGATCCAAAATGTCTGTAAAGTCCGCCTTTACTGAGGCTGCTGGCATTGCAGATATCCTGCATGGATACATCTTTGTAACCCTTTTGCAAGAAAAGATTCATTGCCTCAGCTTTTATTCTGTTTATTGTATTCTGTCCTTTATTGCTCATAACCTCCGCCTTTTGCGACTGTACCGTCGCTTTTGATATTAACATACACTCTCAACGTTATCAATAGAACAAAATAGAACAAAAAAGACTCCACGTAAAGTGGAGTCTTTGTATTGATTCTGATTATCTCTTTGTGAGCTGTTATAATCGTATAACTATATGCATTTACAGTTATTATGCATGCATCAATATTGATATACCAGTTCTTTCCGTTTCGTGTGATTACAGCAGCATCTGATTTGATTTTATCTCTACACCATGCGACAACATCATCCACATCTAATGACAGATTCCTTTTTATTCGAACAACACCTAATTCCGTAGTATGCAACTTATCTAAATTTTCTAATAATTCGTTTTTCAAACTCATGAACTTATATCCCCACTTCATCAAACTCAATTTCTTCTCAACAACTGTGATTTTCCTATATCATTTCATTTCTTCATTGCTTGCCGTTTTATAAAACCCACGATAAAAAACTGAATTCTTTGGTTTAATAATAATCAAAAAAGTATTGATGATATCTGCTCCCGCAATAATAGCATTTATCCATGCTATATACCTCATATACTGATATAGAAGTCCATTCGAAAACAAAGATATTATCATCGGAACAACTGATAAGATTAATAGTGGCATTGACATAAATAACAGAAAACGGATCTTACTCATCTTGGCGCTGGAATTCAACCAAAAGAAGATTCCAGAATGTGTTAGACTTATATCTCCAATTCTCCACACCACACTTATATGTAATAGTTCATGTATTAAATATACCAGCAAAAATACTATGAGTTTTATAAGCATATTAGAAAAATTCCAAACACCCCAACATATCGACAATGTAACAAGCATTGCCTGGAGCAAATACACGAAATACATAAAATTTTGTCTGAACCAATCATTCTTTATAAACGGCTTATATTGTTCATAATTAATTTTAGCTTCAGGAAGCGGTTTCATCCAATAAAACATTAATATACTCTCCTATATTTTCGCTTATGACACAAATTATGGTGGCATATAAATAGCACTTTTATCGTTTTTTCTAATCCTCTTATTCACCAACGAATATATCACTAAGATTAATCAATCTAACATTATCTCTGCAATTGCAATTGAATCCGCTTCTTGAAAAAAATACGTACTTATAGCAGTTAAGTCCCGTCGCTTCTACTTGTGATATTTCTTCATCAATAACCTCATTAGATACTTGCTTCTTTCTAAATTTTACTTCGTAGAAGCCATAAC
>JAKSRE010000076.1 GCA_024403775.1 Clostridia bacterium | reverse complement strand
CTTCATTAGTACATAATGGAAGAATTGTTTTTCCAGTAAAATCATAAGCCTCAAGAAATGTAGCCACCGCCATAGGAATGGTTCCCCAGTAGTTAGGATATGCAAGAATAATTGTGTCGTACTTATCAATACTATCCATCATACTAACAAGCTCTGGTCTCGCATTTTCTTTTAAGTCCTTCTTAGCCTCATCAATGCAAGTCATATACTGTGCTGAATAAGGCTGCTTCATTTCAATCTTAAATGTGTCTGCCTCAATTAATTCGCTTATCTTTCCACATACAACCTCAGTATTACCTACTTCGATATAGCGCATTGCTCCACCAAAATAGTTCTCGTCTGCTCTTGAAAAAAATGCCACTAAAACTGCCATTACAAAATCTCTCCCTTCTTAGTCCAGGTAAGCTTACCTGTTTTGATTGCTTCTTCATAGCGTTCAATCTTGTATGAAAGTCTACCCATAGTTTCTTCAATCTGCTCTTTTTGCCTTGCTAATACTTCCATCTGTGAGTTAAGCAATTCAAGTCTTGCCGGAATTGTCTCATCTCCCTTTTGAAATAATGCAAGATATTCAATCATAGCCTCTACAGGCAGTCCTGAATTTCTCATACAGATTGCAAGTTCCACCCAACGAAGGTCTTCTTCCTGATAGTCCCTGATACCACCTGCAGTCCTTGTTACCTCAGGAATCATCTTCACACGCTCATAATATCTAAGAGTATCCTGCGATATATTATATTTTTCAGAAACTTCTTTAATTGTCATAATGACCTCCATTGATTTTTCTTGTATTGATAGTTTACAACTTGGAGTTAACTCCAAGTCAAGAACATTTTATAAGGCCAGAAACATTTCTGACCTTTCACAGCAAAACTGGAATTTACGGTAGCCCGTATTATCAAAATCATATGTCCATCTATCATTTTACAAAAAAAGAAGAACAATTACTATTGTTCTTCCGATAATATGTGCTATCGAGGGTGGCATTATACTCCCATAACTTTAGTACGTTAATGTGTGTAATAGACGCATTAGATTACAATTTTTATTACACTAATCTTTCTTTTGTTTTCAACTTAAAAACTGTATTTTTTAGGCACTTCCATTACTTTATAAGGTGCAAACTGTTTTATATGTTGCCGAATTTGTGATTTCTCACAAATATCAATAGGTACAAATGAATCATCTTTGCTAATAAGCAATGATATTTGAGAAAAAGCACCGTATCCATTTTCAAAGAACATATATGCATTCTCATACTCATGTATTGTCATTATTCCGTTTTCAAATACATTGAAGGCATATTCACAAGCTTGATTAAAATCCATCGTTTCTCACCTACTAACTTTATTAAATATGAATTTAGTTTACTGAGTGCTTTCAAACTTTTATTCCTTCTTTTTGATTTTCAATTTCTCTCAAAAGATATTCTTCATATGCCTTTTTAGCATTTGGAGGAGCATCATCTAGTATCCCACCAAAAGGCAATCTCCGATCATACTTTTCATGATCTTCATCAGTTATATAATCTATGAATATATCTACTAAATTACAATACTCCATAAACTCACCCTCGCTTTATCTTTAATTCTTTCCAAATTTCCATAGATAGTATACTTGCATTTTCCCTATTGGCCACATAATCTGCGTTGATCGACGCACCATTTTTGAGTGGATCATTTAAGTCGCCGTCTGCAAAATTGCGAAAACTTCTTTGGTGTTGTCCTTTACGTCTACTTAATAATCCCCCCATTGATATGTTTCCATGTGTTTTCTCCTATTGCCTCTTTTTTGCCGGCTTTCTTTCTATTGGCCTTCCGGTTCGTAAGCATTCCTCTATGATTTTGTTTATTTCTTCTTCCGGCCTCACTCTAAATTGCCTAACCGGAAAGCAGTGGCCGAATCTATCTTGGTATTCCCGTAGTTTTTTTTGATCCATAAGCACTCCTACAATGTCGCCACGATTTCTTTGTATAAATTATAGCTCTGCCTCATGTTTTTACAGCCATGAATTTATGCGCTTTTTTGTTTGTAAGCTCCGAAGCTATAAAACATGCAAAGCACTCCGCCGATAAATTGTCTGGGGGTTTAGTCCAATAAGTTGTTCGACGCACCATTTGGTGGGTCATTCAGGCGACAGCCAAGAAGTATCGACTGGGCATTTGTCCATTGCAGATTCTACCGCACGCTCTCCACATGCACCCAAGCCACGGGCAACCGCATTTTTTAGAGCCATTAATACAACTGGCGAAAAATCGTTATATTCTACCTCAATCCCGTGTGATTAAAATATTGCCATGGCTTCTCCTTCTTAATATAGCCGGTCTTGTGATAAATCCGGCTCGTATTTTTCGTTTTTTTCTAGGCATTCTTTTATGATCTTGTCCTTGTATTCCCTTGTTTGTGTGCCAAAAAGGCGCTCTGGGAAAAATTCGCCAAATGCAAAAAAATACTCTCGCTGCAGATCGGTCATATATACGCCCTCCTATCGTGTCATTTCTTGAAGCATGGTTGATCAACGAACCATTTTTTGATGGGGCATTCAAGTATTACATCTTTTATTCCGCGCAAACAATCATATATTAAAAACCTAGTGATCATAGTCCCATGGATTAACAGATGATTTTTTCTGACTCGCAAGTGCCGGACTACTATCTTCTGCATCTTCAATGCTTGCAAATAATCTACTTTCCCTTAACCTGATAACACTATTCCCATATATGATTGTATAAAAACCCGCTGAAAAGACTTTAACTACTCCTTCTATGATTCGTAGGTTGCTCTCTACAAAATATACTGTATCACCTGGTTTGTATTTAGCCATAGAAAACCTCTTTCTTCTATATTATATACAATTTAATTATACCCTATTTATATATAGAAGAAACAGAAATTATACTGATCACAAATTGTTAAATCGAGATTGGCTTTTTGCCACATTTTAACGTCGATTTTTAAAAGAAAAAATTATATCCCCTATATAAAAAAGACACAACAACCTAAGTCATTGTGTCTCACTATGCAAACTAGTCATCCAACTTTTCACGTCTTTTTGCTTCTTTTTCAGCTGCTTTTTGAAGTTGTCGCTCTTCTTTAGCCCTTTTCTTTGCAAGTTTATTATCTATCTTCATTTGTTTACGCTTTGCCTTAAGCTCTTCATCTCTTAGCTTCTTTTTATCCGCTTCAGTCAATTCAGCAGGCTTTGGCTTTGGAAGTTTCAGTAATTTACAAAGATATTCCTTTATATCAGTATCTTCATAAATATTGGTTTTATTACTAAATTCCCTAGTATCGATAATCTCATCACAAACAAACATAGATCTGTTAGTATATCTGGCCACACGCCTATCTCTAAGCTTCGTCCACTTATGACCGTGCAAGTCAATGACATCTCCTACATTATTTGTATCAAAAAGAATGTATAATACAGGCCTTATATAGTAATTATCATCTCTTTTACGACCTGCATAAGTTCCATTTGGGAAAGCTACATAATTATAGTTGTCACCATACCCTGCATCTCTAAGCCACCAAGGTCCATCAACTGGTTTTATCAGTTTTCTATATACTGTATAGTCCTGTATAGTCATTAAACTAGGTTCTTCAGGATCAAAGTGTCTCTTTTTTCGTGCCATCTTTTCACTCCTTTTGTTTTCTAAAAGGATTATGCTAGAAAAAAGAATAAATAACTAAAAAATATTATTCTAGCAGTCTCAAATGACCTGCAAAAGCCGATGAAAGCGAAAACATCCTCACTTTCCCATCATTTTCAAAGCGTACCCTGAAAATATTACTATCATCCATATCTATAGATATGATAGTTCCTTCACCAAATGAGGAATGAATGACCTTATCCCCTATATTTACCAATGAAGGAGTATTATTATTCGGAAGGTCGTATTTTTCTCTTCTATATATCTGCTTCGGTACGGCCTTTGTTGTCTTTTTATTGGCACCGGCTTCTGATAGAAAGCTAGAGTACTCATCCTGGCATTTAAAGATATTTAAGTTTTCCTTAGCTCTAGTCATACCAACATAGAAGAGCCTACGCTCCTCTTCGTATACTTTTACGCTTTCTTCATCATGTTTATCAAGACTATTGGCTGGAAATACACCATCACATACATCAATAAGATATACATCATCATATTCTAGACCTTTAGATGAATGAATCGTCGAAAGAATAAATGATTTATCAGATTCAATTTTAGCTTCTTTAGTTATTTCTCTAAGCTCCAAAAGTCTATTTAGGAAATCCTCAAGGGTCTCTTCTCTAGCAGCAAGGACCTTAAGTATATAACCTAGTCGATTAACTAATACTGTAGTCTTACCAGAACCAGGTACAGCAAGAAGAAGGATTGGTCCCTCTATACTTTTTACTGCATTAATCTGTGCATCATTTAATTGTTTTGCGTATTTACTGATAAATTCTTCGCTAGTCATGAAAATGCCTCAAATAAATAGAAGAACATAAGCCTCTCCTATATTCTCTACTTACTATATTGTGAACTACTCGGCAACAAGTTACCGAGCTTCTTGTTTCAACCACTACTGCTTAG
>JAKSRE010000075.1 GCA_024403775.1 Clostridia bacterium | reverse complement strand
TCTGAGTGAGATCCACTTAAAACAGGCATTTCATTCACTGAAGAGTGAATGAAACCGCTATTTCAAGTGAATGCTACTTGTCTGTATGATTCTGCCAATCAATGATTGGAACATCTGAACGAATATCACATAAAATGGCGTTTCTATTCAACTGTCAGGTGTATAAATCTTACATTTTTTGTGAGATTCACATAAAATGGCGTTTCTATTCAACTGTCAGGTGTATAAATCTTACATTTTTTGTGAGATCCACATAAAATGGCGTTTTCATTCAACTGTCAGGTGTATAAATCAGCCGTTTTACGTGAATAACACCCCGCCTCCACAAAATACCGCCAACAATAAAAAAGCAGTGCGTCAGCTCCAATCGTTCCTGAGCCGCCACACCGCCTACTCGCATGCAATAATAAAAACAAAAAAATTAACAGACCCTTACATTATGCCCATCTTAACAAGTCTCATGACGCAGGTCTCGATAAACTTACGAAGTTCCTTTTCGTAATCTTCAGGATCTTTATCATAGCTTCCACAATGTCCAGCATCGTTAATCATAACCATACGTTTCTGGGTAACAAGATTATTATATATATTGCGAACACCATCAGGGACTGCCACATTATCTTCGGTTCCCTCATAAAGAAGTACTGGCACCTTAATAAGAGATGCATTAATTGCAGCATCACATAATGACATATCAAACTCAAGTTCAGTTCGAACAAGGTTATTAATCTTCTTATACATTCTGCTTAAATCCATGTTGTAACGCTTACGGCCAATATGAACAAGAACATTCTCAAGCGTATCAAACGGACAATCGGCAACAAGTCCGACAACATTTGGCGAGAATCCCTGCTGTGCAGCACAGATAAGAGCAGTAGTAGCTCCCATACTTCTTCCCATGATATAAACTCTGGTATTCGGGCCGCCACGCTTAACCGCAAATCTTATCCAGCAGTTAAGATCTTCTGTCTCATAGATTCCATAAGTCGTATATTTACCATAACTCATGCAGTGTGCTCTTGCATGTGGAATCAGGATGTTACACTGGATATTACGCATAAACATCTGAGCATAAGGTGCCATCTCTGACGGATGCTCATTATAACCATGAAGTAAAATTACAGTATTCTGGCAGGTTGGATCAGATGATGGACGATAGTATGCAGCAAGGCGTGTGCCATCATATGAACGCATCATGATATTGAGATATTCTCGTCTGTTAGTATAAAAGCGATTACGGGCGCGACCAGAAGGAGTGTTCTGTGGAATGTCGCGAGGTGAACGGTCTACCTTAGGCATCGGAGCTGGTCTGTCAAAGACCTTGTGAAAAATGCGATTAGCAATTTTACAATACGCTACATAACCCAGGAGACAAATAATAGCTATTAACGCTATCGCCAGGGCTACCCAAAGTACTGTTGTATTAATTGACAGAACCGCTTTCAAAAATAAAATCCTCCAGGTCATCCGTGCCGCTACTTAATAATTCGCAGCCATCCTTTGTAACAAGGATATCATCCTCAATTCTAAAGCCGATACCCCATTCCTCGATATAAACGCCTGGCTCTATTGCAAGGACATTACCCTCCACAAAAGGCATATCCTTAATACACACATCATGCACATCAAGTCCAAGATGATGCCCTGTATTATGCCAGTAATAGCGCTTAACATCTTCATCTGTATAATCTACATCAAGGAGGCCTTCTGTTACAAGCCAGTCACCACAGACTTTTCTTACAATCAGATTAAGTTTTGGAAAGTTTATTCCTGGTTTTACTTCCTCATAAACAGTTCTTCTTAATTTCACGATAAGAGAATGAAGCTTATGGACACGCTCATCTTTGACAGGATCCAAAGGCAAATCAGGATTTATCGCATATATTGCTCGCGATATATCAGCACAGTATCCATCTACTCTTGCACCAAGATCCAGCTGAATAAGCTGACCATGCTTAAGTGTCTTACCTGGCTCCGGGTCACTATGGTGAAGATAAAATACATTATCATCAACAGCCACAATCGTCTCGAAAGCAGGAATCAGCGAACCCAGTCTTGCCATACCATATTCAAGGCTGGTATACATCTGATATTCATCAATCTCTTTAAGAGAAGACATTGTCTCCTTCATAAACTTAACAGCCTTCTCGGTAATTTTTGCACTTTCCCTTATAGCCTCAATCTCGCAAGGCTTCTTTACCATACGCATTCTGATAAAGGTATCAGACACATCAAGCGGCTCATCACTTCTATATGAAGCAATCTTCTTACGAAGTTCGCGTGGCCCCTCCATTATCGATGAACCATCAAGTGCGATCTTAATCTCTGGTTCCCTTAAAACCTCGAGTATAACCTCATCTGCGCCCTCGAGAGGCTCAATTCTTTGTATTCCAGTCAATTCCTGGAGTTCTTCAAAAGTCTGTCTCTTGCCAGTCCATCGCTCTTTGAGCTTATTTTTCTCCTTCGCGAAAAGCGTAACTTCAAATCCTTCATCAAATCTATCATCTCTGACTATCATGAGAATCACTTCATTAATATGAAGACCTGTCAGATAGTAAAAATTACGATCTGGAAGAAAACGATAATCGGTATCACCGCTCATCGCCTTATTTTCGCCAGCAAAAATAAAAGCTGCACATTTATTTGGCAGCTTCATTGCGAATTCTCTTCTATTATCGATAAAAAAACTCTTATCCAATTATCTTACGCCACCCGATCTTACGTTATACTCGTCAAATGAGATTGTATTATTGATATAACTCAATGTAGCACCTGGTGCACGTCTGATAAGACCAGGATTACCAATAACAATTGAGCCATCAGGTACATCAAAGTTAACATATGCACCTGGAGCAATAAGAACATTATTACCAATATTGATATTGCCTACAATAACAGCATTTGCACCAATCCATACATAGTTACCAATTGTTGGAGCACCCTTACGCTTACCTCTGAACTGTGTTCCGATAACAACACCAGTAGATACGTTAACGTTATAGCCAATAACGGTCTTTGGGTGAATAATTACACGACCAAAGTGTGCAAGGTAGAAACCCTTACCAATCTGGGTATCATATGGAATCTGGAAGTGATACTTACGAGATAAACGGTCAAGTCTGAAGTTTGTAAACTTAAACTTGAGCTGATAAAGCAAACGATTAATACCCTGATGCTTAGGGATCTGCTTATAATAATACTGGGTTCTTCTGAGCACGCTAATATAGCTGAACTCTGGACTTGAAGCACGCTCCTGAAGATACGTCATATAAATCTGCTTATGACGCTTAGTATTACCGGTATATCTGAACAAATCGGCGAATACAATATCCTTCAGCTCGTCGTTCACTTTAGCCCCTCCCCAAGAAAACTTATAGTAAAATTCTATTACTTTTATCGAATAATCTCAATATATAAAAACCACTTTTCGAACAAAAAATTTGACACATTCTCTTTAAGTAAGGTCGTCCTGGAATTCCAGACCTCTTCTCAAAGCCCAGTTTCTGATGGTCTCTACAAGTGCATTATAGTCGGAATAAGTGTGCTTTATATCCTTGCGGCTTCTGCCAAGACAGAATTTCACATCCTTATTAATTGTTCTTATTTTTATCCAGTAGCAGCCCTTCTTACCTACACTGAAAGAAACAGGTGTAGCAACAATTCTCTTAATCTGGTTTTGAAGATAGTATTCACCGTCAATAATAATACTGTCTTCTCTGAATTCGAATTTTCCTGGGATTTTCTTCTTTGCCTGAAGTCCTATCATAAAGTAAACAAAAAGGAAAATTCCACCAATAGCAATAAAAATTGCTGGAAGAATAATAGGCATATCATTTCCAGAAGAGTAAACACCAATAGCAATAATCGCAAGAACAATAAGGAAAGGAAGTCCCTTAACCGTCTGCGAAGAGATAACAGCTTTGCCCAGTTTCTTCTGCGGCAGCTCGAAAATCTTATTTACAGTTGGATCAGCTCCAGCATTAGAAGCGTCAATCGCTTCCTGGCCCTTGGCAAGAAAGCCGCCATAATTTTTGATCTCACAGATACTCTCAACTGCCTCAGAAAATCTCTCAGCTGCAAAAGGCCAGCTAAGACTGACATTTCTGCCCTTGGCATTTGTCATGTTGATAGAACGTGTTGTACCTGTATAAATACCATTTGTATAGTGACGAACAATATCTGAGCCATGGTAACTCTCAATAGGAAAAGACTGCTTAAGCTTATCGCCATTATATATATTTACGCCATCATGACCAATTTCCCACTTGGTTGGCTTTACCTTCAAGCCTAAAACAACGGCCAAAAATATAGCAAATGCGCATGCAATTCCAATAACAATAACAGCAAGTTCAGGGTCTCTGTCCACATCAATAAAGGAACCACCCATAACTACTGCAGTAGTAATTCCTCCGAAAAGAAGAAGGAAAATCAAACTATATCCAAAAATACTTCTGCCCTTTGAGACAGCCTTAATATATTCGCGTGAAGACTGATCTGATGCAAGTGTTAAGCCTTCCTGCGCTAGAAACTGATTCTGCAATTCTGTGTCCATAAAATCCTCCTATAAATCATTTTCCCGCAACTATAATATCACTACTTACGCCAAAAACAACTAATTGTATTTTGACAATATGTCAGATACAATATCTTTGTTCATATTCGGAGATGTATCGAAGTGGTCATAACGAGGCGCACTCGAAATGCGTTTGCCAGGCAACTGACACGAGGGTTCGAATCCCTCC
>JAKSRE010000074.1 GCA_024403775.1 Clostridia bacterium | reverse complement strand
ATTCCTATACTTTGCAGGTGATATGCCAATGCTCTCTTCAAATAGTTTATAAAAATGGGAACGATTACTAAACTGTAGTTCTTCAGCAATATCTGCTACTGACATAGTTGTCTCTGTTAGTAACTTACATGCCTTCTTCATACAAATTGTCATTCCATAATCAAATAGATTTAATCCCGAGTACTTTTTACATATTCCATTTAAATAAGAACCGGAATAGCTAAGTTCTTTCTCCATTTTAGAACGAGAAATTCGTCCATCATTTATCATCATAATATGCGATATGCTATCAAATATTTGCATTTCTTTATCAGAACCAATGTTTACGGGAACTGTATTGTATTTATCTTCACTAATAAGTTCATTAAATATCTCCATAAGTATAGCTTTTATTTCATATGTACTTCCCAATGATGGGTTAAGAAAATGTGAAGTTAATCTATCAAATAGTTTATACATTTTTCGGTACTCTGATTCGGATTCATACGTTGGAATAAAATCAATATATTCTCTAATTGAGTTAGGGAATTCGGCAGAATTTCTATTGAAGAAATCAAATAACGGGCTATTATGCAACATGCTTTCCTCATTGAAGTAGTTACTATCAGTTGGAAAGAAAAGATTATTTACCAAATCCTCTGCAATCATAATGAAAACAACTCTGTAATCAGTAGTAAATTCTTCTGCGTGATGAATGTTTTTATTGAGTAAACACAAACTTCCCTTAGGATATAAGTGTCGTTTGTATTCAATATTTTGATATATTTCTCCATCAATTACGTACATTAACTCATAATAATCATGGGAGTGCAGTTCATTTCGATGTCTAGGATGCGCTGGATCATCAAGCGAGAGGGTATTAGACATATTGAAGTTGGGGTTAAGTAATGCGACTGTAAGATTTTCTTCAAACCTGTCTGTCCTGACCGTTTCAAATATCATATCAATATGACTTCTTGATCTAAAGTGAGTCGAACTTTTTTCGGGATACAAGTTTAATGCTTCTGAGTCCAAAGATGTATTAATAATGTATCTGTCTGCCATAATTATCCTCCACAGTCGAATATGATACAAATTTTATAATTATTATATCATTTGTGCCATTGTTGTGCCATTTTAAATGTAATAAATTAAAATTAGTAACAAAAACGGTTTTCTTTTTTATTAGGAGGGAATATGGAAAACAAAAAAACTTATTTAACATTCCCTAAGAAACTTGCATATGGTACAGGTGACTTAGGATCTAACTTCTTTTATATGTTGATATCATCTTTTGTACTTATCTACGCAACAGATGCAATCGGAATGGATGCCAAAATTGTTGGTACACTTATTATGGTTAGTAAACTTCTTGATGGTGTGACAGATGTATTCTTCGGAGGACTTATTGATAAAACTCACAGCAAGATGGGAAAAGCAAGACCTTGGATGTTCTATTCGGGTTTCCCACTTGCATTATGTTTGGTTCTTGTATTTGCAATTCCAACAGGTATGGGAAGTACAGCTCAGTATGTATGGTTCTTTATTTTCTATACATTGTCAAACGCTGTATTCTACACAGCTAATAATATTTCATATGCTACATTATCAGCTTTAATTACCAAGAATGACGCTGAGAGAGTATCTCTTGGATCATTTAGATATGTATTTGCAGTTCTTGCATCTGTAATAGTATCAGCAAGTGCGGTTGCCGTAGCTAATGCTATGGGCGGTGGTGCAGCTGGTTGGAGAAATATGGCAATAATTTTTGCTCTTGTTTTCTTAGTATTCAATTCATTATCAAGCTTAGTATCAAAGGAAGTTGTTGAAAATGATGAGACTTCTTCAGTTTCTACTAATGAGAATAAAGAATCTTTCTGGTCATTACTTAAGATTGTGTTTACAAATAAGTATTATTTACTTCTTCTCGCAATCTACTTACTTATGTACACAAATACTGGTTTAGGAACTAGTATTGGCGTTTACTATTTCCAGTATATTATGGGAAATGCTTCATTACTTGGTGTGGTATCAATGTCTTCAATGGTTATGATTGTTGGACTTATCTTCAATCCAGGACTTGTTAAGAAGTTTGGTATGTATAAGGTAAATCTTATTTCGTATATTGCAACTACAGTTATTTCGGCTATTTCTTGCATCTTTGTTTTCAGTGCAAGTCTTCCAGGCATTATAGCAACTGCATTTATCAGAGCAATTGCAATGGCTTTCCTTATGGGTTCACTTAATGCATTAGTTGCGGAAGTTGCTCAGAATAACTTCCTTGTAAACGGTGTTCACACTGAAGGAATGATGTTTAGCTGTTCATCAATTGGTATGAAGGTTGGTGGAGGTTTAGGTGCAGCTCTTGCAGGCTGGCTCCTTTCTGCAGCTGGTTATGTTGGAACAGCGGCAACACAGACAGACTCTGTAAACATTATGATTAAGGCTATTTACGGTGTTGCTCCATTAATTATTACAATTCTTATCACATTATGTCTTGCGGCAATGAAAGTAGATGATGTAAATAGAAAATTAGAAAAGGGTCAGAATTAATATGAAAAAAAGTTCGTTCAACTTAGACTGGTTATTCTATAAAGAAAATGACACTAATAAAACTCATATTACACTTCCACATGATGCTATGATACTTGAAAGGCGTTCAAAAGAATCTAAAGCAGGTCCTGCATGTGCATATTTTGAAGGTGGAAAGTATTATTACGAAAAGATTTTTACTGCACCAGAAGACTGGAAGAATAAATCTGTAATTCTTGAATTCGAGGGTGTTTATCAGAAAGCTACAGTTATTTGTAATGAAAAAATCATTGGAACTAATGCTTATGGCTATTCTAATTTCTTTATTACTCTTGATGATGCGATCATATGTGGTGCAGAGAATAAATTAACGGTTATAGCTGATAATTCAAACTGTCCAAACAGTAGATGGTATTCAGGAAGTGGTATCTATCGTAATGTTAAGCTTTATATTGGTGAAAAGGAGCATATTGTTCCTGATTCACTTCATATAGTAGCAGGTTCAGATGGTCATGGAACAATCTCTATTAAAACCACAGGGGGAAGCAGGGCTGTAGCAACCATATATGACATAGATAAGGAAATTTTATCTATGCAGTTAGATATCACTGACGGATACGGTGAGGTTGATTTCGAGGTTACTAATCCAACTCTTTGGGATGAAAATAATCCACATCTTTATTGTTGCAGGGTTGAGCTAATAAATGAAGATACTGTAATTGACTCTGATTCAGCAAATTTTGGTTTTAGGACAATTGAATGGAACACAAAGCAGGGACTTCTTATAAATGGTAAGGAAACGCTTCTCAAGGGATGCTGCATCCATCATGATAATGGTATCCTTGGTGCAAGAGGCAACGATGATGCTGAATATCGTAAGATTAAGATGCTTAAAGAAGCTGGCTTTAACGCAGTACGTATGTCTCATAATCCAAGCTCAAAAGCAATGCTTGAGGCTTGTGATGAATATGGAATGTATGTAATGGATGAGTTTGCAGATCAGTGGCTTGTTCATAAAAATCCATATGATTATGCAGATCAAGACTTTAAAGAGAACTGGTCAAATGATCTTATGGCTATGATTAATAAGGATTATAATCATCCATCAGTGATCATGTATTCAATCGGTAATGAGATTTCTGAATTAGGAATAAAAGAAGGCATTGACGTTGCACGTGAACTAAAGGATTATTGCAAGAAACTTGACTCAAGCAGAGCCGTTACAGCTGGTATTAATCTTATGCTTGCCACGATGACAGCAAAGGGCAAAGGTATGTACGGTAACGCAGACGAGAGCAAAAATGCTGGTAACCAGTCAATGGATAGCGCCCCAACTAGTGCATTCTTCAATATGCTAATGAATAGAATGGGAACCATGATGGACAATATGGCTTCTAAAAAGGATGCAGATGCCGCGACTGAACGTTTGGAAGGCATATTCGATATCAATGGATATAATTATGCTACTTCTAGATATGCTAAAGAGGGACAGAAATATCCTGATAGAGTAATAGTTGGTTCAGAAACACTTCCAAAATTTATATATAGAAACTGGAAGCTTACTGAGGAATTACCGTATCTTATTGGTGATTTTGTCTGGACAGGTTGGGACTATCTCGGTGAATCAGGAATCGGAACAGTTCGATATAAGAAAGAGTCGAAACTTGGTAACCTTATTATCTCAGGTGGCCCAGGTCTGATTGATATCTGTGGTAAGCGTCGTCCTGAAATGGAGTGGAATAGAATGATATGGCATCTCACTGAAACTCCATCAATTAGTGTTGAACCTATGACCCATGCTGGCGATATTGGATCTGTAAGTATGTGGCGTGATACGGACGGTGTGACAAGCTGGTCATGGCCAGGATGCGAAGGAGCGAAGAATAAAGTTCGTGTATATGCTACAGGCGCTTATGTAGAATTAATTGTTAATAATAAGAGCTATGGCAAGAAGAAAACCAAGGAATTCAAAGCAGAATTCAAGAAGGTTAAGTACGAACCTGGCACAATAACAGCTAAATCATATAAGGCAGATGGAACGCTTATTGGCGAGTCGTCCTTAATAACTTCAACAGGTGACACTCAAATTAAGTTGACTGCAAATCGAACTTCTCTTAAAAACAATGGAGAGGATCTTTGTTTCATTGATATTGATCTTGCAGGAAAAGATGACATTACTAAATCTTCCGTAGATGTTCCGGTAACAGTTGAAGTAAGCGGAGCAGGAAAACTGCTTGCACTTGGTTCTGCTCGCCCATCACCATTAGAAACATTTAATGGCAATACTCATACGACATTCCTTGGAAAGGCACAGGCAATAGTTATGGCAGGTACTGATAGTGGAGAGATTAAGGTAAAGGTATCATCACAAGAACTTAAGACAGTAGAGTTAACAGTTAATGTCAATTAATTAA
>JAKSRE010000073.1 GCA_024403775.1 Clostridia bacterium | reverse complement strand
TTTGTGGAGTTCACGCCAAAGTCCACAAAACCCCTCCACAAGATTGTGGACTTTTGGGCCTGTTTTTGTGGAGTTTATGCCAAAGTCCACAAAACCCCTCCACAAGATTGTGGACTTTTAAGCCTGTTTTTGTGGAGTTTATACCATCAACATAAAAATCATGCAAACTAAAGACTCTCTCAAAACCACTGGTTTTAAGAGAGTCTTTTATTAGCTTAGATTATAAACTTTAAAATCAGATTATAAATCTGGCTCAGGAATGAAGTCTTCTGGGAATCCCATATCCTCGAGAGCTTCGTTGACATCGTCAATTTCAACCTCTGATACCCAATCCTCAAGATCATCCTCATCCATAAGATCAGCACAATCCTTCTCATTTGGAACAGAAATCTTCTTGAATGAAGTATTATTTACATCCAACTGTACTGAGATGAATTCTTCCTTACCATCAATGATAGCCATCTTATACATAACAGTCTTTGTTGTGTACTTGAATGAGATAGCAATCTCGTAATCCTCGTAATCATCCAACTCATCAGTATCAAGGAATTCGATTACATCAGCAACCTTAACAGAAACTGTACCTGATAATTCTGTTAAGCCGAACTTACAATCCTTAAGTGTGAAGACGAGCTCTCTGTCTTCAATCTCAATCTTGAACTCACCTGAAATCTTACCACCGATGAGTGACTTTGAACCTGTACCAGATACTGTGAATAAGTCTTCGTCATATTCATATGCTGTCATCTTGAAAGCGTAATTTGAGCCCTTTGTAAACTCATAATATGCGAAACCGCCGTTGATATCTTCATAATCGTCATCTGAAGCGAATTCACCACAGAGACCGCAAATCTCACCCTTATTGTCTACATAGAACTGAAGGATAATTGCGCCTTCTTCGTCATCAGCATCCCAGTCAGAAATCTCTTCATTCATGTAATCAAGCTCATCAACGAACTCATCCCAGAGGTCGTCATCAAGATCAAGAGCCTCTACATAGCTGTCGCAGTACTTCTCAAGTGTCTCATCTTCCATGAGTGCTTCGAGAAGGTCAACAGCGATTTCCTGTGTTGTCTCAGCATCAAGTATTACTGTAAGAGCTGTAACCTTAGTTGATACCTTATCAACCTTGAGTTCTACTGTCTCTTCTTCTACCTCTTCGAAATGCTTGATAACGATTTCACAATAACGATTGATGAAATCTTCAATTTCCTTTTCGGAAAGCTTTTCGATACTATCAAGATTCTTGATGAGCTCCTGATATTCATCGCTTGTCATATCCTTCAAATAGTCTGAGATGTCAGCGCAGAGATACTGCTCATTGAACTCAGGAACCTGTAAGAAAACCATTTCCTCATCAAGGTCTACTACTGCATTGAGTGAGAGAACACTCTTCTTCTCTGTACCATATGATGCCTTAACAGCATAGAGGTTTTCCTTGTGGTCAACTCTGATTGTTGCCTTTGAATCTGCAAGGAAATCAAGATCATCAACGCCATAGTCACTAAGAAGATCAAGAGCATCTTCTGAGAACTTAACAGAAGCAGTTGCTTCATATGCAGATTCCTTAGCGTCAGCCTGCTTTGATACATCGCCATAGTCCTTAGCGATTTCCTTAGCTCTAGCCTTAGTGTACTTTGTAAGAACTGTCTGGCAGTACTTCTGAGGGCTCATTGTAAGCTTATTAAATGAGTTAGCGATTACCTTGCCAAAACCAGCAAATACAACACAACCAACAACAGCAACTACAGCAACGATAGCAAAAATAAGAAGAAGGTTAACACCCTTTTCTGGCTTCTTTGCCTTTGTATCTGGAATTGCACGATTTACTACTGGCTGTGGTGCAGCAGTTGTAGGAATTGGTGAAGGAATTGATGATGATACTGTTGGAATAGCTGGCTCAACAGATGCAGCATTAGGAGGTGCAAACTGTGAAGTAGCAGGAGCTACTGGTGCAGCAGCCTCAACAGGTGCAGCAGCCTCAACAGGTGTAGCAGGTGCAACTGGTGCAACAGGTGTAGTAACAGGAGCAGCTGGTGTAGCTGGTGTAGCAGCCTCAACTGTAGGAGCAGCAGGTGTAGCAGGAGTAACAGGTGTTACTGGTGTAGTAACAGGAACTGCTGGTGTTACTGGTGTAGTCTGTGGTGCAAAAGGTGTACCCTGATTAAAAGATGTATTTGGTGTCTCAGCAGCTGGTGTTGAAGCCTGGCTGTTTACTGAGTCCAAGTTGTTTTCATTATTCTCGTCCATTTTTATACTCCTTTCGAGATTTTATAACATAACAGCATAAATTATAGCATAGTTAACTTGCCATGATATAATTTATATAATTAGCATATTATACAAAGAAAATGAGATTTATGCCGTGGCTATTATCGGTGTTTTAGACGATATATTCAAAAGTTAGGGGAATTCAAATTGCTGCCAGATATAAATGAAGCTTTAGAGGAATTACATATAGCAGGAAAACTTAATCCTGGTCCATGGGTTAAGCATTCAGAAAATGTTGGAATTGCTGCAAGAAATATTGCTCATCTTGTTCCTGAATTAGACGAGAATAAGGCCTATATAGTTGGGCTCTTGCACGATATAGGAAGAAGAGTCGGAATAGTTAATATCCCAAAACATGTTTATGAGGGATATAAGTTCTGTATGGATAAGGGCTGGGATGAGGCAGCAAGAATCTGCATGACTCATTCTTATGTTTTCATGAAGGATGAGTTTAATTACGAGCCTTCAACATTTGAAGAAAAGGAAATCAAAAAGTATATCTTAAACTGTGGTGACGCTGATTCTTATGATAAGTTAATTCAACTTTGTGACGCATTGGCGACGGACTATGGATTTGTTATTCTTGAGAAGCGTTTCGTTGATGTAACAAGAAGATATGGAATCATGGAAGATTACATAAAAGGATGGGATGTTACCTTTGAGATAAAGGAGATGTTTGAGAGTAAGATGGGATGCTCGGTTTACGATGTACTTCCTGATATTGGAAGAACTACTCTTCTTACACCAAAGCCATGGAGTCCTGAAGCAAAATGATTTTTTATGTCAGATTTCTAGTCTAAATATCAAATAACCTATTAATTCGTAAAAAAATTGTGAATATATACACGGATTAACTTATACAATATGCCTGAGGTGTTATTATTTAATTGGTTATTTTTGCCAATAGTTTGCTTGGTGGGCAAGGAGTATATGTTATGCAAAAGACGACGATTGAATTTAAGAATCCTAAGCAGTTCGAGGAGAGCCTTAATTCATATAAGGCTACTTTACTTAAGGACAATGCTTATGATGATTTATCAATGTATTTTCAGATTTTCTCAACAGAGATTAAGGAAGAAGTGGTTCGCCCAATCTGGGAAGTTATAGAGGCAGTTTTTCCTGGAAAGCCTTGGTTTGGTCATTCTACAGCCGGAAATGTTGATGATTGTGAGATTACAAGTGATTTATCTGTATCGGTTACGCTTTTCGAGAAGAAAACTACAAAATTTAAACTCCTGCACTACGATATGGCAGAGACAGATACTGTAGATGTCGCAAATAAAATTATCGAGGAATGTAAGAATAACAGCTGGGTAAAGGCAGTTGAGTTCTATCTTACAATTAATCCTGAGTCGCCATCGGTGTTTTGCGAGAATTTTGAGGTTCTTCCTGAGGACATTCAGATGTATGGCGGTATTGTATGTACACGCGATATTACAAGCCCTGATTCATGTATTTTCTCTTCGGTAGGCGGCTTTAATACCAAGGGTGTAATCGTTCTTCTCTTTGGTGGAGACGACTTCTATGTTAAGTCATTTAAGGTAAGCGGATGGCAGCCAATTGGACGTAATTTTGTTGTTACAAAGGCTTCGGGCTGCACAATCTATGAGCTTGACGGAATGCCAGCTTATAATGTTTATCGCAAATATTTAAATATTATGAATGATGAGAATTTGTTCGCAAATGCTTTGGAATTCCCAATGATGTATCAGCATAATGGTGTTACTATCGTGCGTGCGCCTGCTGCTGGAAATGCGGATGGTTCACTTGTTATGAGTGCTGATGTTCAGCAGGGTTCAATGGTAAGACTATCCTATGGTGAACCAAATACAGTTATGCAGGCAGTTCAGAATGAAGCAAAGCAGCTTAAGAATTTTAATGCAGATCAGATTCATATTTTCTATTGTACTGCCCGTAAGGTGTTCTGGGGATTGGATGAGCCTACAACAGAGATTTATCCTTTCCGTAATGTTAAGGGAAGTACTGGATTTTTCTCACATGGTGAGTTCCTTCGTGAGAAGGGTAACCTCAATCAGAACAGCGTAACACTTGTTATCGCGGCTATGCGTGAGGGTGACGGTGGTGATTCCTGTGATATTGAGGCTTTCGATGAGAAGTCGATAAATACAAAACTCCCACTTGCTGCGAGAATGGCTACCTTTATTCGTGAGATGACATTTGAGCTCGAGTCAATTAACAGCCAGCTTCAGTACTATAATGAGCAGCTTCAGGAGATAGCTGTAACAGATTCACTTACTGGCCTTGATAACAGACTCGCTTTTGATAAATACGTTAAGGATATCGAGAATGACCTCGATTCAATGACACCTTGGAAGATGATTATGATCGACCTTAATGGCCTTAAAAACACCAATGATAACTTTGGCCATGAGGCAGGAGATGAGCTTCTTAAGGCAGCAGCGAAAGTATTGGATGATACATATGGAAATATTGGACACTGCTTCAGAATCGGAGGCGACGAATTCGTAGTCATAATTGACGCTGACGAAAATGAGATGAACACACTTAAGCATGCCCTCATCGACGCTATAAATTCTCATAATGAGAATTCAGACTATAAGTTATCAATGGCTCTTGGTATAGGTTATCTCTACACAAGAGAGGGTGTTCGTAAGTCTATAAGTGACTGGAAAATGCAGTCTGATCTTGATATGTATCGAGATAAAGAGATTTTCCACAAAGCAATGAGCAGAACAGGTTTGCGTTATTAAGAAGGTTTTGATGTTGCTGGGTACTTAAAGTTATAAGGTACCCGCCGCTAATGGGTTCGTACTCACACTAATAGATTCGTTCTCATACTATTCTATTAGATGCTTACGCTACAAAGCAAAAAGAGGAGAAAGTTATTAAATGATAGATTTTGATATGCTGCCGTTATCAGAAGATATTCTAGAAGCTTTATCAGAGCTCAAGATAGACTATGTTTTTCAGCCTATCTTCTGTTCAGATGCCAAGACTGTCTATGCCAGAGAAGCATTGATGCGTCCAAAGAACATGACAGTAACTGAATTAATCGACAGATATGAGAAAATGGATAAACTTCATGTTATTGAAGTTGCGACTTTCTTTGGTGCTTTGCAGGCATATGAGAACAGAGGCTACAAGGAATGGGTGGCAATTAATTCCTTCCCATCTGAATGTATGACCGATGAAGAAGCTGAGGCGCTGGGCGCCTGCTTTGGCGATGTCAGGGAGAAAATGATTATTGAGATGCTCGAATATCCAGCCCTCTCAATGAGCAGCTGGGAGATTAAAAATAAGTCTGTAAAAAGCATGGATAACCTTATCTCTCTTGATGACTACGGAACAGGCATTAATGACATCAGCAAAGTCGAATTACTTATGCCAGATATTGTAAAACTTGACCGTTCACTTATCTCAAATATAGATAAGGATTCTCTTAAACAGGAGAACTGTAAGTCCACTATCGATAAGCTTCACAGCATGAATCGCAAGGTGGTAGCAGAAGGCATTGAGACCAAAGAAGAACTTGATATCTTAATCTCACTTGGTGCGGATTTGTATCAGGGATATTATCTCGGCATGCCAGAATAAATCAAGCAAGAATTCCCCTACTTCAAGGAGCGAGAACGTAATCTGAGGATTA
>JAKSRE010000072.1 GCA_024403775.1 Clostridia bacterium | reverse complement strand
TACGTCTGAATTTGCCTCACCACATACTGAACAATTCTCTGAACACTCGTAATCATATGTATGTGTGATATCTCTCTCAGCACCGCAGTTGTTACAATCTGCATCGCATGAATTTGTGTACTCATGCTCAAGTGCTTCTCTCTCGCCCTCACCACATACTACGCAAGCTGTATCTTCACAGTTTGTATATGTATGAGCTACTGCATCTGGGTTAGCCTCACCACATACTGAGCAAACTTCTGAACACTCGTAATCGAATGTATGAACTGGCTCTCTTGTTGTTCCACAACCATAGTTACAATCTGTATCACAATCGTTATCGTAATCGTGATCCTTTACGTCTGGGTTTGCTGCACCACATACTGAACAATTCTCTGAACACTCGTAATCGAATGTATGAGCTGGCTCTCTTGTTGTTCCGCAGCCATAGTTACAATCTGTATCACAATCGTTATCGTAATCGTGATCCTTTACGTCTGGATTTACAGAACCACATACTGAACAAGTTTCTGAACACTCGTAATCAAATACATGCTCCTGAGCCTCTCTTGTATACTCACAAGCATTACAATCTGTATCTTCACATGAATCAAATTTATGATCAGCAGGTGCAGTTCTTACAAACTCACAACCTTCGTTATTACAAGTTGTATCACAATCGCTTGTATATACATGACCATAGTCAGGTCTCTCATAATTACAGATGTTACATACTGCATCAGTACATCCATCGAATTCATGATCACATGCAACTACAATGATTGTTAATCTTGCAATAGTTGTAGAACCAGCATCTGAAGATACATTAACCTGGAATACCTTACTTACTGTACTAGCAGTATTAATAGCACTAGTTTCAATGGTACCTCTTGCTCCAATACCACCAAGAGCAGAATTACTAACCTTGTTAAGATTTACTTTAATATCAACATTTTTTCCACCCTGACTCTGCTGAGTTAATGTAATCTTACCGTTATCAGCGTAACTACCTGAATAGTCAGTAGCGATTACAATTGGTGCAGATGTTGCTTCACCTACAGGAACATAGACAGTTAATTGTCCATCCTGAGATGAATCAGAACCATACTTATATGAAGAATCAACTTCTACCTGATAGTTGATATCCTGGAAACATTTAGTATAAGTTCCACTAAATCCACAAAAAGCCAAAACTACAATCATTAATAACACTTTAATTATTAAAGATTTAACATTTGCGTGTTTACTTTTATGCATCTTTTCCTCCCAAAATAAAAAAATATATTCCTACCCACTTAAATTTTAACATCTAAAACATAAACGCGAAACATTTTATTTACATTTTTACATATCCATTTTCGCCAAAAAAAAGGCTAGTTTATGGCATTTTGTATAAAAACAGATAAAGCCTTGCATATAAGATACACAAGGCTTTATTATCATCAAATTTTATTTAATTTTAAGCTGTAATCTGGTACTCTGCACAGAGATTAATGAATTCTGGAGAATTAGTAAAACCAGCAAATACCTCTCCTCTGTCTACGCCAGAATTCAAATTATCTGTAGCACAAACTTCCTGTCCCATGCAGTGAATTACAAAGATAATTATGCATGCGGACAAAACACGCTAACCAAACACAAAATAAGAGGTTTATACCTCGTAATCCATGCAAACACGTGTTGCTGTATATGGACGAACCTTAGTATTTGCAACTCCCACGTGATCTGGATGAACTGCATATCCCTTAAGTGAAGCCTCATCTTCAAAAGAAGAATCAAGCATTACATCGCAATTTGAACTAGAAAGAGGATTAATATTAACTTTAATATCAATAAGACCTGGAATCTTACCTGCTAAGCCTTCAAGACCAGCCTTAATTCCTTCTTTAACCTCTGATTTTTCTGCATCAGATAACTCAGCTTTAAGCTGCCAAAGAATTACATGCTTTACCATATTCATCACCTCTAAAAAATTTACAATTTAGTATATCATCACTGAATCACGATACCTATATCACAATTTACCTTATTTTTCATTGCAATTTCGGCATTTCCTCTAAAATGACCATACTTGTATGTGCCAATAGATACCGTAAGATCTGATTTAATATAGACCTCACCTAAGCCAGTATCTCCATTAAGTCCACTGTTAATATCTACAGCAACTATATAAGAACCTGAAGAATTAATATCCTCTATTACCTTTGCCACAAATCCATTAGCATTGCCTTTAAATCCTGTTCCGAAAATACAGTCTACAATAATCCCATATTCTTCCCATATAAGTTCATTCTCATATGTCTTAAAAGTCACATCAGATTTTACACATTCATCAAAATAATACTTTCCATCTTCAGAGAAGTTCTCAGGATATAAAAGGATTAATTCCACATCTATATCTGAATCTTTAAGCAATTTTGCAATTACATAACCATCACCTGCATTGTTACCCTTACCACAAACAATAGCAACTTTCTTATAATGTCTATTATTCCAGTCGACACTGTCAAAGACGGCTTTTCCCGCTCTCGCCATCAGGGTTTTAGAATCTGTAAGATTAGCAATCGTCCAAGCATCAGATTTACGCATGGTCTCAACTGAGACCACAAGATTTCCATCAATAAATTCATCAATATCAGCCATAATAATCCCCTTAAAATTAAGAAGCGGTAGAATAACTCTACCGCAACTTCATTTATTATATATTTCTATAACCTGGCTGGCAATTAACCAAACATATGCATTCTTGTTTTATAGTATTCAGTAGAAATAATAAGAATAGCAATATCAGGAACTGAAAGAAGCAATGTAAAGCACAAGAACAAAGGTGAAGATGTAAAAACACTAGCAACTATACCTGCTAAAATCTTGGCAACAATCATAAACTCAAATGCAGAAGATAAACCTTGTGGTGCATCTAACTTACGATTTACTAATGGAATTAAAGCCATAATTAAAACCAATGAAGCAATCATGAGTCCTGCACCAAATAATTTAATGCAAGCCGTTAAACCAATCTGCTGCGCTTCAGCAATACCATATATTCTTGTAAGTGTATCAATACCACCAATATAAGAGAATCTAACATAAGTATTAATATCTTCAACATATGTTATCTCACCATTAAAGAACACTACTCCAAGTACAAAATTAACTACTGTAAAAAACCATACAATAAATCTTGTCAGCATATAGTGAAAACCAAGATCAAAATTCAGATTCTCCGAAAACATCTTTGTCTTTGAAGGAACAACATCCTCATCGTAAGGAGCTGGAATAAAAGATCTTTTCTTAAGTTCTTTATATCTTTCAGAAGTAGAAACACTAATAACGCTACTTACACTTCTATCAGAAAAAGCAGAACCACAGTTTGGACAAGAATTATATGCTACTGGTACCTTGTTACCGCATGCGACACAAATCATTCACATTTCCTCCACAATTAAGATACATTGTTTATATCTTTTGACGGAACAAATGTCAATAGATTTTTTAGAAAAAATGTCGCAAATGTGACGAAATTGTGAAAATATCAATTTAGAGATATTAAGTTACGCATTTATATTCAAGTAAAAAGGTCGTCCCAGAATAGAACGACCCAATAAATTTACATATATGTCGGATATCCAAAATACTCAAGAAAATCAATTATATCGCCACTAGGATCATCAAATACGGTTGTCATTAGTACAGTATTATCTACGCAGAAAGCAATGACAAAAACATCTAAGCTTCCATCCGCACCGTCACAATATACCATTGCACTATTTCCACTTACCTGATACTTATAAATTCCATCAACATCAGCAAACCAAGTATCTTCATCATAATAATCCTCAAAATACTTCATAGCATTCTTATTATTATCAAATTCAATTAGTTCAGCATATCCATATGTAAACCAAATAGTATTCATGGTTTTAACACCTTCAGCATCCAAGCCACTTACAGAAAATGAATCTGGATTTGACACAATCAGATCAAAGCCGTTATCTGAAGCATAAGAACCCATATCTTCTGGTGTCAACGGAATCAGACTTGAAAATGCACCCAAACCAAAATCATTATCCAGAATCTCTTCAAAAAGATCTTCTACTATATCTTCACAGTTAGTTACTATCCATAAATCATCCTTAAGTTTAAATTCAAGCTTAAGTTTAACAGAAGTAGTACCTGCATCTTCAAGATTATCGATAAATTCGTCTATATCTTTATAATCCCCATCATCAATTACTTCTTCATAATCCGGAAGTGTTATCTCGTAACTGATACTTGCTTTCTTGCCATTCTCACTAAGAGACTTCTTATCTGCCTCATATTCACCTCGACCAAGAATTGCAGCCAGTAATTCATCATCAGCATATTTATCAAAGACTTCATAATCCTCAGCTACTTTCTTCATCTTGGAAAATTTCATATTCATAACAAGATTCATAAAGTCATCTGCTGAACTAATAACCTTAGAATTTATTCCGCATCCGCACATATTAATCATGAGCGCCAGCATCAAAAATACTCCAATTATTCTTTTCATTTTATTCTCTCCTTGCTTTCTTTATGTTTTTTAATAATAACATACCACTCTCTTATCTAACAATTTCTTATAAAGAAAAACGCCCAGTCATATGACAGAGCGCCCTTCATATTGTTGTCCGACGTAAAAATGTTCAAAAAATAAAGAAGTTTTTACTTAACTTCAAAAGAATTATATAAATTCCTTTAACATTTTTCAATACCCTTTTCGAAAATTTATAAAAATAATTTTAAACCTCTTTGTCATGGATAATATGCTATATTAATTACAAATATTCTTTTAAGGAGAATGACTATGAAAAAGGTTTTACCAATCCTTCTATGCCTTTGTCTTGTAGGCTGTAGCACTACGACAGAAGAGACTACCAGTGCGACTACACCACCTTCTGAGACTACTACTTCTCAAACTACAGAAGCTCCTGAGACAGTAGAAGCGACTACAGAAGAAACAACTGAAGAGACAACCACTATTCCAACGACATCTTATACTGGAAGCACAGAATACGAACTTGTATTTGAAGACGATTTTGATGGTGATGAATTAAATACTGATAACTGGAACTATGAGCAGCATAATCCAGGCTGGGTTAATAATGAACTTCAGTTCTATTATGCTTCTGAAGATAATATCTATGTGGAGAATGGAGATCTTGTTATACAGCCTCTCAAGGTTGTTGATGAGAGCGGAAATATCGAGTATTCATCAGGAAGAATCAACAGCTGGCTTAAACAGGACTTCCTATATGGTAAAGTTGAAGCAAGAATCAAGGTTCCACACGGTGATGGTTTCCTCCCTGCATTCTGGATGATGCCTACTCTTAACTCACACTATGGTAACTGGCCAAGATGTGGAGAGATTGACATTATGGAGATCGTAACAAACAATCCTACTACCTGCTATGGTGGAATTCATTATGGTAATTCACACAGACAAAATCAGGGTTCTATGACATTAACTGATGGCAACTTTGCTGACGAATATCATGTATTTACTCTTGAATGGGAGCCTGGAAGAATTACCTGGTATGTTGATGACATTGAGATGTACACAACTGACGACTGGTATTGTAAGTCTGAAGGTGGTAAGCTTACTCCTTATCCAGCACCATTTGATCAGCAATTTTACATTATCTTTAATGTTGCTGTTGGTGGTGACTGGCCAGGAGATCCAACTGATTCTACTGTATTTGACGAGAGCGCTCAGATGAGGGTTGATTACGTAAGAGTATATCAGAGACCTTGGTATGATGAGAATGTAACAGCTCCTGTTGATTATGATGGAGTAGCCGGCTAAGCAAATCTAATTTGAACATGAATAAAGAACTGTCTCAAGCTTGTAAACTGGTCCCTATAAATCGGACAGTATAAAAGACAGTGTACAAAATGGTTCT
>JAKSRE010000071.1 GCA_024403775.1 Clostridia bacterium | reverse complement strand
AGCTTGTGATATATCGTTTCTATCAAGATACTTCATCATGGTATTAATCTCATTAACCTTCTTTAGTCTCCCGAAACGTATACAAACAGTATATGCTCATATATCTTTTGCCGCATTTTGCCCCGTTTCAGCCCACAAAAGCCGCTCAAGCACCGATGCCATACGTCCTGCCGTGGCAGATGAATAAGACTTTTATCATGTGAATTTCTCCTTCATAATTTGCTAAATGCCGCGTAGTTTTGCTAGGTTTTGCAAGGTTTCCAGGGCATTAACATCCTTCAATGAAAATGTATGTAAAAATGCAAATTGTAGCAAAACTATGCAATACACAGACGTCAATCGTAGTAAAAACGTAGTAGAAAATGCTCCTATTTACTACTTAATTTCTATTTGCAATTATCTTTATACCACTCTTTCATAGAATTTCGCACCAAATTACATTCATATCTCGTAGTGTATCCATCTAAATAGCTAGAAAATAATTCTTTGTGACTTTCATTCATATTATCATATATTTGTTTCGTAATAATTACTTTCTTTCTTCCATTTCTCCCAGCTTTATTTGCAAGGTGGCATGCTGTATTTACCACATCGCCCATCCAAACAACATCATTTATTCCACTTCCCGAATACCCGGCTTTTACCATCAAAGCTCTTCCGTCGTCAACACCTATTCCAACTGATATTGCTTCATACTCTTTCTTTTTTAACTTATAATTCAATATATCAACCATACTGCTTAACTGTGCTGCAACGGATATCACATTATCAATATCCGACTTTTTTGGTGTTTCAAACACTCCCCAGACACAGTCACCATTAATATTAATTTCCTTGCACATTTCCCATGAATTCATAATAGCAACGCACTCTGATAAAAAAGCTCTGTACATTTTAGCTAAAGTTGGACGTTTATGGCCATCAGTTAATTTTGAAGAATCAACAATATCAATAAACAAAGCCGTGACATTAACATAAAATCCATTCTTAAAAGTCAAATCACTTCTCTTCGGAATACTGCTTTCCTTATCCTCATAATTATTATCATCCGCATCTAAAATATCATCCATTCTTTGAGCGCTATCTTCAACTTTATATGTATATGATGTCTCTTTCTTTGACTCCAACGTATTATCTCCTCTTATAGTATTCTAAATATCATACAAATAAACCACAAAAATACTGAAAAAATAAGCAGTCGCATTCCATGGTTATACCACTTTGCCTTTTTAGTGCAAATTCTTGAATTTGTATGTATCTGTTCCTCCAAATCAGTAATTATTTCTTTCTCTGATAAATTATCAACTCTTTCTTTATACTTTTCTAACTTCATATTTCCAATAGTACCAAAAAAGAAAACAGATTCCACTCCATTTGAATTCTTAATTCTTGCTAGCACAGCAATCATCAAACATCCAATAGAAGCAAAGCTAATCACATATAGTAATACAACAATTACTGCTGCTAATATTTCTACTACACTCAATTCTGAAAGCTTATTTACATTAGCTATTTTTTCAAAAATTTTCGGCATCCCGTTGCTAAATATATATCCCACTAATATTCCAACAAAGGCTAATGCAAAGGATATCTTGGCATCCATATTACCAATCCAGCCATTTATTATTTCAAGTGTTTTATACGCATCCTCCCTACTATATGATTTCTGTTCCGAAATTAACTGGTCTGCCTGAACAATATTTTGATTATTAGTCTTTTTACCTTTGTTCTTTTTCTTTGTTTTCATATATTAAACACCTCTCAACTGTTTTATCTTTTTTAATGCATCTTCAAAAGTACTTCTTTTATCATAATCAATCTCATAATTAACAAGTCTTTTCTCTACAGCATTTTGTAGTCTGTGAAGAACATAATTATCTTTTGCCCATTTCAAAACATCAACTTCCATATTTATCCATACAGAATTTGTTTTTGCCATTATAACAATAGCTTCGTACGCTTTTTCGTACTCACCATAAAATCTATAAATCGCTATTAATCCACAAGACATCCTGCTATTTATATATTCTTCAGAATATCCTAACTTCTTTCCTATGTCGTATGCCCGTTCAATAATTTCAAACCAATCTTCCTTTTTAACTGATTCTACATATTTACTCTTACAATGTGAAAAACCAACTATCTTACATATAAAATCAAAATACTGTTTATATGCATCTTCTAGCTCATCTTTAAGTTCATCATATTTTTGCTCAATTTCAATCCTGCTATTAAATTCCTTATGGTAGTCTTGTTTTATCCGGCTATTTTCTTCCTTCATTTTTTGTTCCAAAATAGCAATTTCTTTTTCTCTATTAATTAGTCCATTCTGCAATCTTTCTATTTCTCTGATTCCGCAAACCAACTGATTTTGAACTTCAATATCAAATTCGTTGCTATTTTGTGCATTAGCTGGTTCTCCCAACTCATCTACATAATCCAAGAAATAATCTTTTATTACATATCCTTCAAATACCTTATTCCCCTTTACTTTTGCAACATTAGTCCAGTTTTCTTTATAACAAGAAGATAGTTTCTGATAAACATTTTCTGAAACAAAAATTTCTCCTCCTTCTGCTAAATCCGAAAACTTACTAGCATAGTTAGTTGTATTCCCTACCCAAACACAATCCATCTCATCTTCTTTTTCTTTATCTTGCTCCACTCCATACATGCCAACTTTTGTCACAAGAACTTTTCCATAGTCAATTCCAATTCCACATTCTATAATTTTACCATTCACTTTTGATTTCAAGTGTTTATTCAAGCTATACATTATTACTGTTTGGAGGCTTCGCGCTGCATTGATTGATTTATCCACTGCACTTTCTATTACATTCCCATTTTCATCAACAGAATCAATAAAAACTCCCATAATTCTATCACCTAAGAATTGCCTTGTAACTCCTCCATTCTTTCGAACACATTCCACGGCCATTCTCATAAATGATCGATATATTTTTACCATACTTTTAGCTTGACTATTTTCTGTAAGATATGTTGATTTACGAATATCGATAAATAAAATAGCAGCCAAGATTGAATATGTTTTGTTATTATCTTCTAACTGTTCTATTGTAGGCGGAAGCGCTGAATCGACTTGTATCTGTTCCACCGGCTGACCAACAATATTCTCAATTCTTGCATCCAACTTATCAAAATCTGTTTTTGTTAATGCCATACCTCAAGCCACCTTTCCCAGAGAAAATACTTGCCAAACTCTATATAACCACAAACACGCCCAAGCCATTTCTGACTTAGGCTGCATTTGATATTTTCTAAATTGCTTTGAATATTTTCTGGCTTACTGGTTTCTCCTGCCCCTTTTCCAATTCCCTACGGGCGTTTGCCATTTCTTCCAGTTTCCTTAGTTCTTCCGTTGCATCATCAAATCCGATTTGCGTATAAACATTAAGTGTTACCGCTATATCCGAATGCCCCATGAGATATTGTAAAGTTTTATGGTTCATACTTGATTTTGAATACTCTATATTTCCATTTCTTAAATATCTGTTAATATGGCTTGTCCTCTCCTAAACATCCAAACGGCAGGAACAACTTGTTCAAAGTCTCAGATCTTGACCAATCGATTTTTGATACAAAAGTTCCAAAGGATCTCATTGCATTTTTCGGTTCTCTTATACTAAAAAAAGTCCCAACAGTAGCCTTGTCAGCTTTATTTGCCTGAGCTAATTCCGGTACTATTCCAGATTTCAATGTTTCAATAAACTGAATCACTTCCTGTACCAATACTGTTTGTTCTGGAATGTCTTTCAAGGCTTCTATTATCACTGTTTCTAATGCACCAGCTTTTTCCGCCGGAACAATTAATAAATATGAATCCATATATTTTTGCTGTCCGAATGAATCATTAATTATATTTTTTGTCCACTCTCCTGCTTTTATAGATATCCCTTCTAACAACCCTTTTGTTCTATGTACAACTCTATTTATAGAGTCATCATCTCTATCAGTAACAATCATCAAGGAAGATATATCATGCTCAACAATTATACTATCAATACGATGCTGCTCGACAAAATACGCAAATCTTCCTTTTCCTCCAACACCGCATAAAACTAGTTGTTTTTGATCTTTAGCTAAAGTTTCTATATGATCATGTTCATCCAATGGAACCATTCCAAGATTATTACTTTTCTCATGCCTCCAGCCATACACATTCTGTAAATAATAACTAATTAGCTGTGTATCTGTTACGCCTTCTACCAAGATTATTTCTGTCATCATAGACGTACCTCAAATTCAAATGCTTTTCGATTCTCGTAGACATATTTTCCTGTAACATTCCGAGCGACCACATTACTACTATTTGCGTCAACATCATTAATTTTCTTTAATGTAATAACCCTTATTGGATCCTTGCTCTTGGAATCACTCTCATATTTACCATAACTAAGGATAGCATCTATAGCTTCAATACTATGTGTTGCAATAAATAACTGAACATTCAGTTTTCTTGCCAATTCAAACACCACCGGGAACAATAAGTCATAATATCTTTTGTGCAGCCCAGTCTCTATTTCATCAATCAAAACTATTGAATCAGTAGCTTCAAACAATTTATTCAGAATATAAAGTATTTTTTTTATGCCATCTCCATATACTGAAAAGGGCATATTCACTCCATTCTCTGTGATTATGGTCTGAAGAAATGACCCATCATCCGCTTTTGTATAACATATATCAACAATGGATTCGTCAAACTGTTTTAAAATACTGATTGCTAACTTTTTATATTCAGTATTGTCCACAATATTCTGCAACAAATCAAATCTCAGATGTCCAAACGAAGGTATGTAGTAGACTTTTTTCTTTATGGAAGGTCCTCCGACTGTAGTATCTAAGGAAGTAATCCTTATTTCCTTCTCTATAGGCTTTTTTCCGTTTTGACTAATAATACTTCCCGAAAACACTTTCGCCGCTTCCGGAAGAGATACTGACATTTTTGTAAAAATCGTCTTTTGACGCGGTGACATATTTGACATTTTAAGAGCATCTTCTCCTGATACTATCTTTTCACGTCCTCGCATTTCATATATAATAATTCCCTTGTTACTTTCAGCATTAATGTCAAAATTTAACAGTTTACCATCCTGCTCCACATTAAACAATTTTATAAGAGAGGTATAGAAACTATAATCATTCTGATTAAGCATCGCTCTTTGATTTAGTATACTTTTGACAGAATTAAGCTGTGATTCTGCAAACAGTAATTGTATTGCTTCTAAAAATGTTGTTTTACCACTATTATTATCTCCGACTAAGAGATTTATACTTGATAAATCAGAAACCTTAAGTTTCTTAATCCCTCTAAAATTATTAATTTCAATTGACTTGATATTAGCCATACTTACTCTTCTCCTTCAACATTCTCAAAGCTTATTACCAACCTCGTATGTGTAGCGTTAGCTATTTTACACAATGTTTCTATTCTAGGAACCACTCTCCCATTTTGTATTTTACTAATATTAGATTGAGACATATTCGTAATACGACACAATTCTTCTTGTGTAAAATTATTCTCATCTAATACTCTTTGAATTTCCTCAGAGACCCCTTTTAACACATCTCTTAGTAAGTCTCCTTTATCTTCTACATTTTCTGTTTTTGATTCAACAAAAGCTTTATTCAAGTTATCTATTTGTTCAAATATAGATTTGATATCTTCATTAGCCATAATCGCCTCCTCTTTTTATGTTAAGTATAACATAAAATGCTTGTTTTGCGAACATTTATGTTATATTTGACATAGCAATTCTTCAACACATATATTGTTATTGTTAACATATTCCTTCGGTAAATGCAATAATAATTGTTAAATATAACATCATCCTCGAATAAATATCGTCCACTATCATATCAAAAATAGGGGCGGTTACCCCCCCCCAAAAAAAAGTATAATTCATATGAAATGATTTACTCCAAGCCACTAATATCTATCAAATCACATAAAATACACATTCTCTTTTTTAGTAGTTGCATATTCCGCTCCAGCGGTAAGTTAATTCCGCTTAAAACGGTAAGTTCCTTTC
>JAKSRE010000070.1 GCA_024403775.1 Clostridia bacterium | reverse complement strand
TATTCTGTATTTTCTCACAATACTTCTTAAGACGATTCTCTCTTCTTCTGCCATCTTCTTCTCCCTGAGTTTCTATATAACTCCTCCTCAAGAGATATACCATAGTTCTCACCAATCTTTACAAACAACTCTTTTGCTTGTTCAGAAATCTCATCGTTAATCACTTTTCTTCTATACTTCACAACAAAAATCAGATGATAATATAACGAATATACTGAATGTTGATTCCTATCCATACTATTCATAATCAGTCACTCCCTTATGAATTCGACTGATAATATTATAACACTTTTCTCAAGATAGAACAAGTGTTTGTTTTGTTTTTAGACCTATTTTTACAATTCATCCCCTGCTTACTCGCTCGATTATAGATTTGTTTAATCCTCAGATTACGTTCTCGCTCCTTGAAGTAGGGGAATTCTTGCTTGATTTAGTTAAAACTTGTTAATAATTCACAGTTTTAATTTCATTTTATAAATGCTATTATTTCTTAACAACGTTAGATGAGGTATATATGAAAAAGATTTTTGCAGTAGTTTTAGCTTTATCAGTAGCACTTTCTCTTACTTCCTGTAGTGATACAGGCAGTTCTTCAAAATCAAAAAAACACAAGAAGGACAAGCCAGAAAAAACAACAATTGAGGAGACTATCGAAGAGACAACTGAAGAGTCTTCTGACGAGACTTTGGAAGAGACTTCCTCTACCTCTACTTCTCAAGATACAGAGCCTACGGAAGAAAGTCTTGCGGTAACTTCTGAGGAAACTACTGAAGCAGAATCTGAAGAAACAGACGCTACTACAATGCCTGATACTGAGATTATCCCAGATTCAATGATTTATGAGCTGGACTCTAATCCTTTTGTAGGAACATATTCTGAGATCATGGGATTGGATAATTTCAATGTCTATGTTACCAACTTCGGCCTTTATGCCGACTACTCCTTTTATCGTATCGCTTCTGACGAGAGAGGCCTCGTAGATATAACATCTGATACTACTCTTCTTATTGATTTTGAGACAGTTATTATGACTTTTACTGATAATCTTGACGGCACCTATACCCTTGAGATTATTGAATCTGATTCAGATTTCCTTCCAGCAGGAAGAATAATCGACATGACCAAGGATATATCTTACGGCACTGATAACGATGGTATAAGCGAGGCAATAGGATATGCTTTATATACATTTACTCAGGCAGGAATTGAAGATTATGAAGTTATGACTTCCTTCAATTACGGCTACCTTGATGTTGTCTACTATATCCACTATGAAGATGAGAATTATATCAATCTCATGAGCTTCATCTTCGATGAGAACGGTGAATTCATGCTGGTAAAAAGATTCGGTGCGGGTATTTCCGCTTACTGTCCTCTGGATATGACCTTTGAGGAGGCAGTAGTAAATATTGATTATCCGTACAATCTAATGACAGTTGATGACATGCTTAATGCAAATGGTTAAGTTTTTATGCGGCTCTTATTGGGCCGCTTTTTTTCTATTATTTTCGAAAGGAGTATTTATCGATTTTATGAATTCAAAATTATTATTATTTGACCTGGATGGTACCTTGCTTAATAGCCAGAAAGAGATCTCAGATTATACATTCGAGGCGCTTATGCGTGCCCGCGAAGCGGGCAATATTATCGGGGTATCGACTTCACGTAGTAATCCTAATCTGCCATCGGGTATTGAGAGGCTTAAGCCTGAGGTTTTGATAACGAGTGGCGGTGCGTTAGTTATTGTTAATGATGAATGCGTGGGAAAATACATTTTCGACGAGAAAGAGACAAAGGATTTAATCAAAACTGCCAGACTTATATGTGGAAACGAGGTTGAGATCACAATCGATACATTAACGGAGCACTACTGGAACTATAAGATTGACCCAAATGTCTACGATAAGGAATGGCACGGAACGATATGGACGGATTTTAGCGATTTTAATAATGTCTGTCTTAAGATGTGCGTTGAGATTTTTGACGACGATAAGGTGGAAGAACTAATTAAGGCGCTTCCAGATTGTGACGCGATCAGATTCTCAGACGGCTTCTGGTATAAATTCACCCGCAAGAATATCACCAAGGAAAATGCCATTAATCTTATCTGCGATAAGCTTAATATCGATGTTAAGGACATCTATGCCTTTGGGGATGACTACGCTGACATAGGCATGCTTAAGATGGCAGGAAAAGGAATTGCAATGGGAAACTCCATCCCTGAACTTATGGCAGTAGCCGATATCGTTATCGGCAGTAATGACGAAGACGGCATCGGGAAATTCATAGATTCCTTCCTTAAAAATTCACAATAAACCTATGCTTTTTAACATACAGGTGCTACATATTGTCAATAACACATTCTACTGGGGTGGTGCTATATTGATATAGTAGTATTTATTTAGGGTGATTATTATGTCAGAAGCGAAAAGCAAAAACAAAGATTTAACTGTGGGAGAACCACAAAAGGTTCTTTGGCGCTTCTGTCTTCCGCTTTTCGCGAGCGTCATTTTCCAGCAGCTTTATAATCTTGCTGACTCATGGGTTGCAGGAAGATTTATCGGTGAAGATGCTCTCGCCTCAGTAGGAAACAGCTATGAGATCACGCTCATTTTCCTTGCATTCGCCTTTGGCTGTAATATCGGCTGTTCAGTTATAACATCAAGATACTTTGGCGCCAAAGAATATAAGGACATGAAGACCGCCATCACGACCTCCATGTTATCTACTCTGGTTTTATGCATAACCCTCATGACAACAGGTCTTTTATTTGGCGGAAAACTTCTTTTATTAATCAACACACCAGCTGATTTATTTTCGCCTTCACTTACATATCTTAATATCTACTGCATAGGGCTTCCGTTTGTATTTTTCTATAATCTTGCTAATGGTATTTTCTCAGCGTTTGGCGACTCCAAGACACCATTTTATTTTCTGGCAGTATCTTCAGTAGTTAATATATTTGCTGACATTTTATTCGTCACAGTATTTAAGATGGGAATTGCTGGTGTTGCCTGGGCCACATTAATCTGTCAGGGCATAAGCTGCCTTCTTGCTATTTATTTTGTAATTAGAAGACTTAAGAGTATAAAAACTAACGAAAATGCACCATTTTTCTCATCTCGAATCTTTAAACAATTCCTGATTATCGCTATCCCAAGCATCTGCCAGCAAAGCTTCATCTCTATTGGTAATATTATAATTCAGGGTGTAATCAACAGTTTTGGAAGCGGCGTAATGGCGGGCTATTCAGCAGGTGTTAAACTAAACAATCTGGTAATCACTTCATTTACCACACTTGCAAATGGAATATCTAATTATGCATCTCAGAATATCGGCGCCAAAAAGTTTGAGCGTATCCACCTTGGATTTAAGGCTGGCCTTAAATTAGTCTGGTATCTGACCATCCCAATGTGTTTTTTATATCTTGTTTTCACGCGTCAGTTCCTGTGTTTCTTCCTCGACAATCCGTCAGATGCGGCACTGGCGTCAGGTACCCTGTATCTAAGAATTCTTGCGCCGTTTTATTTTATTGTATCGGCCAAGCTTGTAGCCGATGGATTCCTTAGAGGATCTGGCATGATGCGCCAGTTCATTTTCACCACATTTACGGATCTGATTCTTCGTGTGACGCTTGCAATTATTTTATCTTCAACCGCACTTGGCTTCCTTGGAATCTGGTTATCCTGGCCAATCGGCTGGACAGTGGGAACATCTTTATCTTTAATGTTTTATTGGAGGCGTTTTGCTTTTCGAGAGAAAAAAGGCAAGTAACGTGATATAATCACATAAGTTTATGTTTTAAGAGAGGGACGGATATGGCTTCTTTCAGAGTAGATTTGAAGAAAGTTGTCGATGACAGCTACGATATTGAGATTGGATATAACCTTGAGGATAAGTTGATAGACGATATTAAGGCAGGTCTCGTAGGCAACATCAAGAAATTCGCTGTCGTAACTGACAGCATCGTTAAAGATTTATATGCAGAGGGCATCTTGAAGCGCCTTTTGGACAATGGATATAGAGCTGACCTCATCGTGTTTGAGGAAGGCGAGAAAAGCAAGACCCGTAAGACCAAGGAATATGTTGAGGACACAATGCTCTCACTCGGCTATAGAAGAGACTGCTGCATCATCGCAGTAGGCGGCGGCGTGGTAACTGACCTCGCAGGCTTCGTTGCAGGCACATTCGGCCGCGGCGTCCCATTCATCAACTATGCTACAACCTTACTTGCGGCAGCAGACGCATCCGTTGGCGGCAAGACAGCAGTTGACACTCCACTTGCAACAAACCTCATCGGCCTTTTTAACCAGCCCGAAAAGGTTTACTTAGACATCGCCACATGGAAAACACTTCCATCCGAACAGATTGCAAGCGGCCTCGCTGAGACCATCAAACATGCATGTCTCGCAGATGCTTCATTCTTTGATTTCCTCGAGGCAAATGTCGATAAAATTTTTGCTAATGACGAGGAAGCCTGCAAGCACATCGCAGAAGTTAACTGCCACGTTAAATATGAAGTAGTTATGAAAGACGAGCTCGAGAGCGGCCTTCGTGAAGTTTTAAACCTCGGCCACACGGTAGGACGTGCAATCGAGACAGTGAGCGACTATGAACTTCTCCATGGTCAGTCCGTAGCAATCGGACTTGTTGCTCAGGCAGTCATGGGCCAGAAGCTCGGCTACTGCAGCACCGAGGATGTAAGTCGTCTTGAATCATTACTCATCGCTGCTAAGCTTCCAACAAGAATTCCTTCATACATAGACCGCGAGGCTCTTGTAAAGAAACTCTACACCGATAAGAAAGTTAAAGATGGCAAGCTCCGCTTTGTATTCCAGCGTGGAATCGGCAACGTCATGGTATTCGATGGCGAGCAGTATGCCTGCCCTATCACCGAAGAATTCGCACGAGAGACAATCATGGAGATTTGATTGTGTGACTATGTTGACTGGTTGGACTGCTGACTAGCTGATTGTTATGTTGGCTGATTGGTCAATTGACTGGTTGATTGACTGGTTTATTGACTGGTTTATTGGCGGAATTGCCAAACTGTCTGACTTGAGTGACTGATTGCTAAATTGGCTGCGATGTCTGATTGATTGGCTAGGTGCCTGACTTGCTAGGTGAATTGCTACCCAGCCTGGTTGATTATTAAAATTATTGTTCTCCGAACCGTAGCTATTCTCAGTATCAGGTTCGGAGATTTTTATATCCTTATTTTATTACTTATCAGCGTGTCATCCACAAACTGATTTACAAATGAAGTAATCATTATCGCCAGAACATCAGTATTCACCGGCATAAATTCAGTCTCCGAGATAAACAGAAAACTCCTATTCAAAAGATAGTTGCTGGCATAATAATTAGTCAGATCACCTGCAAGTTTGGAGTAATATGCCGTCTTACTCATAAGTCCTGCCACCTCCGCTGGGAAACATGAATTAATCATTGGTATCGCCACAAAAAAGTCAGTCAGCTTATTCTCCCCATCAAGCTGAATCTCCGCCTCATATTTATAGTTAAGATCCAGCTTCTCCAATTCCTCTGCGAAAAGTATCTCAATCCTCGACGCCATATCCATCATATCGTGGGATACCTTTCTCTCTAAGTTATATTTGTACTCACCCATCTGAGCTACAAGCTGATTATAAAATTCCATCGAAGTGTTGTAACTTACAGGAAGATTCTTTAGTGTATCCATCTGTTCGCGAGTAAGCTTAGGAATTGGTTTATTGTATTTCTCATTCCAAATCGCTTTATATTCTCGGAGTTTAATAACTAAGTGCTCACGCTCAAGGTAGATTTTATGTAAAGATTGTCCTTTGGAAGAACTAAGTAAATATTCATGTATCACTTTATAATTTGATTTATCGTACTCACGAATACAATTTGTTGATTTACCATTTTTATTTTTGGAATTTACAGTCAGTATTGGAAAATCCGAGATCTGTATCTCTAGATAATTAATTATTAATACTAAATAACGCTGTGAAAAATACATTCTATAATCAATCATGAGCTTCTCCAATTCATTTTTTTCTTATTCTACAATGATGAGGGCCCTCAATAATAGTTCCACGCGTACCAACTTTTAAGATCTGAAGATTTATTTCATAAATTCTAGGTTACTGGTCTAGGCTACCTAGACCACATACATAGACTTTTGACGTTTTGGCCCTTAAATTCTAGGTTGCTGGTCTAGGCTACCTAGACCATGTACATAGACTTTTGACGTTTTAACCCTTAAATTCTAGGTTGCTGGTCTAGGCTACCTAGACCATGTACATAGACTTTTGACGTTTTAACCCGTAAATTCTAGGTTACCGGTCTAGGCTACCTAGACCACGTACATAGACTTTTGACGTTTTGGCACTTAAATTCTAGGTTGCTGGTCTAGGCTACCTAGACCATATACATAGACTTTTGACGTTTTAGCCCTTAAATTCTAGGTTACTGGTCTAGGCTACCTAGACCATATACATAGACTTTT
>JAKSRE010000007.1 GCA_024403775.1 Clostridia bacterium | reverse complement strand
TTCGGGGCGATGTGTCACCGCCGAGGTGACAGAAATGCTTGAATCTGGTGACGTGAAGGTTGAAGCCCAAATGTTCCAATCACTGATTGGCAGAAATCGCGATTTTGATTGGCAGATGCAGGGTTCAAGCCCAAATGTTCCAATCACTGATTGGCAGAAATGACGATTTTGATTGGCAGATGCAGGGTTGAAGCCCAAATGTTCCAATCACCGATTGGCAGAATCAGCGATTTTGATTGACAGAATACCAGCCCAGCCCAGCTCCCGCCACCCCCGCCACAAAGCATACACAAAAAAACCGCCTCGACCTAATATCGAAGCGGCTTTCCTAACAACCTAACAACCTTAAAACAAATTAATTATACATCAATCTCGAGAAGTCTTCCGCTAGCCAAATACTGCTTGTAGACAACCCCGGCTGAATCAAGCATCTTGCGGGCTGCACGACAGCCGTCTGTATCGTGATACTTGTCATCCTTATAAATAATTTCCTTGATGCCCTTCTGAATGAGAGCTTTCGTGCATTCGCAGCATGGGAAAAGTGATACATAAACACGAGTATTCTTAAGATCTGCAGTGCCGCAGTTAAGAATTGCATTCATCTCAGCGTGGCAAACATATGCATATTTCGTCTCGAGCATTCCGCCCTCGCGCTCCCATGGAAATTCATCATCTGAACAGCCAAGAGGCATGCCGTTATAGCCAACTGTCATAATTCGGTTGTCATCACTTACGATACATGCGCCAACCTGTGTGTTTGGGTCTTTACTTCTCTGTGCAGAAAGCAACGCAACGCCCATAAAATATTCGTCCCAGGAAATGTAATCTTCACGCTTCATTTGATAGACCTCCGAATAGAAATGCTCCTTCTATTCTATTCGAAAAGCGTAATTTTTCCAACCTCAAATTATTTCTCAGCGATGAGGCTGTTCGCGCACGCGAACGCCTGGCTCATGCAGGCTGTCAGATTATAGCCGCCTGACTTGCCGTCAACATTGAGAACCTCGCCAATTATATAGAGGTTTTTGCACTTTTTAGAGCGCATGGTTTTGCGCTCGATGTCACTAAGATCTACACCGCCACGGGTCACGTATGCGGTCTCGAGATCTGGAGAATGTTCAATCAATAATCTTAAATGCTTGAATTCCTTAACTAAAGCTTTTCGCTGAGATTTAAGAAGATTCTGACCAATAAGATCGGTCACTTCAGCTCTGGTAGTCAGGGCCTTCGAGAGAGATACAGGCACATATTTTGAGCCGATATTATAGACTTTGGCGGTTGGCTTGCTGTTGATCTCAGATACAAGATCAGAGTCGAACGAAGCGTCATCCATGGTTGGAGCAAAATCCAATTCAACCCAGCCGTCCTCCTCGACGTCGCGGCTTAACTCCATGGCAGCAGGGCCAGAAAGACCGCTGTGAGTAAAAAGGACATCCCCGTCAACACTGTTTATTTTCTTATCCGCTTCATAGTAGGATGCACGCACATTAACAGATACGCCAGCTACAGAAGACGTAAATTCCTTATCCTTGTCGGACACCTCGATTGGTGCAAGGCTTGCGTGCGGAGTAATAATTTTATGGTCAAGCTTACCGAGAATCTCATAGCCATCGCCAGTTGAACCAGTCTTGGAGAAGCTCTTTCCTCCTGTCGCTAGCACAACATCATCAAATACCATCTCCATGCCGTCACTTGAAGTAACTGATACCTCGTCTTCACGTTGAACGATATCGCAGGCTCTGAAGCTGGTAATTATTCTAACTATCTGATTTCCCTCATCCAAGTATTTAAGCATAGCCTCTTTGATATCGAGAGCTTTATCACTTACAGGGAACATTCTGCCGTTCTCCTCTTCCTTAAGAAGAACGCCGAGAGTCTGTTCAAAGAACTTAATCGTATCACTACTATCAAAGTTGTTTAGAAGAAGAGACATAAAATTAGATGCCTCGAAAAAGTATTTATCAGAAGACTTCATCTTACCCTTTGTAAGATGACGATTGGTAATATTGCATCTTCCATGACCTGTAAGAAGAAGCTTATTGCCAACTGAAGAGGTTTTCTCCAGAATAATAATCTCGACTGGTTTATTAAGGCTGTCGGCACGTTTCTTTATCTGGCATGCCGCCATAAGACCTGCTGCGCCGCCACCTATAATACCAATTGTCTGTCTCTCTTTACTCATAAACACTTTCTAACTAAAAACCAAAAGAAAAATCCAAACTTCACAAACGCTATTAAAGCTCCAAAGTACCCTCATTAAGAGCTGATAAAGCAATCTTCTCGCAGAGCACATCGTACTCGATTCCCATAACCTTAGCTGCCTCTGGAACAAGTGAAGTAGAAGTCATACCTGGAAGGTTATTTGCCTCGATGAACCAGAAAGAATCAGTCTCTTCCTGATACATAATGTCGATTCGACCGTAACTACTCATACGAAGTGTGTTAAAAATCTCAACTGCAAGATCCTGACCACGCTTTGTGAGTTCAGGAGAGAATTCAGCTGGACAAACATGTGTTGTAAGTCCTGCCTGATATTTATTCTTATAATCGTAGAAACCCTCGTGTGGGATAATCTCTGTAATAGGAAGTGGCTTTCCGTCAACAACACCGATAGTAATCTCTCTACCAGTAATGAAAGCCTCAACAAGAATGAGCTGCTCATAAGTGTTAGCCCACTCGATAGCCTTAGTAAGTTCTTCCTCTGTCTTAACGATTGATACACCGCATGAAGAGCCGCAGCCAATAGGCTTAACTACGCAAGGAATACCAATCTCCTTCTGGATTCTCTCATAAGTAATATCCTTGCCTTCTGCTGTAAACCACTTTGCAGTATTTAATCCCTTACCAAGAATGAGTGACTTCGATAAGTCTTTATCCATAGCAACAGCGCAGCCAAGATAGCCGCAGCCTGTGTACTTAATTCCATATGCATCAAGAACTGCCTGAAGCTGGCCGTTCTCTCCATGTGAACCATGAAGCCCAACGAAAACAACATCTGCCTTCTTACATATATCAATTACATCTGGTCCAATCCATTCCTTACGTCCACCATGTTCTCTGATAAGAGCCTTAAGATCTGGTTCAGTCTCAGGAATCTCAAATGAATAGAGATTGTCTGTTCCGAATCTAAACTCAATTGGGTCTGCCTGCTCACTTCCCTCATAAAGATCAACGAGACACACCTCGTGGCCTCTTCCAAGAAGAGCATTAGCAATCAGGCTTGCTGACTTTTTGGATACATCTCTCTCTGGACTTAATCCGCCACCAAGAACAACGATTTTCATAGACAAAATCCTCACTTAAACATATTTGTTATTAAACCAATGTAACATTCAAGTATTGCCACTATATTTAGAAGCATTACATTTACGTTACTTCTTGTTTGTTATTTTCTTAAAAATGGCATAAGTCGCAATTTTGGCGTAAGAAAAACTGTATTATGTAAGTAATTAAATTAAGAGGGAAATCATATGCTTGCTTTACTATATATATTGTTAATTGCTGTTTTTGGCTGCTGCCTCGTTAAGGTGCTTATCCCAGATGTAAGACGCCTTTATGTTGCATCTGCAGTAAATAAAAAGATTCTTGCTAATATCCCTGACTGGCTTTTCATTATTCCAGCAGGTCTCATTGTAGGAATCCTTATAACTAATTTTGCAAACTATCTCATTTTGTATGGAGTATCAAAAGCTATTCCAGATCATATAGCATGTAAGAATGCTTCTATTCTTCTTACTGTTGCCATAGTCTTATATGGAACATTCTTGTGTGTAGCTAAGATTTATCGTCGTTCCAAAGCTGTATCTCCTGAAAGTAAGATTCCAGCCTGGAACAATCACAATTCAAATATTTTCTTCTATGGTTTATCCCTGGTATTTTTTACCATTGTGGCTTCATTTTTGTATTTTTATACCTACCGCGTAAGTAATGGTGAACTTATCATGGGCTACTCAGTATATTCAGATTTGTCACCACACACCTCTATGGTTTCTTCCTTTGGTGTCGGTTTTAATATGCCTACACACTATATGCATTTCTCTGATGATGGAATCAGATATCATTTCCTGTTTTACTATTTTGCTGGAATCTTACAGTATCTTGGCTTAAGCATCGACTTCGCTCTTAATATTCCAAGTATCATCGGCATGGTTTGTTGCTTCACCCTCCTGGGACTTCTCGGAGTTTTATTAAGTGGTCGCCGCCTGCCATTTATTCTTGCACCTATTCTTGTATTATTCAGAAGTTCACTTAATGTCTTCTCTCAGATAATTAAGCTTCAGCGCCACGGCGGCTATTCCATCAAAGACTGCATCAAGCTTTTAAGCCAGTCTTCTGCCTGGTCTGACATAACCCCTTATGATTCCTGGGGCATCTGGGCAATAAATGTATATCCTAACCAGCGACACCTTATGTTTGGTATCGCCCTGATTCTTCTTCTGATTTTATTATTTCTTCCATATGTGCGCCGTATGTCAGTAGCAACACTTAAGTGTCCTGATTTGGGAAATAAAATTATGTATTTCTTCTTCTCTCGAAATGCCTGGATCTGGCGCCTTAAAGATTCTATAAATCCATGGGGCACTGTCATACTAAGTATGCTGATTGCTGCCTCAATGCCATACTATCACGGTTCATGCCTCATCGCAGTTCTTCTCGTTTTGTTTGGCATGGCAATCTTCAGTGAATCAAGACTCATCTATCTTTGCTGCGCTTTAACTTCAGTAATCTCATCTTTTATACAGACACGCTGTTTTTCTGGGTCAGCCTCAAATGTAGTCAACTTTAAATTCACACCAGGCTTCATCCTTGGTGAGGGCACACCTTTTCCAACACTTATGTCCTACCTTATTATGGTGACTGGCCTTACTCTTGTTATCTCAATCATCACATTGGTTGTCTTATTAGTTTCAGATATTCTTCGTGGAAAGCCTGCCTACAGATTTATCTTAGGACTCTGCTTTGCACTTCCATTCATATTTGGATTTACTTTCCAGGTTACAACTGAGATGCTTGCAAACCACAAATTCATCCAGATAAGTCTCATCCTTCTCGATGTATTTGTTGCGCTTTTCATGTCTAACCTGTTTATCATTCCATTTAAGATAAAAGCAAAAGACGTTTCTATTGATGTTCCATCTTCACCTAGAACTGCATATAAAATGGCAGATATCTCCTCCGAGGCAGTTTGTAATGATGCCGCTATGGGCGATGATGAAGTAATGGAATCTACTAATGACTTAAATCAGATTTCTAATTCAGCTGAATTACAAATAGCTCAGGATAATAATGGCGAGAGCAAGATGGCCCTCGAGATTGAGGCTCAGACTACTGGGGCTCAGACTATTGAGGCTATTGAGGATACCAAGGACGCAGAGAGCTCTGCGATGCTTGAAGAAGCTTCAAAGTCTTCAAATTCGGAAGAGAATAATCTTACTTCTGAAGCTAAAGTTACTACTGAGAATCAGATCAGTCCTGTTAACGAAGCTTCAATCTCTGATAACTTAGTACCTCCTACTTTGGATTCATCAAGAACTTCGCCTAAGGAACCATCCAAGGCAAAGGGACTTCCACTCCCTGCATTTATCTCACTTCAGGTTGCATCAATCATTCTCGCACTTGTTCTTCTTGTTCCACTTCTTGCAACAGGCATAAGCGAATGGTTCGTATACTATAACCTTAATAAGTGGTATCTCACAGTCAACACACGCTCAGAGATGGTCGAGTGGATAATTAAAAACACCAGCGATTCTGATGTATTCCTTACACCAGAATGGTCAATCAACCGCTTTAATCTCACTGGTCGTGCCATGTACTATGGATGGCCATATTATGCATGGTCTGCTGGCCACGATACTTATAAGCGTGATGAGATTTATCACTGGCTCTTAACTGGAAGTAACAGTGATATTGATGAGTTCATCCGCTACTGTAAGGAGCGTAATATCCGCTATATCATTGCTGATCCTGAATTTGATCAGTCTGGAGAGACCGAAGGATATTTTAACTGGTCGCTCTTTGCTGAGAACCTGACTCAGGTCGCATACTTTGTAGATGACAACAATACAATCATCTATAAGATTTACTAAGAAATTTAACTTCCTCCTTGTGAAAAATAAAGGTGTCTCAAGACCCAGATCAGGCTTTGAGACACCTCTTCTTTTATAAATAAAATCTTTAATTAAATACCAAGTCTGTTCTTCACATATTTCATACTCTCAAAATATGCCTCATCGCTTCCAAGATGCTCGATAATCATTGGCATATCAGGATTAATTGCATCAACCAGATCGCGATAAAGTTCAAGTGAGAATACACCCTCACCGCAGCCACACTCACGAAGCTGGAAAGTATAGTCATCAAGAAGCTTTATATCCTTCATGTGACAACTCTTAATCTGTGGGCCAAGAAGGTCAAATGTGTGCTTTAGGAAATCTTCGTGCATGAAATATCTTTCGGCTGAATTAATCATATTGATGATATCAAGATGCACGCTGAATCTGTCGCGATTAACAGCCTCCATGAGCTTTAGATATTCCTCAGGGCTTGATGGAATCATCCATGGCATTGACTCAATAGTAAAATATGTATTCTTAGGATCAGCCTGATCAATTACATCCTGAATCATCTTAACAGTTCTGTCCCAGGCTTCCTTACTGTAGTTTTCTTTATAGCCGCCATCCCATCTTGGACCGAGAGATCCTGCAACATTTACACAGCACTTGGCGCCAATTCGGTCAGCAAGCTTAAGCTGTCTTACTGAATAATCAAAATTCTCTTCGCTTGTAAGAGCGTTGCGCCAGATTCCAACCTCAGCAATAGTGAGATCATTTTCTTTGGCAGCCTTAACATAGCCATCAATTATATCGTCACTACAGTTGCAGTCCACTGGAAAAACAACACTTTTGCAGCCCACATTAACCATAGTAGATGCCCACACCTTAGGATCTGGGCAGTTAAGAGATGTCGATATACCAAGTCGCATATTTGTTTATATCCCCTTTTCGAAAAGTAAAATTAAAAACTCCTAAATCTCAGCACACTGCTGTCAATCTCTTCCAGACTATTAAAACCAGTTCTTGCCATGATTGTGATAAGTTCATTATTCATCTGCTCCATAGCTTCGCGAACGCCCTCGGCTTTATTTTTGAGAGGATCCATAAGCTTACGTCCAACGCATACTGCATCAGCGCCCATGGCGAGTGCCTTAAAGACATCCATGCCGCTCTCAAAGCCGCAGTCAACGATAATCTTGGCCTTGCCATTAACTGCTTCCTTTATCTCAGAAAGCATATAAAGAGGAGGTGTCATTGAAGCCATCATGCCATGATGATGTGATACCAAAATGGCGCTCGCACCTGCCTCAACGCATTTCTCAGCGTCGCTACTACTTAATACACCCTTAACGATAAAAGGAAGTCCAGAGGCAGCCTTAACATATTCAGCCATCTGGCTGGTTGTCTTAGGTCTCATAGGAAGGCCGAAAACATTATCATATCCGCCATTTCCAGAGATCGCATGGTCAATATCCATACCAACTGCAACCGCACCACCCTCAACAGCGTGCTTAATCTTATTAAAAATCACCTCGTCATTCTCATGAGGCTTAACAATCTTTACTGTATCTGCGCCAGTTCTAAGAATCTCATCTAATTCATCTTCCTCGCACATACCAACAAAATGCATAGCACCCATTTCCTTGGCGCCCTTAGCGAACTCAGCCATGCCGTTATCACAGATATTATGAAGGTGCGACAAAGCCGCAGTCATGATAGGAGTCTTATAAGTCCTGCCCCAGAGACTAAGGCTTGTATCAGGAAGTCCCTTAACCTCATCCTGAATATATCTAGGGGTAACCATAATTGAATCAAAAAATTCTCTTGTAAGTACATCTGTATTAGTAGTAAAACTCATAGTTTTCTCCTTAAATCTGCTTATTTACTGTCTTATATTCGCCATCTTCAATAAAATATGGGCATCTCCTCTTGCTATTCCCTCTAAAAGCATTCATCTCCGCCTCATCTTCGAGTTCATCCTCATCGAAAGGCGCAATGCAGGAATAATCCCCATAAACCTCATCATAAACCATGTTTGAACAACGCTCACAATCACTCATATAAATTCTCCTATTACATGCTTTTGATTATATAGTAAAACTTACCATATATATGGAAACATAACATAAAATATGCTATTATTCTTATAAGAAAAGCACAGTCCATTTGGATGGTTGCCTTTAGTTTAGTTTAAAAACCTCACTCTAGGACCGTGAATCCGTATGGGTGAGGTTGTTTTTTACTTCTTTCTTGTATACCTGGTATCAAGAAAGGTAATAATTGCTATTAACAGCTTCATAGCCGCAATTGGTAATCCAACTACAGCAATAACCAAAGTTATTATCTCAAAATCTGTCATAGACATCCCTCCTTTCTTTTTTATAGTTACAGTAGAAACTGAACTTAAGATGAAGGAGGCAACCGCCCATAAAATGAACTGTACTCATTTATATTATATCATATTTACGAATGTTTGTTCTGTTTTATATTGCATTAATTCATGGATTTGTCTCAATTTGTACATATAAAACACCAGTCATTTTTTAGGTGACTGGTGCTTTTTCTCTTTTTAATTAGTTAGTTTGAACTTTTGTTAACCTTAAGGATTGATTCCATAACTTGCACACAAATTAGCAAACTCTGCTGATCCAGCAAATCCATCAAATACGTCTTTATATGTTGCATCAGTATTAAGTCTTGTAACCCACGCTTCAAATCCTGCCTGATCTGGCTCACGGCCGAAGAATCCACGATACATACATGCAACAAAAGCCTCATATTCTGGATGCGCACCAATGAACTCTGGACTAAATACAAATCCATAAGCGCAGCTTGTTCCTGTTACTTCACCATCGATTAGTTTCTTAACCCATCCAGTTTGTCCACCCTGGTCTGGCATACGATAGAGGAATACATTATAAAGACGTGCAACAAAGCAGTTGATACCGCCCTGAACATTATTATCTACTCCTGTGACATATGTTCCTGTTACTACACTGTATTTCTTACAAAGATTATCGAATTCAGTTGAATTTGCAAAACCTGCAAAAATCTCTTCTCTTGATTCGCCAGCATTTAATTTATCTACCCAATATTTAAAGCCTTCGCTATCAGGAGTACGACCAAAATACATGCTGTAAAGATCTGTTACGAATTCATCATTAGTTCTATTCTTGCTTATATACTCGCTGCTGAAGATAAATCCATATCCTACCTGAGCGCCACAGGCTGAGCCACTGTTAAGTGAATCAAGCCAATATCTAAATCCTTCTTCATCTGCCTCTCTTCCAAGAGCAACTGAATAGCAGCGTTTAACAAAATCACCTGCACTCATATCAGGAAGCTCTGGCTCATATGGAGGAGGGATGCTACCAATCTGTGCAGTTGGTGCTTGTACAACATTTCCATCTGTCACAATCTGTGTTCCAATGCTAAGTTCAAGGAAATAACTATTATCTTCAAAAGCTTTTCCAATAAAATGATACTTTACCTCTTCGCCCTTCAGTTCATAAGTATAAACCTTGGAAACATCAGGATTCAGATAAGTATCAATTAGCTTTCTGTGCCCAGTCAAATCAATGAAAGCAAACGGATTGTTATCAGCACTTATACCTATCAAACGTGGATTGTTACTAATATCGAGACTTGTTAAATTATTAGCATAGCATGATAGAAATTCCAGATTAGTACAGCTGGTAATATCAAGTGAATCAAGCTCATTAGTATTACACGACAAATCTGTAAGATTGGTGCAATTGCTAACATCTAATTTTTTGATTTTCGAAAAAGAACAGTTCACTTCTTCAAGCTTTGTATTATTACTTAAATCCAGTTCTTCAATTTTGTTATTAGAACAATAAATATATACTAATTCTGGATTGTAGTTTGTGTTAAGGATAGATAAATTATTATTTTCAACATCCAAAACTACAAGTTTGGAACATCCGCTAATATCAATGGAAGTAAGTTTATTTGCAAAGCAACTCAGACTTTCCAGTTCTTTATTATTTCCCAATTCGAGACTGGTTAACTGATTACTTCCTAGACTTAAACTCATAAGTTTAGGACAATTGCTCAAATCAATACTGGTCAATTGATTCTCACTAGCACTTAAATTTAAAAGTTCTGTATTTTGAGTTACATCGATGCTGGAAAGATTAACGTTTGACAGAAACAGATTAGTCAATTTAACATTTTTACTTAAATCAACGCCAGACAAATTAACATCGCTAACATATAATTCTTCCAAATTCGTAAAAAATTCAATACCTGTAAGTGAATGAACTTTATCAGCACTGAAGGAATCTCCGCATTCTATAACTTCTACAGCATTCAACTCAGTCTCTGACAGCATCCCATCAGAATTACTGTCAAAATGTGTTTCAACATAACCTCTGAATTCCTCATCAGGGAAATTATTACTGTCAAGTGCAACACCTGCTGCATTTACAAAAGGTCCAGTCGCCATAAGGCCACAGCCTAGCGTCAAAGCGGCAGCCATAATTCCTGCTATCTTGTTTATATACTTCTTCATCTGTTTTCCTCCTCCCAACAAATAAAAGACTCTTTAATTATATGAAAAGTCAACATTCTTTGTCATTGATGTTGAAGTATTTATCAGTAAACATTTTGTAAATTCATCGTTTGACGAAAATAAAAAACCGCCACCTCACAAATGAAGTAGCGGTTATATCTCATTTACCAGTTATTTAAGCCTGAATTCCATAAGAAGCACAGAGATTAATAAACTCTGCTGAACCTGTAAATCCATTAAAGACATCGGTCTGCGAAGCAGTTCCTGCCTCCATTTGGCTTACCCAGTAATCCAAGCCACCATTATCAGCTTCTCTACCAAAGAAAGCTCGATACATATATTTAACGAAATTAGTATTATCCAATTTCAAATTAGTAAACTCTGGACTAAATACAAAACCATATGCAGCAGTTGAACCTGACACTTCACCATTAATCAGCTTTAATACCCATCCAGCATGACCACCCATATCAGGAAGTCGATCAAAACAGATAGTATAAAGTCTTGCAACAAAGCAGTTAACACCACCCTGTTGATCATTAGGTACTCCTACAACATAGTAACCAGCTACTACATTATAGTCTACGCAGAGCATATAGAATTCCAAAGAATTAGCAAAACCAGCGAAAATCTCTTCTCTAGACTCACCATTCTCAAGTCTTTCTACCCAATATTCAAATCCAAACTCATCTGGTTCACGATCAAAATACATTGAATACAAATCAGTAACGTATTCCTCATTGGTTCTGGCCTTATTCATGTACTCCTGGCTGAAGATAAATCCAAAGCCTACCTGAGCACCACATGCTCTACCCTGATTAAGATTATCTACCCAATACTTATAACCTTCGCTGTCTGCATCACGATTGAGTGCTACCTTATAACAACGCTTTACAAAGTCACCAACATCAAGTTTTGCAGCATTAGTAGGAGTAGCAGTTGGGGCTTCAGTTGGAACAGCTGTTGGAACTACATCAGAAGTCACCACTGGACTCTCTGTTGGATTAGCACTAGGTGTTGGCTCCGTTGTAGCTGTTGGAACAACTGTATTTGGTGTTGTTGTAACAGTTGGAGTATCGGTTGATGAAGGGTTCTTCTTAGCAGTAGCTGGGAAAGTAAATTCAATATGACTATCATCAATCAACTTAACTGTACTACCATTAATATCAAATAATGTATCCTCATTAAACCAGTAATTTCCAACTCCTGAGAGTTCAATTGTAACCTTGTAAATTGAGTCATAATCAGCCTTAGTAGCTTCCTTACCACCCTGTGTCCACTTAATAGACTTAATTACACATTTCTGATTAATATCTGTTGCCTTTGCAATCTGAACAGTAGCACTAGTATCAAGGTTAGAATTTGCTACTGGAGCACTTAAATCAGCAATAGAAACTTTTTTAATAAAAGAGCATTTAGAACAGATATCACTACCATTTGCGAAAGTGTGTGTTCCCACATCAAATCTCATAAAATCACATTCTGGATAACTACAGGTGTCATCTGTACATCCAGTAAAGTAATGGTAGGTTACTTCTATTGCCTTATATTCACCTGAATTTGATGGAGTACGTGTCTTGCCATCAGCAAAGCTATAAGTTACACCATTAGATGTAATAGCTGTTATTGCCTTAACATCAAGATTCATATGCTCACCAAAGAGAATCTTCAACTTCTTACCAGAAGTAGTACCAAAAGCATAATTATTTGATATTACATTTATTGTACCCGAATTTCCAAAAGAAACTTCGCCATTATCATTAGTGGTCTCAAAGTAGAAAGCTGGTGAATTCTTAACTGAAGAAGTTGTAGATAGAATAATATCGAAGTCATTGTTGTTTATTGTGCTGCTAATATCTCCAACATAAACTGCACTACCATTAGCATCACCTGAAGAAACATCTAACTCAATAGAGTTAGATGTAAGATTAGCCTTACCTTCCAACGCTAGGCCGTAACAATTGTCAGGTTCGATATTATCAAGCATGACAGAAAGCTCAGAACCCGTAATATTGGATGTTCCCTTGTCACTATTTACAGTGTGGTTATAATATCCATTCCAGCCAGCAGCCACAATACCAAAAGAATGCTTGAAGTCACCATGGACATAAACACTACAATCAGAATTTATAATATCCAGATTTGTAGCACCCATTCCTATAGCGTAAGTGCTTATACCTTTGATGTTAACTGTAACTGTTGAGCTGTTGACTGTAAGTTTCTCAGAACCAGGATTTCCGTATGAACTACCTGGCATTGAGATACCATAACAATCAGCAAGTGAGTTAATGATTCTAACTACAACTTTCGATGAGTCGATACTGATGTCGCTTGAAGAAATAGCATAATTCGCACTTGAATTTGCTGAGATATAATCATCATCGTCATTCCCAATTAAAATATCCAAATCAGATGAACTATTTACTGACACCTTCTTGTTAGCTCTTATCATTCCACCCTGATAACAACGTAATGCATCTATCGTAATAGTACTATTATTGAAATTAATAATATCTGCATTAGTAAAGTATCCTTCTACTGGTGCAGTAAATTCTATATCAGCATTAATAAAGTTTATTGTACTTTCTTTGCCAGTAGATGTCGCAAAATTAGCAATTCCACAAACTGGACCTTTGTTTGAGCCCTTCAGTTTAAGAGTTGCCCCATCTGCACAAGTAACATCAGCACTTCCATATACTTTTACAAAAGAAGCCATATTAGCTTCATTAGAATTCAAACTGGTAAGAACACAATTACCTTGAATCTCAAGTACAAAATTACTGCTGAAAGCTGAATCATCAATTTTGATAAATGGATTTGAAGCTTCTTTATAATTCAATTCCAAATCTTTAAGAATAAGTTTTCTTGTGGCACTTTCACCAGAACCCTTCTTCTCGAAACAAACATTCCAGTTGCCTGATGAATTAACCTTTGAATAAGTTACACCATTACCAGATGTATTGCTAAACTTATAATACACAGCACTTTGTGATCCGCTGGTATCAAGACTGGTTCCGCAAATACTGACGTTACATACAGGATTTGCAGCAAATACATTCATCCAGCATAAGTTAAAGAGCAAGATGAATGAAAGTAACATAGAAATAGTTTTTTTACCCATATAAGCCTCCTATTGTCTCATAACATCTAAATTTTACCAACAGGTCAATGATATATCAATTACAAATTGTTTCGAACAAAAAGAACACTTCACAATTAAATGAAGTGTTCTTAATTCTAATAAATAACTATATTTTATGGTTTAATACCATATGAGTTGCAGAGCTGTGCAAACTCAGCTGAATTAGCAAAACCGTAGAAAACTTCTTCTCTTGACATTCCCTGCTCAAGCTTTACACCCCATCCAGTAATTTCCTCAAAATCACCTTCTCTACCGAAGAAAGCAGCATACATAGCAATTACAAAATCTGAGTTCTTAAGATTACGTCCAACAAACTCTGGGCTGAAAACAAAACCATAAGCGCAGGTTGTTCCTGTTACTTCTCCAGCCAAAAGTTTCTCTACCCATCCTGCCTGTCCACCTGGATCAGGAAGACGATTAAGACAAATCTTATAAAGTCTTGCTGCATAGCAGTTTACTCCGCCCTGCTGTGTATTATCCACACCCTTGAGATAGTATCCTGCAACTACATCATAACCCTGACATAAGAATGAGAATTCCTGTGAATTTGCAAAACCTGCAAATACATCTTCTCGTGTTGCACCTGACTCAAGAAGACCAACCCAGTATTTAAATCCAGCATCATCTTTTTCTCTGCCAAAGAACATTGAATATAAATCTGTTACATACTGTTCATTGCTTGTATTACGTGCAATATATTCTCCACTAAATATAAATCCATATCCTACCTGTGCTCCACAAGCCTCACCCTTGTTAAGTGCAGTTAACCAATACCAGAGACCATCCTCATCTGCCTTACGTCCAAGTGCAACCTGATAACAGCGATCTACAAATGCTGCTGCATCCTTTTTGTTGTTTGGAGAACTAGTTACTACTGCTAAAGTCGTAGTAGGAGCAGCTGTTGCTGTAGTAGCTGTTGTAGGAGCACTTGTTACAGTAGTAGGTGCAGCTGTTGGTGTAGAAGCAGCACCAGCAATAACCTTACAGTTAAGATCATACTTTAAGTAACAATCATGAGCATCATCTTCATAGAAACAGATATTATAGTTATCATCTTTTGTTACACCTGCATTATATGCACGAGTAAGATAAGTATTATTCTTAACATCAATAGATGTTATTGAATTACCTGTAATATCCAATACTTCCAATGAAGGATTTTTACTTATATCTAGTGATGTAAGCTTATTATCATTACATTTAAGTTCCTTAAGTTTTGTATTTGAACTTAAATTAAGAGATGAAATGGCATTTGAACTACAATCCAGTACCTCAAGATTTGTAAATTTCTCAATACCTTTGAGATTACTAACTTCTGCACCTATTACATAGATGTCAGTAACTGCGTTAATCTCACTTTGTGATAGAACCTCATCACCTGATTCATCGATAACAGCTGAAATATAGCTTCTGAAATTATCATCAGGAAAATTACTACTATTAATTTCAATTCCATCAGCAAATACTTCTGAACCACCTGTCATTATGCTGTTACCAACAATTAACGAGGCACATAATATTGTCGCTATTGTTTTGATTGATCTTTTCATACTCAATCCTCCTTACAAAAATCAATTTTTATTATACTCTGTTTAAATTACTTTTATAGTGCAAAATGTACCGACTTTTCCAACTTAAAACGCTAGTTATTGCAAAATACAATTAACTAGCGTTAAATAATGATTCAAAATATTACTATTTACTACTTATGGATTAATACCATAGCTTGCACAAAGGTTAAAGAACTCAGCAGATCCTGTAAATCCATTAAATACATCTTCATAAGATCCACCGTTATTAAGTGTCTCTACCCACGATGTAAATCCACCTTCATCTGCTTCTCTTCCAAAGAATGCAGAATACATATAGTTTACGAACTCTTCGTTACTTGGTTCTTTACCAATAAACTCTGGTGAGAATACAAAGCCATAAGCTGCACTTGTTCCAGATACTTCTCCATTATAGAGTTTTAATACCCAGCCACCCTGGCCACCCATATCAGGTAAGCGGTTAAAGCAAACTTTATAAAGTCTTGCTACGAAGCAGTTAATTCCTCCCTGCTGTGTATTATCTACACCTTCAAGGTAAACACCCTGTGTTACACCATACTTTGTGCAGAGATTATAGAACTCCAATGAGTTTGCAAAACCTGCAAATACTGTCTCACGATCTGAACCAGAATTAAGCGTATCGAGCCAGTAGTTAAATCCATCAGTATCAGGTTTACGGTCAAAATACATACTATAAAGATCTGTTACAAATTCTTCGTTAGATCTGTTCTTATTCATGTATTCCTGAGAGAAGATGAATCCATAGCCTACCTGAGCGCCGCAAGCCTGACCATTATTAAGATTATCTACCCAGTAGTTATAACCACCTTCATCAGCGCTACGTCCAAGAGCTACATCATAGCAGCGGTCGATAAAGGCACCAACATTAAGTTCTGGTGCTGCTGTTGGTGCGGCAGTTGGAATCGGACCTGCTGTTGGGACACTGGTTGGTGCTACTGTTGGAGTAGCAGTTGGCTCAGTGGTTGGTGTAACTGTAGGCACAACCGTTGGAGTTACTACTGGTGAAGTAGTTGGACTGGTTGTTGGTGTAGAAGTAGGAGTAATCTCTTCTGTAGGAACTGGTGTAGGCTTATTTTCTGTCTTATTAAAAGATATAGACACAACTCCGTTACTATCAGGTGTTACTTCCTTTCCGTTAATAGTTACTTTTGTATTATCGTCAGTCCAGTATCCTTCATTAGTAGTTACACTTACACTTGCAGTATATGCTGTCTCATAATCTGCTGTTGTAGCAGAAGCACTTCCATTTGACCATGATACATTTGATAAGACACAGGCTTCTGTAACATTAATATCTGCAGCAGTATCAAGAAGCTTAGTTGCTACTGGCTGATCAATTCCAGAAATGGAAATCTCTGATACATAATTGCATTCTGAACATATAGCTTTACCTTCTGGTATTTTGTGGGATAAATCAGCATCATAATGCCACTCACCACAGCCTTCATAATCACATTCCGTATCTACGCAGTTTGAATATATATGAGGATTTGCTAATGTTACTTTATGCCTTCCATCTTCTTCAACATAGCTTTCGATGCTACCTGTATAGCTATCTACAAAAGAATAGGTAACACGGTCATTTACAATAGTCTTATCCTCTTCTAAATGAACATCATTATGTTCTCCGAAAATAGTACTAATATTAGCATTACTATAGATAGCAACATCATGTGAACTTATTTCAAATCTATCATATTTATTAAACTCGATTACATCGTCGTCTTTGCAATTATCAAAATATATTGGATATATATCACCGTCACAAACTTTAATGCTAAAGAGATTTCTTTCTTCTTCTACGAGATTACCCCCGATATAAATACCAGCATCGCTGAAAGACTCAGAATCACTTGTTAGTTTACTACCACTTATATAGGCATCATTTTGTAATGATATAATATGTCCTGTCTCTTCGACATGATTATTACAATATACATCTATATATACATTCTTTAAGCTAGCCTTTCCATTATCAGCAAAGATTTTATGATCAGTCCAGCTGGTCCAGCCCCATGAAGTTAATCCAAAAATATAGTCATATTCACCGCTTATCATTAAGTTGATTTCTCCGCCTTCTATATCGAGTGAATTACCACCAATACCTACTAGTTTTTTTCCAATACCATCACCAAGAATCTGTACTCTAAATCCTGTATCTTTACTTTTAATCGCGCCATCTGTTTGACCGAATCCATAGCTATAGATATTTTTTGTAATACCATAGCAGTCAGTTCCGTTATAATTATCAATATATATATCAATCACTGAATCTGCATAATCGTGATTTTTTGCCCAGATACCTATGAGAGGATTTTTGTTTGTTACATCTTCACTTCCAAGATTAATTTCGATTTGAGATTTATTTACAGTTAATAAATCATTTTGTGTAAAGATAGCAGCTCTTGCATTATCAATACTTGGAATATCCATTTTAATATTTGAATTAAAAATATTAATCTTATATGCTGCCTCTATTCCAACACTTAATGGTGACAAATCCATATTAATATCAAGATTATCAATATTAATATCGCCTACAGAACTATAAATACCGTAAGTTTTACCTGTTGGTGATTTAATTAAATCCAATGAACTACCAGCTGTACCAGTAATAGTTATACTCTTATTAGAAAAAATAAAGTATTTGGCATAAGTTGCTGAAGTATTACTTGTGAGTATATTTTTTCCCTGAAATTCTATAACCAGATTATCATCAAAACCTAACTCATCAATATAGATAAAATTACTGTTAGATGTTAAATCTAAATCTTTTAAAACGAGTTTTCTTTCTTCTGTTTTCTCATCATAATAGAATCCAACATTCCAGTCCTGGTTCTCACCCTTCATATTTATGTGAAGGCCATTGTCATCACTAGAAACTCTGAAATAGTGTGTATAAAGATTAGTACCAGAAGATATTGCCATATCACAAATCTTAACAGTACACGACTTCTGTACACCTGCCATAACACCTATAGGTATCATAGTAACTAATAATACAATCGACAAAAAAGTAGACACAAATCTTCGTAGCATAAAATATACCTCCCGATAATCTCTATAACCATCACTTTCAATATTACTAAATCTAAATTAGATGTATCAATTATTTTTATGCAACAAAAATTTATCTTATAGTAGTGCTATATACACAAAAAAACACCGGCCACAATATAATTGCGACCGGCGCTTTTTGCCATTAGTTATAAACTCGAACTAATTGTTTTTAATTATGAAGCTGCAGAAATTGTAAGAGCATCTACATAGAACTCTGTCATATCAGGTGTCTCGAAGTAAATGCTAAGTGAAGCAAGATCAGGTACCTCATATGTACCAGAAACTTCTACCCACTCTCCGCTAGAAGTATCAACATTTGTTATCCATGGCCACTCACCATCGATATCAGCTACGAAGTGTACTTCTGAAGCTGGTGACTTAACAGCGAATGAATAGTTGATTGTGTAACCGCAGAATCTTGATACGTCAATTGAGTAACCATCATACTCAGCTGAACCCTCTGAATTCATAAGGCAAGAACTACCCTCAAATGGATCATCTGTAACGATTGTAAGTGTTGAAGCAATACGTGGGCTACCATAGAAATCGTCGCTCTCGTAGTTCTCCTCGATTGCTGTTGAAGCATCGAGTGGCTCTACATAATCATCTGGAAGTGGAATCTCTTCACCTGTTACAGCAAGGAGAACACCTGTGAATGAATACTTGATTGAGAGGTCACCATTGAAGAGAAGTGGTCTCTCGTTTGCACGCCATGAAACGTCATCTGTGAGTCCCCAGAATGTGATTGACTCAATTGCATAACCCTCATTCTTAGCAGCGATCAAAGCCTTGAACAACTCGTTGTAGAATACACCCTGATCATACTCAGCATTTGGTGAAGAAGGTGACTGCTTAATATCAAGCTCTGTGATGTGGATGATTACACCAAGCTCATCAACATACTTCTTGAGAACCTGAACATACTCATCAGCTGTGATTGAAGTATTGATGTGTGACTGCATACCGAATCCATCGATATTACCAGCCTCAGCGATTGGCTTAAGAACCTCGAGGATCTTCTCCTGCTTGCCTGCTACATACTCATTGTAGTCATTGTAGAAGAGAGCAACACCCTCACCAGCATACTTACGAGCAAACTCAAAAGCCTTCTCAATATAGTCATCACCGATAACCTCTGTCCAGTAGCACTGACGGATACCGAAGCTATCATCAACAGCCTCGTTAACTACGTCATAAGCGTAGAAGAGACCTGGATATGTCTCATCCATATATGTAAGAACTGCCTTGATGTAGTTCTCCATACGTGTAAGCATCAATTCACGTGAAGCAAGCTCACCATTGATATCATAGTTCTCATAGAAGAACCAGTCAGGTGTCTGTGAATACCAAACAAGAACGTGACCACGAACCTTGATGTCGTTAGCCATAGCATAATCAAGAGTATCCTTAGCATTGTCGAAGTGAACTGCTGGGCACTCGTTGTATGTCTCTGGATCAGCAAGACAAGCAGCTGCATCAAGAACGCTTTCTGGCTTAAGCTCATTCTCGAGTGTGATTGAATTGAACTGCTGGCTTACAAGAGTAATGTACTCCTGGTGCTCATTTGATACCATTGAATTTGGAAGAGCAACACCGAGTCTGAAGATATCAGAATAAGCATCCTTAAGTGAAGGATAATCTGATGTATCAACGATTTCTGCTACAACTCCTGAAGGAGCAACATAATCGCCCTGTACTGTTACATACATATAGTCAGCATAGATATCAGTTGTATCAACACCCTCGATATATACGAAACAGTTAGTTACATTCTCAGGAATTGTGAATGTGCCTGCACCAACCTGATATGTACCAGCACAGCCAGTAATATCGAAAAGGTTGTTGTAAGATGTTGTACCCATAGCATCATACTGGATAGATACTCTTACTGTACCACCATCACACATAGCACGAACCTGTACTCTGATCTGGTTTCCAACGAACTGGTCTGCTGGGAAGTTAATTCCGTTCCAGTTGTCTGTTCTGTTAGAGATGTGACAAGCAATGTTTCCAGCCTCGTCTGCATCAATAAGCTCTGTAGCAACATCGCCTCTTGCAACGAAGTCATTTGTCTCACCAAAGTCCTCGTAGAAAGCTGGGTTGCCATTGTCAGCAGGATACTCAGGAGCATAAGCGCCAGAAGTAACTGCCTCTGTCTCAGCGACTGTTGTCTCAGTAGCAGCTGCTTCAGTAGTTGTAACTGCTGTAGTCTCCTCAGGCTTGCTGTCGCATGCAGTGAGCAATGATGAGCCCAAAACTGCTGTTGCAAGGAGAAGGACAGTCAATTTGTTCTTTTTCATATTTTTTCCTCCGTGTTTTTTGACCGGTTGTTCGTTCGGTCAAAGATAGCAATAACATATTAGCCAAAAGCCTATATAAGTTCAATGCTTTTCATAGGTAATTTTGTACAAAATTGGCAATTATTGTTTATACAATTGCAAAGTTGACTTTTCGCGAATTTCTCTCGAAAAGCCTATTTTAAGGCACTTTTATATCCACATATATTGCGATAAGAGTTTACATATCTTGCTTATAAGCCATATCCGAAAGTTCGTCAGGACTATATACTGGTATATTAATAATCGCATCTGCTCCCACATAAACAGACACGTCACTAGGGTCAAAGGCAATGAATTTATCGATGGCAGCAATCAGGCAGTCTTTATAAATGATATAACCAATTGCCTGCACATCATCAGACAGGATAATGTAGTCACCACTTACATTTACATTTGTGATTGGACGCCCGTTTTCGCTGATTACGGAATGCGTTGTTCCATCACCAACATCTATAAGATAGGAATTTGTCTCAGAATCAAAGTCGATTTTATACGGGCTGTTTTGCTGATTTACTGGCATCGGCTGAACTGCATCGGAATCAGTATGAGTTACTACGGTGGTAACAGGGCCTCTTACTGCTTTATAAGTTATTGCTGCACCGCCCTGATCTACGAGAATAAATCCATCCGTAATTTTATAGGCAGCGGTAACAACATCCAGTTTAATAAGAAAGTTTGGTCTCGTTCCAAGTCCTCGCACAACAGTCTCAACTGTTCCGTCAGACAAAAATGCAAAGACAGAACCATTTTCTTCGGCGATTAAAAGAACTGACCTACCGTAATCTACTATCTCCTCTTCGCCTGTCTCCAAATTCTTGCATCTTATCTGCTCAGGCTCCTCGAGGTTAACAGAATACTCCATCCCCTCCATACCAATACTTGTCAGAATAACTGCATCCTCTGGTATCTCCCAGCTATTTTCAACCGCACGATATGTTTTCCCGATTCCATAAACACAAAGCGCCTCACTTAAAATATATGACGCATCTGTATTATCAGGAAAATCAGGCATAGACATGGCTTCTAATGTGAGGTCAACTGCTGTAGAAGGATGATCCAGACTTAATTCGTATCTTGCCATGTTAAGAATCTCAAGAGCTTCATTATAGCTATTGAGGGATTCAGTCTCGGCTAGATTTTCCTGCACTGTAACTGTAACAGACTCTGAAATTGTTGCAGTTAACTCAGACACAGAAGTAGGAGTAACACCACTACTGCAGGAAACCAAAGAGAATATAAGAATAATCGATAACGGTAAGGTAAATCTTCGCATTATGTCCCCTGATAATCGTAAAGAACCTGCTCCCAAGGCAATACTTCAGGCCACTCGTCAGTTCCAAATGCACCTCTTATTGCAGTAAAATAGTATCTCATTTTTGCTATTACTGGTTCCTCAAAGGATATATTTGTCTCGTTTAAATAACAGTACATTGCATACTGCATAAGAACCGCTCTGTCCTCTGTTGCAAATGTAGTAGAATAGGAATTTATAAAATAAGTTGGATCATAGGTAAAATCTTCATATCCCTCATATTCCTCATAATAAGTAAATTCGTCAGGATTTAATTCATACCAAGACTCATCAGTCATATATTCATCAAAGTAATTAATAATCATCATATCTAAACAATGAGACATCTCATGTGCAAAAATTTCTGGCTGATTAATAAGATAATATCCGTCTATACAAATGTATCCATAACCATCTGTATATCCACCAACTTCCCCAATACCAGTAATGTAAATATCAAACTGAGTCCAGGTACCCCTGGTCAGATAGTAGTAAATCTCTCTTGGGAACATATAAAGTTCCTCATCCAGACAGATTAGTGCCTGTTTAATTGTCTCATAATCAAATAGTCTTAAAAAATTATATTCGTTCAGGTATTCTTCCGGAACTTCATCAGCAATGTGAATTGTTACGCCATGTCTTTGACCTATCTCGTCTTCCAGCGCATATAATTCCTCATAACCTTCAAGAGTTCCATGTGTTCTATTAAGTGGAGCTGTATATTCACCACCATAGAGCGTGTCACCTCTTACAATACCGTATTCATTACAGATATTACTGAATTCCTGTGAAAAAGAAAAACCATCAAATACACATGTTCTTGATGTATCGATAGCTGTCTGAACCCAGCTACTTACTTCACCAGCACTTCCGACTCTGTCAAGTAATACTACATAAAGAGTATCAACATAATCATAGATATCAGCATTACTTGTTGTAAATTCTTCGCTGAACAAAAAACCATAAGCCGCATCTATTCCGGTAATTTTCCCTTCAGCAAGGCCACTAACCCACATGCCCTGTCCACCAATATCTCCTCTACGGTTAAGACAGTTCTCATAAAGTCTAGTTACAAAGCCGTTAATCTTGGAATTGCGGTCCATGCCAATTCCCTTAATATAGTAACCGGAAATGATTCCATAGCTCATACACAGATCGAAGAATTCCTGTGAATTTGCAAAACCTGCAAATATATCTTCCCTGTCCATCCCGTTTTGAAGATTACTAACCCAGTAGGCTTTACCTTCACTATCTGCCTCACGGCCAAGAAGCATGTTATACATCTTATCTACATAGATATCATCAGGGAAATTACTATTCTGAAACTCAGGAGAATATACAAAACCGAAGGCAGCAGATACACCGCAGACCTCCTGATCATTAAATTTCTGCTCCCACGCCGCTATCTCAGTATCAGTTGGTGTTCTATCAAGTGCAATCTCATAAAGTCGTCTTATAAAAACTACTGATGAAAGCAACTCAGGATCCTGAGTACTTCCTTCTTCACAGAATAACAGATTAGCAGATTTAACCTCATCGGCATAGCCTACAGTACCAAAGGTATTTATCAGCATGATAACTGATAAACATATGGTTAATAATTTTTTCTTCATTTCTTTTTTCCTCTTTTCGCTAATCAAAACGGCTATAAAACTATCTGTTCAGAATCTCTTCCCATGGTTCTACAATACTCCAGGATGAAGTGTCAAATGTCTCTCTGATTGCATTAAAATAGTAAGAAAGCTTCGCTTCTATTGGGTCAGGCAGATTTATTGCCTGTTCGCTAGAGTACCAGTAATAAACCATTGCCGTCTCAAAAAGTTCAGCTCTGTCCTCTTCTATATATGTAGTACAGTATTCACTTACAAAGTAATCTTCATTATCAGCATAAGGACTTCTTCCAGAATATGAATTCATATATTCAAATCCATCTGGATTCATGGCATTCCATTCATCCTCATCAAAGGAGTCAGAGTTATAGAGAACCACCTGTTCTATGCAATGAGATATCTCATGGTCAATTGTTCCTGCATAATTTGTAATAGAATATGCATCATAACAAATAAGTCTTTCTGACGCATAGTCACTATAATTTGTGAATGCCGCAGCATCGCCACTGCCAGAAATGTAAATGCTAAATCTCTCTACTCTTCCATAGGTAAGCTGCTTAAAAAAGCCTTCAGGATATACTGCATATGCTTCATCTATAGCTATAAGTGCCTTTTTAATCACGTTAAAATCAAAGCATGCATCCATGTTGCACATGTTCAAAACCTTGTATGGAACCTCGTCCGCAATATAAATAGTCACATCATATTTAGCACCAATTGTATCTTCAAGCTCATATAAGTATTCAAATCCGTCGACATTTCCATGGTCTCTGTTAGTAGCATAGCATGGCTTACCATAATCTGACTTACCTTTAACTATTCCATAGGAATTACAGATATTAGTAAATTCCTGAGAATTAGCAAAACCATCAAATACTCGCTCCTTGGTTGAATATTTGCTATTAATCTCGATGCTCCAGGAAGTAATCTCATCTATACTTCCTTCTCTATCAAAGAAAGCCATATATAGAGTTGCTACAAAGTCATAATTAGAATAGCCAAGATTAATAAATTCATTACTGAAAATAAATCCGTGCGCAACTTCAGCACCAGTGATTGTGCCATTTGCGAGTCCACTTACCCACATGCTCTGTCCGCCCATATCACCATTGCGAAACAGGCAGAGATTATAAAGTCTGGTTACAAAACCATTAATATTGGCATTTCGCTCCATGCCAATACCCTTAATATAAGTTCCAGATACAATGCCATAGGAATTACAAAGATTATAAAATTCTACTGAATTTGCAAAGCCTGCGAAAATCTCTTCTCGAGATTCACCGCCATTAAGTTTATCAATCCAGTACTGCTTTCCTCCCGCATCTGGCTCACGGCCAAGAAACAGGTTGTACATCTTGGTAACATATACCTCATTATCAAATCCTGCATTCTGAAATTCAGGTGAATATACAAATCCAAATGCTACTGACACACCACATGCCTGATTAAGAAGTAACATGTTTTTCCAATTCGACAGGCCTGCTGGATCTGGCTGACGATTAAGCGCAATCTCATAGCAGCGCTGAACAAAGCCATCTACCCCAGTACCATAATTAATGTCAGCGCGAATCTCATCTGTTACCTGGATAGGCTCTTCCGAACCATCTTCCAGGACATAAGTTTCGACCTCTGAAGAAGCCTCAATTCCTTCTGTCTCATCGGCACTGACTGCCATACCCATACAACTGCTAACAAACAAAACAGTCGCAAGTAAAGTAATAAATTTTTTGTTCATTTCCCTTTTCCCTTTTTAATCCCAGATTTCTTTAATCCACTTGGCACAAAGCTCCGGCCACATAGCCACATCTTCATAGATAATCATAGGATTAGAATTATCTGGCTGTGGTGCCTCCTCAGGAGTAGCACCAAACTGCTGGATCAGCTGCTCATATCGCTCTTTTGAGAGGTTAACTGCAGTTCCATTTCTAACAGCCTCAATTGCTCTGTCCAGCTGCTCGAAAGTATATGGTTCACCCATATCCCCATCCTTAAATCTCTGATTTGCAGCTGACAAACCATGTCTTCCATTTGGGAAAGAATAGTAGCAATAAGGTACACCCTTCTCTCTTAATGCCGTTACATAAAGAATCGAATTCTCAACAGGCACCAGATCATCTGTCACCGTCTGCCATACAAAAGTTGGCGGCGTATCAGCTGTCACCTGCTTCTCAAGCGAAAAGTATTCTTTCTCCTCCAGATCCGCCTCGAATCCAAGAAGCGAGATAATCGAATATTCATGTGTAAATTTGCCGGATGTGATAACTGGATAACTTAATACCACGATATCAGGGCGATTGCTGAGTTTATTTAATTCAGGATCACAATCCACAACATCCTTATAGTGATTTGATATGCTCGCACACAGATGTCCGCCTGCAGAGAAGCCGCAGATTCCAACTCTGTCCGGCTGAATTTTAAATTCAGCTGCACGTGATCTGATAAGTCTTATTGCACGAGATAGATCATTCATCGGCTGCATCTTAAGAGGCACCGAAGTAGTAATATCTGTCGTATAAGTAAGGACAAAAACATTCATGCCTCTGTTATAAAATTCATCAACCACAGGCTCACCTTCTGCATTTACAACCATGCAGTATCCACCACCAGGAACAACAATCATTGCTGGTCTTATAGCATCATCTTCATGAAGATAAGTTCTAATATTAGGAATAAATCCATAAGCAGCTTCGTATTTATATTCGCCATCATTCCATATGTTAATTCGCATACGTTTCTCCTGAAATTTTGATAATTTTATAATACATTTTTCGAGGAGAGGTTGCAAATACTATTGATACAGAGTTATGAACTGCTGACGCAGAACATTGGTATTTATTCCATGTCTGTTGCTCTCAAGGCTTAGTGACAATCCATTGCCATTATATATTCCTAACTTGGCATACTGCTCGACTCTCCAGGCCAGACTATCAACATATGAGAACTGATCCATAAGTCCACAATGCTCATGATAAAACACCTCGCGAGTTGACTTTTTGAGAATAGTAAAATCGGGGTGCAGCGTTATGTTGTCATCGATTTTAAGCGCACATTCATACCTGTATGGAATATTCAGGCTATATAGCAGGTTGGCTATGATTAATTCTCCCTTACTTTGTACCCAGTCGCCTTTCTCGGTCTCATAGATGTGCTTGTCATCCTTTGGCTTTTGCACAAAATCAGCCTTCTCCCAGGCTCTCGCATATTCATCGTCTGACTGGATGATTGGGGTAACCAGCTGCTTGATGGATGGTTTAAGATTGGAATATGTATCCTCAATTCTAGGATAATTTTGTGATTCATCGATCAGAGTCAGTGCCTTGATTTCCTTTTCTGCATCCTCCTTAAGTTGCTGCAGATATTTTTTTGTGGCAAGCTCTTTCAATAGCTTGAGTTCCTGTGGGGAAGTCAGATGAAGATATGATTTTTTGCCATAGTTAGTCTTTTTATTAGAGCTGCAATAGTAATAACTCTTTCCTTTTACCTGAACAACATAAAGATGTCCATCTGGCAATGCACTAATTCCCTTCTTCGCTTTTTCAATTATGTTTGTCAAAAACTTCTTTCTATTAATCATAATTTGATTATATAAGCTGATATCTTTTTATCAATTGATTTCAGGCAAGATGGTACGCTTGGGACGGATTTTCATTTTAATGGTGATAGCTGAGTTTATAATTTTTGCCCTTTTATAGGGAAATTATAAACTCAAGACCGCTCAGTTTATAATTTCCTCCCATTTAGCTTGTTTTTATAAACTCCTTCTTCTCGAGTTTATAATTATGTCTGCTTTTCGCGTATTTTATAAACTACTTTTTCTTCTCTTGTTCCTTTTTCAAGTAAAATTCAACACAAATCTCTTTTTTCTATTGATTACTGGTAGTAATTGCACTTTCCCTGTTTATAATTTTCCTGCCCAAAATACAAAATTATAAATCTCTTCTCTCTGAGTTTATAATTACTTTCTCTTTTCACTATTTTTATAAATTCTCGAAAACAGAATTTATAATTTCTGCGATATTCTCGCAAGATTATAAACTTTCCTAACCTCTCTAACCCAAACACTTCCTCCGCCCCTCCCCCACAAAAAAAAATCCCGCCACCTAACCTAATAGAAAGCGGGATTTAAATAACTTATTTAATAACCTTCTTAACCTTTCCAACAACCCAGTGTTCGAACATACCGAGAAGTATGGTAACAACAAGAACTGCTACAGAATAAAGAAGTGGTCGATAGAAAGCCTGTCTACTCATTAAGGCATTCATATGCGGAATCATTTTAATTGAATTTATAAATGCCTGAACCTTTACTCCTCCAATACCAAGTAATGTGCCATTTGGTAGCATTCCGCTCTTCATCTGAAGTGGCTGCATATAAGTGAGAGCAAGAAGATTCATCATATATGTATCATATGAATACTTTCCAAAAAACTTGGTTACAGGATTCATAACATAATATTTAAGCATTATTACAAACAGTAAAACTGGAGCAATTGTAACAGATGGAATCTGGCAGAAGTAAGTTTTTACTTTGAGCATAATGTCTGGGCCATTGCCTGAGAATTCTGTCCAGTAACCAAATTTCTGCTGGCCATAAAGTGATATTCCATATAAAACCACACCAATAACGAGTAATACGATGAGCTTTATGAAATATAGTTTTTTGAACCACTTAATAATACTGTCTTTGTAAGTTCCGAATACTACGCCAACAAGAAAGGCTGGAGCTGAATTAACCCACCACTCTCCGTTAAACCAAAGAACCTTTTCTTCACGCCACCAGATAGTATTAGGTGAACCCCATTTTGTCCACCAGTTCTTCTCGCCATACCACCAGGCAAAGTGTCCGTTCCAGCAAAAGAACAAACCCATTCCAATAATAAATGCAAATAATAAAGCAAATCCAACTGGGCGGGATTTAATATTCTTAAAGATAAGATAGAACATGAGATACAGTAAGGCCATAACAATTGGGAACCAGGCATATGTGTTCATCATTGTAAGACCAACTAAATTCGTAACCCACTGAACAGGTGCAAATCTTGTGGAAAATGCTCCACCAGCCTTACTCCAGGCGATAATGTCATCAATAAGGTAGACAATGCCGTAGAGAAGGATATTTATATAGAATGTAAGAAGTATCTCTTTAAAGATACGTTTCTTAACAAAACCATCGAGATAATTTGGCTTATTTGCAAGGCTTACTGCAAGACCAAACCCTGAGCAGAACAAGAAGGTAGCTACAAAATAAGCACCCATATTCACAAAGAGAGCAAGGCCTCCGATCTGCTGCATTACACTGTCCTGAGAAATATGATGGAGTATTACTCCCAAAGCAGCGAAACCACGAAGTGATTTCATCGCCTCCACACCAGTAGAATCTTCATGAAAATCACGCGGTTTAATCTTAAGCTTACCACCCCAGATAGTGAGTAGGATAAGCAGTATATATGCAATAAAGGTAATAGTCATTTAGGTGACCCCAGTCTTTCTAAAATTAATTTGGATATTAATCTGGATAAAAAATCCGTTGTAACGTGATTAAGCAAGTCTCGTTAGAGAGGTATACAAACTTAAAAATCAGCCGCCAAGAATCTGTCCAGCGATATCCATGAGACCTTCCTTTGCTTTCTTTTTGTCACCTGATACAAAAGATCCGATAACTCCGCCTATATCAATCTCATTACTCTTAGTTGTTTTCTTTTTGGTGGTAGTACTCTTCTTTGAAGAAGAAGTTGTACTCTTTTTTGAAGCTGTTGTTGACTTCTTTGCAGAAGATGAGGAAGTACTCTTCTTAGTTGAAGTAGTTGTCTTCTTAGTTGATGTAGTTGCTTTCTTAGTTGAAGTAGTAGTCTTCTTCGATGAAGATGATGAAGAAGAAGTTGCACCTGTAATTGTCTTAAAGCCTGTATAGATATGAGCATCAGCTGTAAGCTTGGTTGGAACTTTTGTCTTATCCTTTGTTACTACATATGTATCATGCTTACTTGCAACATGATAACCCAGGAGGTAAGCCACATGAAGCCATGCATCAGCAGTCTGAGCTATTTCTGTAAAATCAACAGTTGCTTTAAGAGCATCGAGCTGCTCCTGAACAGCTGCAGTGATTGTTTTCTTACCCTTCGCATACAGGATAACGAGGTGATCAGATTTTGTGAGTTTATCAGCACCTGCAAAATCGATTTTCGAAGCTTCAGACAAAAGCATAATTACATATTTCATGGGAAGTCCTCCATAGTTTTTTTCTAATTATAACATTAATGCAAAAGAAAACCCGAGCTTAAATGCTCGGGCTTTCCAATTTCTATATATCTATCCATTGGCCGATTCATGTGAATCAACGCTTGTGCCTTTATTATAGTGAAGTAATACCGCAACATAAACAGCAGCAAATCAGAAATAAAGTACCTTATTTTGCTCAGGAAATCCCAATAAAAAATGCTGACAGTCTTTGCCAGCACTTTCGTTTCTAAAATGAATCAAAAAATCAGTAATTAATCTTTGCCTTCCTCACCCTTGTTTAATTCCATATCAAGTCGGTTAAGACCAAGATTAAATTTTCCATTTAGTCTGTAGAAAGTCTCTATCTCCTCGTCAGTAAAATCCTTAAAGAGAATATCCTGAACTCCCTCTTCCATCTCTTCACACTTATCACAGAAAGCTTCTCCCTTAGGAAGAAGAACTATGCAGGTACTTCTTGCATCAGTATTCGATTTTTTGAGCTCGATATAACCCTGATCTACTAGACCCTGGGCAAGTTTTTTTACATTCTGGCGTGTGCAGCCCATAGTTCTTGCAATTGAAGACAAATCAGGCGCTGTAGGAAAACCGCGAGTAATTACCAAAAGAAGCCACTGCTTTGTATTAATCTCAAACTGACGGCTCATAATCGAATGAAGGAGTGATTCCTGTATGAATACTCCTGAGAAAATCAACTTCTTCTTCCATCGCAGATCAGTTCCTCTTTTACTATAATTCATGAATTTAGGCCCTCCTTTGCAAGTAAATAACCGAGTGTCGTGCCCCTTCATTATAAAACGGAAAATAACATTTACGCAACCTGGTTTCCCTTAATTTATTCTATAATATTGAAATAATGTCTATTCCCCGTATAATTTAATTACAATTGCTTGTTACGCAAATGGATTTATTAGTTGTCCGCGTAAGCAAGAGATATGTTTAATCCAAGTTAAAGGGGAAGATTGGATATAAATATATCGCGTTAGCTCTGCCGCTCATGAAGCGGCAGTTTTTTTGCCCTTTTTCTCGAAAAGCTACCCACACACTTAATCACAAAACCATGACCAGCGTCCCAATCGTTATCAGGATACAGCCGATTGCAGATTTCATTGTGAATTTCTCGTGCAAAAATACGAAAGCTAATATCAAAGTAATTACAACACTTAACTTATCAATTGGAACAACTTTTGATGCTTCGCCAAGCTGAAGTGCCTTATAGTAGCAAAGCCATGAAAGACCTGTTGCAAGACCTGATAAAATGAGCATAATCCAGCTCTTACGATCTATAGCATTAAGACCACCCTGGCTGTTAGTTACAAAAACCATAACCCAGGCCATAAGCACAACAACTACAGTTCTTATTGCTGTCGCAAGATTTGAATCGACATTTTTGATACCTACCTTGGCAAGAATTGAAGTGAGTGCCGCAAATATAGAAGATAGAACTGCAAATAACCACCACATAATCTAACCATCCTGTATTATAAAAATCAATAATCGAAGGAATCACCCTGAGAAGCCTTGCGGGCAACTTTAAAAGCCTCACCGTCACGCTTGCGAATTACTACTTCTTCGTTTTTTTCGCTTCCACAAAGAGTAAGTCCTATCTGGCCTTTACTAATCTGTGGATGTCGAAGTATTCTCGAAGTAGCGCGGCGGACTTGCGAATCACTTTTCGCAAAGCACATAAAACTGAACTTCTCATCTTCATAAGGAACATCGCCGTCCTTAAGAAGTTTATGTATTTTACTTCGCTGAACGCGGCAGGTAAAATGACACCAGTCGTCGCTATCAAGTCTGCACTCGCCAGTATGAGGACAAGGTGCAATGAGCGAAGCGCCTTCTGCCAAAAGATATTCACGCGCATCCTTAAGTACACCAAATCCTATTTTACTTCCTGGTTCTACAAGAAGAAGCATATTATTTGTGTGTGCCCAGAGATTATCCAACGCCTTATGTCTGTCAGAAGGAGATAATTCATTAAGTACATAGGACTCGAGGACAATATCCGCTGATATCATGTCTGAGGTCGCGCTATTTGATGTAAGATCAAAACTTCTCCATTCAGCATTAGATAAAACAGAATCTCCTGACTTCATGAGCTTGCTTCCAATCGTTCTCATGGCAGCTTCACGCTCAAGGCAGGTAATTTTGTTTATGTTTACTCTGGAAGAATCATCAAAATAATTAACAGCCCAGCTTCCACTACCACTTCCAGCACCTACGTCAAGAAGGGTATTACAAACAGGGCCGTCATAAAATTCAAGGGCATATTTGAGGGAGGCTGATACTGCACCATATGTTGCAGGCATGCGGACAAGAGAATAGACAGAGGCCTCTAATTCTTCACTGAGAAGAGTCTTGCCTGAGGCACTTGAGTTACGGTATCTGTCACTTAATTCCTGTGCAATTTTACGAAGCCTAGAAGGATTAATTCCTTCAACAAGTTCTTCAGCTGCAGCTTTTAATTCATATGGCATATCCATATAAACATAAATCTCCCGTAATTAAATAAACAATCAGGTTGATGTTTTACTAAAAAGTTTCTTATCACCAACAAGAAGGATAACTGAATTCTTGCCTACATTAAGTACGCCTGATTCAAGATAACCCTCTTTCTCTTCTTCATTTTTAAGTGTAACGACAACCTTACCTGGTCTGACTGTTGTAACAAAAGGAACGTGGCCGCTGAATACAGCCAGATCACCTTCTGCACCTCTCAAAGTCAGACAGATAACTTCGTCATTAAACACTTCACCGTCAGGTGATGAAATTGTCAGATGATAATTCTTCATTTAGTTTCTCACTTATTCTGGTTTGCTTTTTCTACTACTTCATCAATAGTTCCAGCGAAAAGGAAAGCTGACTCAGGAAGATTATCGTGCTTACCTTCCAAAATCTCCTTAAATCCACGGATTGTCTCCTTAAGTGGAACGTATGTACCTTCGATTCCTGTAAACTTCTCAGATACATGGAATGGCTGAGACAGGAATCGCTGAATCTTTCTTGCACGCTCAACGAGGAGTTTATCCTCATCCGAGAGCTCATCAAGACCCATGATAGCAATGATATCCATAAGTTCTGTATAACGCTGGATAATTCTCTGTACTTCCTTGGCTGTCTCATAGTGCTCAAGACCTACATACTCAGGAGCCAAAATTCTTGAAGTTGACTCAAGTGGATCTACAGCTGGGTAGATACCCTGTGAAGCAATGCTTCTGCTCAATACTGTTGTAGCATCGAGGTGAGCAAATGTAGTTGCTGGAGCTGGGTCTGTAAGGTCATCGGCAGGAACATATACAGCCTGTACGGATGTAATAGAACCCTTAACAGTAGATGTAATACGCTCCTGAAGCGCACCCATCTCGTTTGCAAGTGTAGGCTGATAACCTACGGCTGATGGCATACGACCGAGAAGAGCTGATACCTCTGAACCAGCCTGAGTAAAACGGAAAATATTATCTACGAACAAAAGAACGTCCTGGTTCTCTTCGTCTCTAAAATACTCTGCCATTGTAAGACCAGAAAGAGCAACTCTCATACGTGCTCCTGGTGGTTCGTTCATCTGGCCATATACAAGTGATGTCTTGTTAAGTACGCCAGACTCCTTCATCTCGTTATAAAGATCGTTACCTTCACGAGTTCTCTCTCCTACACCAGTAAATACTGAGAGACCACCGTGCTCTTTGGCGATGTTATTAATAAGCTCCATGATAAGTACTGTCTTACCTACACCGGCACCACCGAAAAGTCCAATCTTACCACCCTTTGAATATGGGCAGAGAAGGTCAATTACCTTGATACCAGTCTCAAGAATCTCCTTATTTGAAGAGAGGCTTGAATAAGAAGGAGCTGGTCTGTGAATGCTCCAACGCTCACTACTTGTTGGTGCAGCCTTTCTGTCTGTAGGTTCACCAAGTACATTAAAGATTCTTCCCAAAGTCTCACGACCTACTGGAACGCTAATTGGGTTACCAGTATCGATTACTTCGGTATCTCTCTTAAGTCCATCAGTAGATGACATCGCAATACATCTTGCTGTACTGTCACCAATATGCTGAGCTACTTCAACTACAAGCTTACGCTCGCCGATATACATCTCAAGCGCATTGTTAATTGAAGGAAGACAGCCCTCCTGAAAGTGGACGTCAACTACAGGTCCCATAACCTGATCAACATAACCTTTGTTAATGTCATATCCAGCCATATTCTAATCTCCTCACTTGCCGCTTCCGGCAACGATTTCGGTAATTTCCTGAGTAATCTTGCTCTGTCTTACACGGTTGTACTCCAGTTGCAGATTATCTATCATTTCTGTCGCATTCTTCTTGGCACTATCCATTGCCATTCTTCTTGCAGCTACTTCGCAGGCGAAACTCTCTTTTACAAGAGCATATAACACACCTGCCACATACTGTGGAACAATATCGTTTAAAAGTGTAAATGGATCTGGTTCAAAAACACCAGTATTTACATCTCCACTTTGTGGTCTCTCAAGTGGTAAAACCCACTTAACTTCAGGCTCCTGTGTCATGATTGATACGTATCTGTTATATACAATACCAAGCTTATCGATCTTACCTTCAGCAAAATCCTTAACGCACTCATTTGCAAGCTTTAAAGCTGACTCATAAGTATAATACTCAGATGACTCAAATACATTATTCTCTGCATAATCATCTTCTGTCTCATTAAGATCTGTAGTATATCTGTCATAAGCACGTTTACCGATTGGTATTATGTCGATATCGTCCATATCACGTACTAATCTGAATACATTAGCATTATAACCGCCGCATAATCCACGGTCTCCGGCAATTACTATAAGCTTTGTTCTTGGAGTAGTATTCTCGGAAGTATCAGAAACATCAGAAGAATCTTTCTTCTTATCCTCTAAGCCAAAGTACTTACAGGTACGGCATTCAGGACACTTCTTTAAGTCATTTACTACTTCAGTAATTGCCTCTAAATATTTACGACCTTCAAGCATAGCATCGGTTGCCTTACGGATTTTTGAAGAAGCAACAAGACCCATCGCTCCAGTCAAATGAAGCGTTGAATCAAAGCTTTTAATCTTCTTTCTTAAAACCTTAATATCCTTTGCCATCTTAAATCCTTAAATCCTTAAACTAATAATCTAATCTGTGGTCTATTCTCTTATGACTTTGAAGTCATCTTCTCAAGAACTTCCTTGAGTTCTGCCTCATCATCACTTGTCCAGGAACCATTAACAATTCTTCTCATCCAGTCTGGATGCTCACGATCCAATACCTGATACAAATCATTCTCGAATTCCTTAACATTCTTTACTGGAATGTTATTAAGGTATCCGTGAATAACTGCATAAATGATACCTACCTGTCCACCTACAGGAATTGGAGAGTTAAGACCTTGCTTCAATACCTCAACGATTCTCTCACCAAGACGAAGTCTTGCCTTAGTATCAGCATCAAGGTCACTACCAAACTGTGAGAATTCCTGAAGCTCACGGTACTGAGAATAAAGAAGCTTTAATTCACCAGCAACCTTCTTCATTGCCTTAACCTGAGCTGAACCACCAACTCGGCTTACAGAGATACCTGGGTTTACAGCTGGGATGATACCACTGTGGAACAACTCTGTCTCAAGGAATATCTGTCCATCTGTAATTGAGATAACATTTGTAGGAATATATGCAGATACGTCACCTGCCTGTGTCTCAACGATTGGGAGGGCAGTAATTGATCCGCCACCAAAAGCGTCATCTACACATGCAGCACGCTCAAGAAGTCTGCTGTGGAGATAGAAAACGTCACCAGGATAAGCCTCACGTCCTGGAGGTCTTCTGATAAGAAGTGAGAGAGCTCTGTATGCAACAGCATGCTTTGAAAGGTCGTCATAAACAATAAGAACGTCCTTACCCATCTCTCTAAAATACTCAGCCATTGCACAACCAGAATATGGAGCAATGTACTGAATTGGTGCGCTCTCAGCAGCAGTAGCAGATACTACTGTTGTGTATTCCATGGCACCAGCTCTTGTCAGATCCTGAACAATCTGAACAACTGAAGTTGCCTTCTGTCCGATAGCAACATAGATACAGATAACGTTCTTGCCCTTCTGATTGATAATTGTATCAATGGCAATCTGTGTCTTACCTGTCTGTCTGTCACCGATAATAAGCTCACGCTGACCACGACCAATAGGAATCATTGAGTCGATAGCCTTAATACCAGTCTGAAGTGGTCTGTCTACACTATGACGCTCGATAATACCAGGAGCTTCAGCCTCTACTGGTCTTCTTGCACTGCTATGAATAGCTCCCTTACCATCAATTGGTTCACCAAGAGGGTTAACAACTCTTCCAAGGAAACTCTCGCCAACTGGAACAGATAATACTGTACCTGTTCTCTTAACTTTTGTTCCTTCCTTGATATCATTCTTATCAGAAAGGATAGCAACAGATACTGTCTCACTCTCGAGGTTCTGAGCAAGTCCTACACTTCCATCCTCAAACTCAAGGAGCTCTGTAGACATACAGTTACGAAGACCGTATACACTTGCAATACCATCACCTACAAGTACAACTGTACCAACCTCACCCATATCGATGCGGTTCTTGTAGTTCTTAATCTGTTCCTTAAGGATATTACTGATTTCTTCTGGCTTTCTAGTCATATTAAGATATCACTTCCTTTATATTACTAAGGTTCTTACGAACACTTCCATCATAAAACTTTCCATCAACATCAACTGTCACACCACCAATAAGGCTTGGATCAACTCGATACTCTGCCTCGATTCGCTTGTTCGTAACAGACTGAAGCTTACTTACAAGTTTTGTTTTCTCTTCTTCAGTAAGTGCAACAGCACTTGTGACAACCGCCTTTGAGAATCTCATGTAGTCTTCATACATAGCACAAAATTCATCAATAGCCTCGTTCATCACATACATATCGCCATGATCACAAAGAATATTCAGAAAAGCAAATACATCTCCGCAAACTCTGCTCTCGAAAACCATCTTCAGATTCTCACGTCTCTCTGACTTTGGGATAGCTGGATTCACAAGATATTCCATATAGCCTGGATTCTCTGTAATCGCATCTTTAACCATAATCAAGTCATCATGAATCACTGTCATGGAATCCTCTTCCAGGGCAATTGCAAAAACAGCTAAAGCATATTCTTTGGCATTACCGTTCATTATTCATCCCCCATATTGTCGATGAAGGAGTCAATAAGACTTCTATGATCATCCATATTAATCTCTCGACCGATAATTTTCTCTGACAAAGCAGTAGAAACATCAACGATTTCCTGCTTAATTGTAGCCTGTGCCTCGGCTCTCTCTCGCTCAGCATCGGCCTTAGCCTTTCTGACGATAGATTCAGCCTTCTCACGAGACTCATAAAGCATGACTTCACTTCTATTATCTGCCTTCTCTACAGCAGCCTGAATAATCTCTTCGGCCTTTGCATCTGCAGTCTTAATCTTCTCTTCCCATGAAGCCTTAATCTCGTTTGCTTCCTCTGTAGCCTTCTGCGCCTTGTCGTACTCTGCAGTAACTTCACTGGCACGCTTGGCAACAATAGCTTTTACTCGTGCAAACAAAAACTTCTTGAAAAGGAAATACAAGATTGCAAGGTTAAAAAGAGATATTAAAATCTGCCATATATTAACTGATAAAACATCTAATTCGTTCATAAACTTAACCGTTACTTCAGATTACATCTTTCCTAAAGCCTTCAAGAGGATATTTACAAATCTACCTGGAGCCAAGAAGATTAAGAGAAGTGCAATAACGAAAGAATAAAGACCTGTTGTCTCTGCAACCGCACAACCCATAAGCATTGTTGTTGTAACAGCACTCTGTGACTCTGGCTGTCTACCAATAGCTTCACAAGCTGCAGCTACTGCCTGACCTTCACCGATACCAGGACCAAAACCTGCAATCATGGCAATACCAGCACCAATTGCACATCCACCCAAAATAAGACCGATTGCTAACTCTAACATATTTAAACCTCCAATTTATCGTTTAAATTTATTTTTTATTTTCCTTTGCATGCTTCAAAGCCTTACGCTTGAAGTACTCATCCTGTGGGAATCCATTTGATACATAGAGCATAGTAAGCATCGCGAAAATGAACGCCTGCAAACATCCACTGAATAAATCAAAGTAGATGGAGAAAATAGCAGGAAGTCCGATTCTGAAAAACTCTATGCTCGAGAGTGGTTCTGGAAGCCACTGGAATACTAAATTAGATAATGCACCAAGAACTGATGCTATAAGTACAGAAATTATTGATCCTGAAAGCACGTTACCATAATGACGGAAAGCCATTGAGAATGGTGTAGCAAATTCACTTGCCACGTTAACTGGTGCAAAGAATGCAACTGGCTCTGTAAAACCTTTGAGGTAAACAAGAATACCTGCCTTAAGCTTATAGTAGGTAATTACGAAGAATACGAGTATTGCCCATCCGCCAACTACGTTAATATCAGAGGTTGCTGGGAACAAACCAACAACTGACATCAAACTGGTCATTGCAGATAATCCCATAATAGCTGCGATAAATGGACCAAATCCCATGAAGAAATCACCCATGTTCTTTAATACCATCTTGTCAACTGCTTCTACAATCCACTCAGCAATAACCTGTCTTTTGGAGATGTCTTTTGTCTTAAGGTCATGTGTAAGGAAAAGACAGAAGAAAAACAGTGATAAAATAACCAGCCATGAGTTAACCTGAGATTCTGTAATTGGAAGACCGCCTAATGGCAAATCAATTGTAAAGAATATATGCGCACCTGTTACAGAGATTCCCTCAACTGCAGGTACAAACATAATCTTGATGATAATGCCTGCCACAATAGGAAGAATAGCAAGAATCAATAACAAAATACTCATTCTGCAGTAACCTCCTTATTCTCATTAGTCTCTTCAACTGCAGGGGTTGAAGGAACTTTCTTTAATACTAATGCTCTGATATAAACTCCAAGTGAAGTAAAGAATACTGAAACAAGTGTAGCCACCATGTCAAAACAAGGCAAATAGATACTTGCTACAAGTACTACTCCGATAAAAAGGAATCTATAGGTCTGAGAGAACTTCGCAGTAGTCTTGGCACCTTCAACATCCTTTGTTAAGGCCTTCTGAAGTCCAAGTCCCATAAGGAAAAAGTTAATAAGTCCCGCAGCACCACCTAGAAGGTTACCAAGGAGAACTGAATAATTCCACTGGCCAGCGATAAGATATCCTGCCTCTAATAAGACACTCAAAACCAGCACTATATATGCCAGATTCTTGGTCTCATTCTTAATTGTAGAATCTACTTTTCCCACTTTGTTTCTCTCCAAAACAACATTTTTTGTAGTATATCATATTTTAAGCAAAATATAAAGGAGACAACAAAAAATGTGGTCTCCTTTGACGAACCCATTATACAGTAAAATAACTTAATTACAAGAGTTTTAAATGTTGGAACGCGTGAAGGTTGATTTTCGAGAAAGAAACATATATAAATGACTTAAGGGGAGAACTATGGGATTCACGTAATCTTTTGTTTTTTTGCGGCTTGTTTTAGGAAGGAATACCATGAGAACCCTTAAATTTCTGTCTTTTCTTTTGGCGTGTTCTATCGCCTTTTGTAGTTTTTGCATTCCTCTTTCATCAGCAGAATTAACTGACTCTGGTGTGATTTACGACATAGATGTCGAATATCCTGAGGAGAATGACGATATCGATGAAGAAGGCATCCGCTCTTTTGTTACCAGACTTTACAGAATCTGTCTCAGCCGTGAACCAGATGATATTGGTCTTGATGGCTGGACTCAGAACCTGATTAATAAGCAGGCAACTGGCTGCTCTGTTGCTTATGGATTTGTTTTTAGTCCTGAATTTCAGGGTAAACAGACTGCAAACTTTGAATATGTAAACTACATGTATGACGCTTTCTTTGGCCGTACAGCAGACAGCGATGGATTTAAATACTGGGTAAAACTTCTTGATGAAGGCGCTTCTCGTGAAGAAGTTTTTGCAGGTTTTGCCAATTCCCTTGAGTTTTCCAATCTTTGTAAAAGCTTTGGCGTTGTAAGAGGCTACCACGTCGAAGGAAATGATTTTAATAAAAATGCTCTCATAAATTTATTTGTCGAGAGGCTTTATAACGTTGTCCTTAACAGAAGCTGCGATGATGACGGAATGGCTGGCTGGACCAATTATCTGGTAGATAAGACTCTTAGCGGGTATTCTGTTGCTTATGGATTTGTTTTTAGTGCGGAATTTTATAACCGCAACTTATGTAATGAGCATTATGTTGAGGTCTTATATGAGGCATTCCTTGGAAGAGAATCAGATCCAACAGGCAAAGCTTACTGGGTATCTTCCCTCGAGAATGGTTCTACTCGAAAGGAAATATTTAATGGATTCTCTGGTTCAGTAGAATTTGCTGCCATATGTGATTCATACGGAATCGAAGCGGGCGATATCGATGCTTCTTCAGGATCAATCTTTGTAGCAACAGGCCCATGTTCTGTCTGTCATCCAGAAGCTTATCCAACTACAGATCCTAACGGAAGCATTACAGGTGCACCAACTTCTGCACCAATCTCCACACCAGAAGTAACATCTGCGCCAACTTCAGAACCAGTTGTAAACACACCAACAGCAGGTGTGTCAGTTGGCTTTGGAATGGAAGAACCGCCAACGGCAACTCCTACCTCTACTTCTGTTCCAACACCAACAGCAGTTCCAACAATACCTCCTACTGTAGAAGCTACATCAACGCCTACTGTAACACCTACAGTAGCTGTTACTACGCCAGAACCTACCAAGGAGCCAGCTGTAACTTCTTCACCAACAGCTACGCCAACCAGCGTTCCTAGTCCTACGGCTACCAGTACGCCGACACCAACTCCGACTAACACTCCAACGCCGACTCCAACAAAGAAGCCGACTAATACCCCGACGCCTACTAACACTCCAACGCCGACTCCTACAAAGAAGCCGACTAATACCCCAACTCCGACAAACACACCGACTCCAACGAAGAAGCCGACTAATACCCCAACACCTACAAATACGCCAACGCCGACACCTTCTCCGTCGCCATCACCTACTCCGACGCCAACGCCTACTCCGTCTCCTACTCCGGTTCCAACGCCTACAAACCCGCCTGTTACTGGAATTGAGGCTTATAAAAACAGTCCTTTCACCGAGAATATGGGCAAAGCAGTAATAGTTATCCCTTCGAATTCAAATTCGAGAGAAGAGTACTCTGCCATGCTCATTCAGACTGCAATCTCCCACCTCGATGGCTATACGCCAAATATCATAACGGATGCTACTTCGAAGGGTTCAACAGGCCTTCGAGAGATATCTGTCGGAGCAACTAACCGCCCACATGGCACAGCCAAGTATTCATCGGAGGGCAGCTATTCAATTAAATCCTACGATAATGGCGTCTCAATCACTGGAATTGGTGTTCGAGGCCTCATTGATGGTTCCGTTTATTTCATGCAGCTTTGCGGCGGCTACTTCTGGCTCGCCTGGGAAGATGGCATGAAGAGTAATCAGGACTGCTTCAAATATTCTTCCAGCATAAATTATGACTATGAGAGAGCATTTACTTTCACTGATGTCGACCTGAACTACTGGTCTGGTGTCGGCGAAAATCGTATGTACTCACTCTCATATGGCCTTAATGGAACATTTGCAAACGTCCAGATGGATTCACTTGCAGGAAGCCAGAAATGGTATCTGTCAACCAAGACCACAGATGATTATGGCGGCCTTCAGCCTGGTCACGCACACACTCTTGCGGCAGAATATTTCACTCCAGATGATCTCACCCAACATCCCGAATGGTTTGTGGATCCTAATACATCTATGAACTGGAATGACCGTCAAATCTGCCTTTCGCAGCCTGGTGTATATGAGAGGATTAAAACACACATTTTCGAGATGCTCGACAACCCTAAGATATACGACCCTAATGCGCCTATGCAGATTATTTGTCTGTCGCAGGCCGACAACGGAAGTATTTGTTACTGCAACAGCTGTTCAGAGTTCAGATCTGCGCACTATAAGAAATACAGCGACTACCAGAACGGCTGGCAGGGCGAAGTGAACTCTGCTTTATTCCTTAATCTGTGTAACCAGATGTCCCAGGAGATTAAGGCCAAGGGCATACGTGAAGGAAAAGACTACAGCAATGTTTATGTGGATATGCTCGCATATGTTCAAAATAAAATACCGCCTGTTAATATGACAATTGACGACCACGTAATCATCAGATTTGCGCCGATTGAGCGCTGCTATGCACACTCACTTTACGAGAGTCAGAATCTCGACGAGACTTATGGCTGCTATCGCAATAACGAGATGGCTATATATCTAAACAAGTGGGTTGAACTCGTAAACAATAATCCTGGTTCTCAGCTCTGGATCTGGGAATATACGGTAGATTTCAGGGATACATATGCACCTTTCCCTAACATCTACTCACTTATTGAGGATATTAAGTTCTACCACTCCCTCGGAGTTAAAGGCATTTATCTACAGAATACCGACCGAATGTACAGACTTAATACTGAGTATAACGACCTTAGAGTTTACCTGCTCTCAACTCTTCTAAGAGATCCTGACTGCGATATCGACAAGGAGATGGAGTTCTTCCTGAATGAGTACTATGGAGATGCAGGCGATGAGATGAAGGAAGTACTCGACATTCTTACCGCTCAGGTCCGTAATCACAATGTAGGTCCAAACTGCTCTTATGAGGGCTCCTATAATGGTAAAATCTGGCTCAACAATATATGGAAACGCGACTACTGCATGGATTTCCTGTCCCCAATATCACGAATGTATAACAATAATTATCCTTCCGAAATGGATGCACATCACCGCATGTCAGATTCCGCCATCGCTAGAATTGATGCGCTCTATAGTAGTGCCCGCGCCTCTGTAGGTGGCGACGCATATAGCCTAAATCACGTCAAGAGAACTGAACTATCATGGCGTCTCGTCAAGTCACTTCTTAAGGTATCCGAGTTTGCTAATAGCGGTACTTACCAGCAGCGTAATACTGAACTTTATAATGACCTTTTTATGACATATAAGTTTACGTCCTGGAGTCTTATTGACAGCAGACTTCCAAATAAGAATCGTTTGGGAAGAACACCTGACCAATGGGTCGGATAATGTGTATAATAGAAAGTGGCTGGGGCTTTCTCAAAAGATAAACGGGGCCCAATAAATCGAACGGTAAAAAAGGTAGTACAGAAGGTTCTCATTCTATAGGTTCTTCTGCGGCTTCAACAACGTAGATTTATAAAAATAGGCCTAATCTTCGGAAATTATAAACTGGCTTTAGTAGAATTTATAATTTTGTTGAAATAGAGGGGAAATTATAAACTGGGGAAGCAGGAATTTATAATTCCCTAGGAATTTTAGTAAAATTATAAACCATCAACGCTCCTTCGAAGACAAAAATAGGCTTCTATAGCAAGAATTCTGCTTATTAGTCCCCTATTGTGTGCTTGAGGATCAAAATCCAGTTTATAAAAAATGCAAGTTTAGGCTGAAATTATAAATCCGCGAAGAACGAGTTTATAAAAATTGGCTTAAACTTCGAAAATTATAAACTAGCTTTAGAAAAATTTATAATTTTGTTGAAATAGTGGGGAAATTATAAACTGGGAACTGACTAATGCCTTGTCTGCCACATATCCCTAAGAAAATTTAACAAAAACTCACAAAAAATGCGCCATGTCCTTAAGCCACGGCGCACATATAAAAACACGATAAAACCTGACGTTGTAACAGTGTTACTTAGCAGTTCTTTAAGCTTCGTCAGCCTCCGAAGCCTCCGAAGCCTCGTTAGAAGCCTCTTCAGATTCAGCCGTTCCCTCTACTTCAGAAGCACCAGCCTTCTCCGCCTCCGACAGCTCCTCCTCATCTTCTCCCTCATCAAAAAATGCTGGAACTATATAGTTCTTACGAAGCCATCTCTCAAACTGGAACGGACGAACATAGGCTGCTTCTTCAATAAGTTTATCAAGCTGTTCATCTGTAAACTCAAACTCAGTAATAGGAATCAATGTTACCTCAGCAGCCTGATTGTCCAGTGACTTAGCTGCGATTGAACGCTTAAACATTCTGTTTATAACATCCGTCTTAATTGTATAAACATTAAATTTCTTATTCTCATCGATAATTCCTGCTGATAAAAACCAGTTATAGATGAATGGCACAATCTCATCCTTATGTGAACCAAAAATCCAAGTGTCGTTATCGTAGAAAACTTTATAATCCTGGAGAGTCATTTCGTCTCCAAGTTCGATTAACTTAACTTTACTGCTGACATCTGATACTCTCATGAATTTACTTAGTGCGCGTCTCTTACGGAAGTTTGCACCAAAGAAAACCAGACCGAGAACAACAAAGGAAGGAATGCATGCAACAGTTGGTGAACATTCAAAATATGACATTATATAACTTGGAGCAACCGCTACAAACACTACTGCCAGAATTATGAGCGCGTAGAATAAGATTTTCGACAATTGAGATTTCTTGTTGCGGCTCTCGCTAATATCGAGGATAGCGCGGGTAACTGATTTATAATAGATTCTTTTCTTTGCAGCCATAAAATTCTTCCTTCAAACTAAAATACAGTTCAAATATAACACATTTTCGAGGAATTATACTCAAAAAAGTGCCTGCCGCGAATGTTTACACAACTGCTGACTACTGATAAGATTTTATAAGTATGTTTTACTAGGGAGAGAGAAACATGGGATATTTTATTGCTGGATTAGTATTTGCGCTTCCATGCGCTGCAGGTTTTACCTTTCATATCTTAAGTAATATGCTGAATAAGTCCAATAATATTGGCGATTCAAAGGGTACAGTGAATGACTTTTCATTTGGTGGCGTTCATTTTCTTGAGACATCAAACAGAGTAAACCGTCGTAAGACAGAGCTCGTTGATGTTCCATATCGTGAGAGAAAGTGAGGTAGGCATATATGATTAAAACTTGTTCAAACTGTGCTGGCCGTCTTGTTTATGACATCGCCAAAAGAGGCGTAAAGTGCTGCAGCTGTGAGAGTGTCTTTACTGTTGAAGAGATTCCAGAGGTTAATGATCAGAATAATCTTGAGACCAGTGATAAGATTCAGAGAATGATGGACTGCAATGTCTATACATGTAATTCTTGTGGTGCCGAGATTGTAATTAATGATACTGAGGCATCAACCTTCTGTGTATACTGCGGCAACCCTTCAATCGTTTTCTCACGTATGACTTCAATGAAGCGCCCAGAGTGCATCATTCCGTTTACTGTTACAAGAGAGCAGGCTGAGCAGATTATCCGCGAGAGAATAGGTAATGGCCGCCTTGTTCCAGAAGCCATCAAGAATTTTACTGTTGAGACTTTGCGCCCAATCTATATTCCTTATTACATCACAGATATCTCGTGTGCTGGATCTGCACTTATGTCTTCTGTAGTAGGAAGTGGCAAGAATAGTCATACTTATTATTATTTTCGAAAAGCTCAATGCGACTTCACACATGTTTCCACAGACGCTTCAAAGAAGCTGGCTGACAGTTCTTCCGAGCGCCTCGAACCATTTAACTATAAGAAAATCGTAGAATTCGATGAGGATTACCTCCTTGGTTTCTATGCAGATATGTCTGACGTTCCTATGCTTGAAGCACAAAATACCGCACGTTCAAGAGCGGTAAATCTCTTCGAGCAGTCAATGATTGAGAGTGTAAAAGAAGGTTCTAATAAGAAAGTCGATTCCAAAAGACTTAATGCCAGAATCAATGGTAATTCCAGAACTGCCCTCTTCCCTGCATGGTTTTTGACATTCAGATATGAGGATCAGCCATATACCATTCTTGTAAATGGCCAAACTGGTAAAGTTGTAGGCGGCGTACCATGGGATAAACCAAAATATACTGCTATTTATGTAGGCCTAATGGTTATTCTTACTGCTATATTAACACTGGTATTTGCTGGTCTCTTCTATGCGATTGGTCATATTGATGACAGTGACTCTGCTGGCGATTTAATTGAAATAGTTATTTTCATTTGTATCTTCGCTGGTAGCTCCTTCTGTACAGGACTAAAGAGACTTAAATCAGTTAAGAAGTCTATTGAGAGAACCACTGCAACTACACTTACCAGCTTTGCAAATAAGCGTCAAAGTGTTGATTAATTTGTATACGTCATTGGTGCTCGATTTTAATGATATTCTTAAATCAAAATCGGGCACTTGTCAAATCAAAAAAGGAATCTTATTTACTGTACAACACACCAATATGTAACTCTTTTGCAATACAAAAGTGTTTATTTTTGTTAAGCAAATTTGTTAACATACTATCATGATATGAAAGGAGATTGCAGTGGAGAATGTAATTATGATATTAGGTTATTTATTAGCAAGCACGTTAGGGCTTCTTCTCGGTTTTGGTGTAGCTCTTTTTGTGACTGCAAATATCCTATTAAAGTCTAATAATATAGGCGATTCCAAAGGTACAATATTTGATTTCTCAAAAGAGGGAATCGATATGCTTTATAGTGAAGATCGTATAAAAGAACGTACTTTTATTCCAAGCGTTGATGCTACTCCAACAACAGAACAAGCCATTAGAGAAGAACAGAAAAAGATTCGTGATAATCAAATGAGAATAGAAAGCACTAATGGAGGAATTTCTAAAGAAGTATGATTAAAAGATGTTCAAATTGTTCAGGTCGTTTGACCTTTGATATAGAATCACAATCAATAAAATGCTCTTCATGCGAAAATAGTTTTGACATGTTTGAAATACCAGAGACAGATTATACTGATTCTAATAACTTGGACACAGTAACTAAAAAAATGAAGTGTAATATTTTTATCTGTAATTCATGTGGTGCTGAGATTATTATTAATGACACAGAATCATCTACTTTCTGTGTTTACTGTGGTAATTCATCAATTGTTTTTTCGCGCATAGACAATATCAAAAGACCAGATGCTATTATTCCATTCAAAGTTACACGAGAGCAGGCTGAGGAAAGCATCAGAAGTAGACTTAAAAGTGGCCTTTTGATTCCTAAAGAGATTAAAAACTTTAAGATAGATACTCTTCGTCCTATCTATATTCCATACTATATTTCTTCTTTGGAATGCTATGGTTCTGCAGTTATATTATCCGAACACGTTAATCAGGATGATAGACATATCACCTGCCGCTATTTAAGGGGCGGCAGATGCACCTTCAACAAAATAACAACAGATGCTTCAAAAAAGCTAAACGACAATATTTCTGAGCATCTTGAGCCATTTAATTACAGTGGACTAAAGACTTTTAATGAGAATTATCTTCTCGGATTTTATGCAGATTCGGCTGATGTTACACCTCTTGAAGCAGAAAAAACGGCAAAAATCAGAGCCATTAAGCTCTTTGAAAAGAATCTGATTGATAGTGTTGGCGAGGGTAAAGAAAAAAGAATCGAAAGAAGAAACATCAAGACTAAAAAATTATCCGAAGCAAAATATGTATTCTTGCCTGCATGGTTCTTGACCTTTAGATATAACGACCATCCATATACTATTCTTGTTAATGGTCAGACAGGTAAAATAGTAGGTGGATTCCCTTGGGATGAAGCTTTGTTTATTGGAATATTTGCTTCTATTATACTGGTAGTATCTATTATTACTACATTTTGCTTATATCCGTTTCTCATTGTTGATATCTTTTGGGATGCTCCCTTTAATGTTTTCTTTTCCGAAATATTAGCACTGCTTATTATTATTTATTTCGTGTTTGCAGCAGGCGTTAAGAGAATGACTAAATTTAATGATTCTATTAAACGTACTTCTGAGACAGCACTTGTTTCATTTGTTAAAGACCGTCAGTCAGCTAATTAATGCCCATAAAACCTATTGTTTACAAATAATAGGTCTTGTTGTACAATAGCGATACGCATTGAAGATGCGTGTTATTAAGACAAAATAAATCGTTGATGAGAAGAGTAATCTTTTGATTAAGTCTTACCAGAGAAGGATGCACATGGTGAGAGCATCCGAAGACCCAAAGATTGATGAAGACCACCTCGGAGAGGCCCTAATCAGGCACGTTGATTACGTTATAATCGTTATTAAGAGGCAGCTTTGGTTTGATAGTATATTATCAGTAGTAAAGTTTGCAACGAGGGTGGAACCGCGCGAATACTGGTTAGTTTTTACGTCCCTTGCACAAAAATCCTTTGTGCAAGGGATTTTTGTATTTGAATAATTTGGTAGTTGAACTTTTCGACAATAAATAAAACAAAAGGAGACATTTTATGGAACAGGAGTTTTTCTTAAGTGTTTACAGACACAGCCTTTCACACATCATGGCTAAGGCAGTAAAAGAGCTCTATGGCAAGGACACACAGATTGCCATTGGACCACAGATCGCTGATGGTTTTTATTACGACTTTCTTATGCCAGAGGGTGTAACTGTAACCCAGGATGATTTTAAGAATATTGAAGATAAAATGCGTGAGATTTTGAAGCGCAGAGAGAACTGGACTCGCAAGGAAGTAACAAAGCAGGAAGCTATGGAGATTTTTGAGGGTGAGAAGTTCAAGATTGAATTGATCCAGGATCTCCCAGAGTCTGAGATTATCACAGTTTACTACACAGGTGACGACTACGTTGACCTTTGCCGTGGACCTCACGTTGATAACTCACAGGAGTTGATGAATGTTGCTTTCGAGATCAGATCTGCTTCAGGTGCTTACTGGCGTGGAGATGAGAAGCGTGATTCTCTCCAGAGAATTTATGCTTATGCTTTCCCAGACAAGCAGCAGCTCAAGGATCACAAGGCTCTTATCAAAGAGGCTCTCGAGCGCGACCACAAGAAGCTTGGCCCACAGTTAGAGCTCTTCATGCTTGATGAGACAGCTCCAGGTATGCCATACTGGCTCCCACGTGGATGGAAGCTCTTCAATGCTCTTTTGAACTTCTGGAGAGACATTCATGAGGATCATGGTTATCAGGAGATTTCTGCTCCACAGATTCAGAAGAAAGATCTTTGGGTAACATCAGGTCACTGGGCACACTACCAGGATGGTATGTTCGTAATTCCAGTTAACCCAGAGAACCCAGATGATTTGTATGCAGTTAAGCCAATGAACTGCCCTAACGCTATCAAGGTTTACCAGAGCAAGGGTCGTTCTTATAAGGATCTTCCACTTAGATTCTCAGAGGTTGACGTTATCCATCGTAAGGAGAAGTCAGGTGAGCTTAATGGTCTTTTCAGAGTACAGATGTTCCGTCAGGACGATGACCATACTCTCTTAACAGAAGATCAGATTGGTGCAGAGATTGATGATATCTTGAAGATTGCTACAAGCATCTACGAGACATTTGGTCTTACATATGTAGCTGAGCTCTCAACAAGACCTGATGACTTCATGGGTGATGTTGAGGTTTGGAACCACGCTGAGGCTGAGCTCAAGGAAATCCTTGACAAGTACTATGGCGAAGGCGGATATGAGATTAATGAGGGTGACGGTGCTTTCTATGGTCCTAAGATTGACCTCAAGATGAAGGATGCTCTCGGCCGTGAGTGGCAGATGGGTACAGTTCAGCTTGACTTCCAGCTCCCACTTAACTTTGATCTTAAGTATACAGACAGCGACGGAATGCAGAAGCGTCCAGTAATGATTCACCGTGCTATCTTTGGTTCTTTCGAGAGATTCATCGGTATCCTCATCGAGAACTTCAAGGGTGCTTTCCCATTCTGGCTCTCACCATTCCAGGTTGCTATCGTACCTATCCGTACATCACACAACGACTATGCTAAGAAGGTTTACGACGAGCTTCGTAAGGCTGGCATCCGTGTTGAGGTTGATTACGCTGATAAGAACATGCGTGACAAGATTAAGACATATAAGACATACAAGGATCCATATATCCTCGTTCTTGGTGACAAGGAAGCTGAGGAAGAGACAGTTTCTATCAACATGCGTGGAAACAACAAGCAGATTCAGGGTATGCCACTTAAGGACTTCGTTGAGATGTGCCGCGTAATGAATGCTGAGCACTCATTGGAGCTTAAGGAGTCACTCTAATCTGGGGTTTAAGTTAAAATATTTAAAAGGCCATCTCGAAAGTGATTGAAAGATTACTTTTGAGATGGCTTTTTTGTATGTTTTGAGTTTGTATTATGTTATATATGAGATTCGCTCTTTTTTATCATTACATTCTCCGAAATATAGAGGGTGTGTTTGTAAAAAACGAACTGGATACGAATTTTTACAAATTCTGTAAGACTCGGTTTGGAATAATGTTGGGTTAGAAGCATATTTTACAAACGTCAGTAAAAAATTTAGAATAATTAAGCATATGTGTATTTATTCTAAATCTTAAAGGAAGCAAATTAGAAAATTGGCTGCTTTCTGCAATTATTCTAAACAGAAAACATCTTCAAAATAGGTCTGTTACTATCTGTTTATAGAAAACTGCAATCCAAGTTACAAGAAGAGAACTCCAACTTCCAACAATTCATAAGTTTGGCACACTTAGACCAAGATTTTAAATCCCTCCCACAGTTATAATTCCAGCCCCCCCACAAAATAACAGATTTTTCTCTTCATAAGTAAAAATCTCAATTCCCAAACCAATATGCTTTCAAGACAAATAATTGATTTACTCTATAACAATTCTTAACTTTGTCTTATACCTTTAACCTCTGGCGAGAATTATAATTAAATGCATAAAGTTATTGGAGGGTATTTTTATATGTACACATCAGCAAGCGATTCAGCCAAGAGCATAATGGAAAATGTTAATAAGGTAATCGTTGGTAAGGATAAGCAGATTGAATTACTAATGGTAGCTCTTTTAACTGGCGGCCACGTACTTCTCGAGGATGTACCTGGTACTGGTAAGACAAAGACAGCCAGAAGCTTATCACAGTCTTTGGGACTTGATTTTAAGAGAGTTCAGTTTACTATCGATCTTCTCCCATCAGATTTAACAGGTATCAATTATTATGACAGAAGCCAGGAGAAATTCGTTTTCCGTGAAGGTCCTGTATTTACAAATATTCTTCTTGCTGATGAAATTAACCGTGCAACAGCAAGAACTCAGAGCAGTCTTCTTGAGTGTATGGAAGAAAAGCAGGTTACAGTTGATGGTGTAACTACAAAATTAAAGCCTCCATTCCTCGTAATCGCTACGCAGAACCCAATTGAGTCACAGGGTACATTCCCACTTCCTGAGGCTCAGCTCGACAGATTTTTACTTGAACTTAAGATGGATTATCCTACACATGAAGAGAGCATCCAGATTCTTAAGAGATTTGCAACAAGCGATCCACTTGATGAGTTAAATCCTGTTTTAAGTGGCGAAGATCTTCTTAAGATGCAGGAAGAAGCAAAAAATATTCATGTTGCGGACAGCCTCTATTCATATGCCGCTTCTATTGTTGAAGCTACACGTAATGCCAAGGACATCAGAGTTGGTGCAAGCCCACGTGCACTTCTTGCTTTCGTGGCAGCAGCCAAGGCGCTTGCTCTTCTAAGAGGCCGCAATATGGTTATTCCTGAGGACTTAAAAGAGTTAGCAGCTCCTGTTCTTGCTCACAGACTCTCACTTCATGCTTCTGGTTCATTTGGCGAAAATGGTAAATACATGAGCCGCCATGACTTGGCTGTTCAGGCTATTGGAAGAATCCTTGAGACTGTTCCATGTCCAACGGAGGATTTTAGTAAGTAATGACTATTATTGTTTTCATCATCTTAATAGGCATTCTCACGACAATTGAGTTGAGAATCTATATGAAGCATGCACTTCGTAAACTCGATATAGATGTGCACTTCTCTCAGGAAGTTGCCAATTTTGGCGACACAATTGACGTTGTCGAGATTGCCCAGAACAATAAGCGTCTTCCACTTCCTTTTCTTATTCTTAAATTTGAGACTCCGCTTGCTATTAAGTTTCTTGATATGACAAACGTTACCATTACTGATAACTTTTATCGTGAGGATATGCTCACGATGGGCGCTCACTCAAGACATACCCGTAAGATTAAGGTAAACTGTCAGGCAAGAGGTTTTTATACATTCCCAAGAGTCAATGCATCTACTTCTGACCTTCTTCTCATTAAAAAGATGGGCAAGGATTTTACACCTAATTCAAGTATTACTATCCTTCCTAAAATTATCTCAAATAAGGAATTGCAGCCGCTTATGTCTGTTACTTTCAGTGAGACAACTGCAAGAAGAACTCTTCTTACTGATCCTTTCTCATTCGCTGGAATTCGTGAATATCAGCCAACTGACCCTATGCGTTCCATCAACTGGACAGCCAGTGCCAAGGCTGGAGACTTCATGGTAAATACTAATACTTCTACTTCTGACAGACATATAAATCTGTTTTTAAACCTGGATTTCTACAACACCAAGAAGTCTGATGCGCTTCTGGAGAAGTCAATTAGTCTTGCATATTCTTATATGATGGAATTATGTAATCAGGGAATATCTGTATCATTCTTTTCGAATGGAAAGGATATTGTAAGTGGAAGTCCAGTATCTGATATGAGTGATAGTGCTTCTTCTGGCTCTACTTCAATCGGCCAGAGAGGTATCGAACTTGCAAGAATCGATCTTAAGAAGCCTGCTTCTTCAATGACTGAACTTCTTGAAGAATACTGTCTTAAGAATTTTTCTGATAATTTGAATGTAATTATTTCTGCAAATTATGATGAGAAGTTTAGAGCTTCTTTGTCTAAACTTATTACTAATGGCAAGCGCATTTTGTGGATTATGCCTTGCTCAAACAGCGATAAACTCAGTTCCAAAATGGAGCCTGAGGCTGATATTGCACCATATTTCCACAGATGGGAGGTAGTTGGCCGTGATTAAAAAATTAAAACGACTCAAGGAACTACTTTTCGCAATTAACGCAGACAGAATCGTAACTTCGCTTGGCGGAGAGATTGATGCTGATAACAAAAATCCAAGTCCATTAAAATCTTTATCAAGGATTCTGGTTACACGCGGTCTTCTTGTCGACTTACTGTCTTCTCTTATCTTCATGATGACAAGTGTATCTCTGTCAGTTCTGGTTGAGCTTTATACACCTCAGAAAGACATCTTATATAACCTCAGATACTCTGTGGTTATACTTGTTGTGCTCTTTCTTATTGCGAGGCGACTTCGTGTCTATACACTCGCCGTCTTCCCGCTGCACATATTATCTTTTGCGGGATATCTGATTTTCTTAAGTACTGCTACACCAGTTTTTTCTTCTGCCTCTTCAATCGTAGTATTCGTTACGGTTGCAGTTCTTAATTTTGCTTATTCTATAATCTGTATTGCAAGACCAAGAACAGGAAAACTTAAAACTGATGGCGCTCTTTTATCGCTGGTCACAAACATTCTTCTGTTTATCCCAGTTTACTATCTTGATGAAGGAATACGAGTTCTTTACTATGACCGTCTGTTCTTCAATATCTATGGAATCTTTATCTTGTTCTTTATTGCACGTCAGATAAGTGAATTCGAAGATGGCTACTATCACAGCATGCGTTCTTCCATAATGCCTATAAGCCGTATCCGCAACCAAAACTACAAGACTATTATTTTCGTTGTTGGCGGATCTCTTCTTGCTATGGTAATGCTCGTTCTGGTACCGATAAATTTCCTGAAGAAATATCTCCTGTACTACTTCCAGCGCTTTATGGAATGGCTCTTCTCACACTTTAGCAGCACAGGTAACAAGCAGGTTCTTGGCCTTATGCACGATTTACCACCTGAGCTTGAAGAAGCAGAAGAGGGCGAAGTTCCTGCTTATCTAAACAGCCTTTTCTATGTTGTAATAGCAGTCGTAGTTATCGCTTTTGTAATAATGATAATCCGCTTCATTATTGATGCGACAAAAAATCTCAACCGTGGCAATGAATCTAACACTCAGCTTTCCGAGTTCGTTACAGATACTATTGAGAAAGTCAATGCTGAATCCGGTTCAAATGGCCGCCGTAACAACTTTGGTAAGGGCCATGAACGAGCCGTGCGTAAGAAGTTCTACGCCGCCGTAAAACGTGGAATTCATAAGGGCGCCAATATTAATCGAAGCGATTCACCTTGGGAGATGGCTTCAGCTGTTAAGTCTGCTACAGGTAAATCAATCGATGAACTTACCCAGGAATACGAGGAAGTGCGCTACAGATGAGACTTATTACATTAACGCCAGAATTAATCTGCTCCAACTATGAAGAGCATATGTGCGAGGATTTTCCTCCAGTTGAATTAAAACCTTTGAAGAATATCCTTCTCGCTCTCGAAAAGGGAATCTATCAGTGCTTTGGCCTCGTCGATGAATCTGACTATACAGAATCTCAGGCTCCCAGACTCTATGGCTACGCCTATCTAATTAAAGTTGGCGAAGAATATCTGATTGACTATCTCGCAATATATCCTGAATACAGAGACCAGGGATTAGGAAGCGAACTTCTTAAACTTATTGGAACCGAGCTTTCAAACGCCACAAGTATCCTGGTAGAAGTAGAAGATCCTTCAAGTTCTTCCTCTCCTGAAGAACTTGAGACACGTGAGCGCCGCCTCTCATTTTATCTTCGTAACGGCCTTATAAGTACTGGCGTTAATGCCCTCTGCTTTAGTGTGCCTTATAGATTATTAGAGTTTAAAAGTGTGCCACGTCTTCACTCACAAAGTGAGATCCGTAAGCTATATAAACTCGTCTATAAGACGATGCTCCCGCCTAAGATGTATGAGGAAAATATTAAGGTGTGATTTATTATCAGATTTTCGAAGAATAATATTCAATATTGCGACAATTCGTATTATAAAAGCTTACTTCAATTCTTGAGGCGGCAAAGCAATTCTCTATGCCCAGCCAAATAATAGATACATTTTTTTAATAAGAACTGCAGCGTTTAGAAAAAATGGCCAAATCAATAATTTTTCTAAATTTTTTGAAACGCTGTTTAGAATAATGAGGATAAATTGCAATTATTCTAAATTTGTAAGGATGCTTTTTAGAAAATCGGGCATATTCCTTTACTATTCTAAACGCCAAATCTCCTGTGAAAGAATAAATTCAAGTATATTTATGGGAGAGTATGACCCAAAGTCTCCTAGAATACAATTTAGAGGTCAAATCCGTTTAGAAAATTCATGGAAAATCCAATAGATTCTAAATCTGAAGAAAGAGAATTTAGAATAATCAGGCTTTACTGCTATTTTTCTAAATTTTGAAAAAATGAATTTAGAATTTTGGGCCGCACCTTTGATTTTTCTAAATTCCCTTCATCGCATATAGCAAACCATTTGCTTTATTTATTCAAATCTATATTCTCTATAAGTAAAGAGGGTGGATGTCATTTGAGACATCCACCCCTAATACTTCATATGTCTATTAAATTAAATCTGAGTTGTATCAGCCCAAACCTCTGATAACTGAGAAGTTATGGTTAGAGAAATCCTCTGTCTCAACTACAACATCTGTATGCTGAATTTCAAGGTTCTCAGCAATCTGCTTAAGAACATCCATATCCTCCGAACCAGAGAATACAATGATATATCCGTCTGGGTGATGCATAATAATGTAATGTGTGTAATAAGTATCATAATGATCTGGGTTCTCGTCAAAATCTTCAAACTCAACAATATAAGTGTCAGAGAATTGGTATACATCATACTCACCCATAACTGATTCCTCAATATCATAAAGAGAATCGTTAAAGAACAGGCAACCGTTCTCCCCAAACTGTGGATCATAGTAAACAGTAATATTTACACCACCGTTGTTTGTCTCAAACTGAAGGAAGCTGCTGTTCCATCCATATGGATCACCAAATTCACCACCTGGAGCTATATTTACTTCTGGAACATATCCAAGCTTAAATTCAATTCCATAACATGAATCAGGGCCTTCGAAAGTAATGATATTCTCAATATCAGATACTGTCTCCTCATATTCGTATATCGTATCTGATTCTTCATCATAATCTTGAACAATATGAGTAATAGTCTCAGATGGATCAGCTTCTCTGACATTCATGCTAAATACTCCATTTGCCGCTGCTACTGACACACCCAAAGCAAGTGTCAAAGATGCAGCCAATCCTACAGTTATTATCTTACGTGTTGATTTTCCATTTTTCATATTAGTTATTTCTGATATTTCAGCCTGGTTAAGTAACTCCAGAGCCTCAAGTTTATACTTATCTGACATTTTATCCATTGCTTCTGAAACTACACCACGTCTCATATCAGTTCCTCCTTAATTAAATACTTGCGGAGCTTCTCGCGAATCCTGAAAAGTCGAAGATTAATATACTTTTCGCTCTTATTCATCTTATTTGCCAGATCCAGAACAGTAGTCGAATAATAGTATCTGCACATAAACAGTGTTCTGTCTTCCTTTTTAAGGGTACCTAGGAAATTCTCAATTGCCAAAGATAATTCTTCAGCTTCACACTCCTTTTCGGTAGATGAATAGGATTGTAAGTATTCTTCTAACTCATCGATTGCAACATCACCAAAGGTATCTCTTCTGGCTGAGGTATTATATCTGAACCTGTCTATAGCTTTGTTTCTTGCTATGCCTACAAAGTATGCTTTAAGTGATGTCGGGCGCCTTGGCGGGATTGCCAGCCAGGTTGTAAATAATGAATCATTTACACACTCTTCTGCATCAAATGAATTTCTCAGGATATTCTCACAGACCCCTTGCGCAAGGCTTCCGTACTTGTTAGACAACTCTCTAATTGCTTGTTCCGAGCGCTCACAAAACAAGTTAATTATCATTTCATCTTCCATAACGTCTATTTATTCTCCTTAAATTCTATTTTGCAGAAAAGTCACTTCACGACCGCTCTCATATATAAGTACGAATATGAACCTGTTATATTTCACTTAATATGAAAAAATTTTCAAAAAAGATAGGTTGCCCCAATAGAAAATACTTTTTCTATTAAGACAACCTAACCAAAAACCAAAATTAAATATAAGTTAATTACTTAACCTTAATGCCATATGTTGAACAAAGGTTAGAGAACTCTGTTGAGTTAACGAAACCATTAAATACAACCTCACGTGAAGAACCACGCTCAAGCATTGTTACCCAGCCCTCAAGGCCAGCCTGATCAGCCTCACGGCCGAAGAATGCACGATACATATAAGCAACGAAGTCAGCATTTGAAAGCTTCTTATTAGCAAACTCAGTACTCATAACGAAGCCTCTTGCACAAGAAGCACCTGTTGTGCTGCCGTTCATAAGCTTCTCAACCCATCCACTCTGTCCAGCCTGATCTGGAAGACGGTCAAGACAGATACGATACATACGAGCTACGAAGCTGTTTACACCACCCTGAACATCGTTTGCACAGCCTACAACATAGTAGCCTGATACAATACCATACTTAGCACAGAGGTTAGCGAACTCTGTTGAGTTAGCAAAGCCCTGGAATACAGACTCACGTGACTCCTTATTTGTAAGCTTGCCTACCCAATACTTGAATCCTGCCTCGTCAGCCTCACGGCCAAAGAACATTGAATACAAATCCTTAACGAACTGCTCGTCTGATGTCTTCTTGTTTGTATACTCCTGGCTGAAGATAAAGCCGTAACCAACCTGTGAACCACACTGTGCACCACTATTAAGCTTATCTACCCAAGAATTAAATCCTGCCTCATCTGCCTCACGGCCGAGTGCAATCTGATAACAACGATCTACGAAGTCGCCTACGCTCATCTCAGGAGCCTTTGTAGGAACTGGTGTAGTAGTTACGAACTTTGAAGGATCGATTGTTGGAGTTGGAGTTGGAGCGAATCTGTCATAATTACAGATATTACACTTTGCATCCTTATCATTGTCATATACGTGACGTGTTGTTGTTGAGTTCCAAGTATAAAGCTTATATACAGCCTCTGTACAACAAACTGTCTTAATCTTATCTGACATGAAAGCCTTTGTTCCAATAGTCTTAACTGTGCTTGGAATAATAACTGTCTTAAGGTTTGGACACTCATCAAATGCCCATCTGTCGATAACTGTAACGCCCTCTGGAATCTTTACTGATTCGATAAGATCGTCACCGTAGAAAGCCTGAACACCGATAGCAGTAACCTTCTTGCCATCAATCTTCTCTGGGATTACGAGAGCCTTCTTGAAGCCCTTGTGACCTGTGATTGTAACACCTGTCTCATTTGCAATTGTCTCCCAGATATCAGCTGTATTAAGAAGGAAGCCCTCGTTCTGAGCGTACTCATAAGCTTTTGTTCCCTCTGAACAGTTGATAGTAAAACCTGAATATGGCATTGACATGCCCTTTGAAGCATTGTAACCATAACCAAGAGCCATCTGACCGATAGCTGTTACATTCTCAGAAAGACTAACTTCCATAAGTGACTGACAGCCATAGAAAGCCTTTGTCTCAATTGTCTTAACACTATTAGGAATTGATACAGATGAGAGAGCTGTACAGCCTTCAAAAGTACTTTCCTTAATTGTTGTAAGAGCATTTGGAAGCTTAACACTAGAAAGTGATGTACATCCCTTAAAAGCATTCTTACTGATTGTTGTTACACTATCGCTAAACTGTACTGAAGTAAGGTTAATAGCATCCTTAAATGCATTCTCACCAATAGTAGTAACATTAGAAGGAATCTTAACAGTCTTAACTGTCTTGTTATCCTTAAAAGCCTCAGCATCAATTCCAACTACTTTCTTACCATTTACTGTGTTAGGAATCTCAACATCTGCTGCTGAACCTGTGTACTCAGTAAGAACGATAGTATTGTTGCCCTGTGTCTCAAAGATAAATCCATCATTTGTACCAGCATTAACATCAATGGCACCCATTGAACCAATTATGCTGCCTGCAACAAGAATAGCTGCAAGTGATGGGATTAATCTTTTGCATAATCCTATACCAAACATAATCTTCTCCTTTGAAATATTACATTGTTTTCTAACAACACCTATACATTATATAACCTCAGAATAGGTATGTCTTTATCTGAGATTAATTTTTTGCTTAAAATTTAGTTAAATTTGATTACTTTATCGTTAAAATTGTTTTAGACCTTTAACAAAGTTGCAGAAATAAACTTTTTTAGAAGTCCGCCACCAGATATAAGTCGATTAACTTTCTTGATGACTCTCGAAGAAATCATAATGAATTCTTCCTCACTTACACCTTCGCGGCTGTACATTGCTTTGTCTACTACTCTATCGATAACTTCATCTCTTTCTGCCCTATAGAAGCGAACAAACAAATAGTAATATCTGCCATATGCTCTTACTGCCAGATTTTTATTGGAACTTCTAAATCTGTGCTTCCACAAAGCTGAATAAACTATTCTATAAGTAAGCATAGCAATAAGAACAAATAAAATAACCAATAGGGTTCTCTCTGTTTTCCTGCTTATAGTTCCTTCGTGAGGACTTAAATCGATCACAATCGGTAAATCCTCATTCTTTACATAATAGACTTTCTTTTCTCCAAACTCATTGATGATTACCATCTGTCCTCCCTCAGCTTCTTCTACAGCTACGCCATTTGGTCGTGGGGTTGGTGTAGGAGTTGAACGAGGGCGTTCCACATCGATTTTTATCTCATTTTCGAAGCGGGGACCATTTACAAAAGTATTAGAAGTAGGATCAATCTGAACCCAGCCATACTCATCAGTCCATACCTCACACCAGGCATGTGCATCTGTATCATACACAGTAATAGTCTTATTAGGCTGAACATGATTTACCTCATAGCCTAGGCAGTATCTGGAAGGAATATTAAGCATTCTTAAAAGAACTGCTGTAGCTGAAGCAAAATGAACACAATAACCTGTCTCACTCTCAGATAAAAACCAGCTTACAAAATCGTGTGCTTCATCATTACCAGGATAGGACGTATCCTGATCATACGTATGAGTACTATGAACATAATCCATTACCAATTTGGTTAATTCGAGTGTCGAATAGCTGGAATAGCCCTTATATGCATCGATATACCACTCAGGAAGATCTACATTATCAAGAATATAAAACTCGATATCCTCTGGAACATGAGTGCAGACACCATCAATATAATTTCTATATTCTTCATTTATCTCGGAGACAGGGTCACATTCAGAAGGCGCCCTAAGTATCCAGTCATATTTATTATATCCATTAGCATTGTCAAAATACTCACCCATAAAATATCTATCAACATTATTAAGCGACGTTATCTCTCCTATTGAGGAATAGTCAAATCCATAAGTATCCGAAAAACGACCTGCGTAGTTTGGCACAAGAATACTGTCCCATACGCTTCTAGTACTAATCGACAAAGATGCAGGAATGTTTATTGATTGTGACACAAACTCGCTATCTGTAGTATCAGGAGCATTACCTCTCATCCAGCTGTTGCCATCAAAAAAGCCCATGGATGTTGATAATAAATAGAAGTTACGGCCGCCAAACTCATCAATATATTCCTCATCATAAAGATTAAGTTTAATCTCCATAATGGTTGCATTAATTGGAACAAAAGCACCCTGGTTATTAAGGTTATCCGATGTTGTTGAGATTGCTCCGTTCTGAGCTACTATAAAACTTACTACATTATTTACTGGTCTTACCGCATTAATATCTGAATCAAGACCTGTTGTATCTCTGTCAAAGACTCTGCTCTTGATAACATCTGCCAAATTACTGCTTGTAGCTTTATCAAAAGCCATAATAACGGCATTGAACTGATCATTAGCAGTATGGAAATCATAAGATTCCATAGGATAAAGATAAGTAGGAATAAAAGCAATCAGCACAACTGGTATGAACATAATAAGCATTATCTTATCCACTAATCTGCTCTCATGCTTACGTATTAATCCGAACAGCACAACAAGAAGGCATGCGGCGATAAAAATAGCATACCAGTACCAGTAGGCAAAACTGTAATTAAGAAGTACTGTCGTAACAAACAGACCAATATACCAGGTAAGTCCGATAAAGATATTAAGTTTTTTCTCTAATGCCAGTGTAAGAAAATAAGATGGTAAAACCATTATCAGCGACCAGCATTCAGAAAGAGAGTTAATCGGAACTTTGGTAGTATTATTTAATATCTGATATTTAAAGAATGCCATGCCCTGAATAGAAAGAAAAATCTTCCTGATGCAAAGAACCAGATCTGTTCTGTTGTTTATAAAATATATGCTTCCAATGCCAAGTAAGACAAAACCTATCAGGCTGAATCTCTTCATCTTTACACCATTAAGAATAGCAATAGCAGCTACCATTGCCGCAACATTACTTATGAAGAAAGTTAAATTTATAGGAAGCATATAAGTCTCACAGAATATCTCCACAACCGAGATATTAAGAGCCATTACAATAATATATGAGTAAAGAATTCTTATTGGAGAATGAAATTTATCTAGCATAAACATCATCCTCCTTCGTATCTAAGTCCATATCAGGATCAGGGTCATTTGTTGCTTCACCCTTGGAGTCACCCTTAGTCTCGCCCTTGGCATCACCCTTGGCTTCACCCTTGGAGTCGCCCGTAGCATCACCCTTAGCATCACCAGAAATCGCTGAATTTTTATCCAACAGATTCTTATCCATATCCTTATCAGGAAGCTTCATTAATAAAACTTTCTGAAGCATTCTGTCTATATCGTGGTTATTAGATATATCAAAGCTAATCTCATGAATATATGGTGGAACAACTCGGATTTTGTGCTCCATCTCATTATCGAGAAAATATCTTGATGTAAAAATAAGCTCGCCAAGACGCTTATCCACGATATCTCTGTCAGAAGATAATTCTAGATATACTCGTGAATGCGCATTATGCTCTTCCTGTGGTTCCTTTACAAGAGTCTTATCCTTCTTGGCAGATACTTTCCAGTGAATAGTCTTGATTGGATCTCCCTCCATATATTCTCTGATATCATAGATCTCAGAATCCAGACGATTTGATTTACGCAGATACTTTGCCTTAAAACCTGCAAGTTCAGGCATTCTCTCTGGTAAAACAGGACGTGGCTTAATTGTGATTCTGGTGGAGAAATCAACCTTCCTTCTGAATCTGAACAGTCCAAGAATGTCATAGACATATACCTTGGGAATAGTCACTTCAAATATTCCGCAATGCTCTGTATTAAAGACATAGTGATCCACTTTACTAAAGCTTGAGCGAATCTTTATTTTATATTCTTTATCAGCCATGAAGTCTTTTATCTTAGCCTTAGCATATACAGGAAGAATTGCGCCCACATTGTTTTGAGCATCACCCAGAGAGATATAGACCTCCTCATTTATGAGAGCAACTCTCTTAAGAGATGGTTTAATTTTGATTGTAAAAAATAGAATCAACGAAAAAATGCAGGACAAAACTGGTATCAGAATAACCAATACCAAAATATACCATCCCACCCACATCTTATAGAAAAGGTAGAATATATATGCTCCCAAAAGTAAGAGAAAATACAAAAGACGGCGTTTGAACATAACTTAAACCTTAGGAGGTGCCACCTTATTAATAATCTCGTTAGCAATCTCCTCAGTTGTCATCTCCTTGATATCAGCTTCTGGAGAGAGAATAATTCTGTGTGCAATAACGTTTATAAATACTCTTCTGACATCCTGTGGAATTACATAGTTACGGCCATGGATATAAGCACAGGCTTTTGCCATATCAGTGAGTGCCAGAGTTGCTCTAGGGCTCGCACCACGATCAAGTGATACATGACGGCGCGTTGTTGTAACAAGATTAATTATGTATTTAATTAACTTATCGTCTATATAAACATTTCTTATGTCGTTCTGCATATTTAAAATATCTTCTACAGAACATACCTGTCTTAAATCGTTGAGAGGATTAACATTCTGTCTTGCAAGAATCATCGCCTTCTCAGCCTCTGCATCTGGATAACCCATGGAGATTCTTACAGCAAATCTGTCCATCTGTGAATCAGGGAGAAGCGAGGTACCAGAAGCACCAGAAGGGTTCTGTGTAGCAAAAACAATAAAAGGATTAGGAAGTAAATAAGTAGCATCATCTACAGTAACCTGTCCCTCTTCCATCGCCTCAAGAAGAGCTGACTGCGTTCTTGAAGAAGCTCGGTTAAGCTCATCTGCAAGGAAAAGATTATGGAAAACAGATCCCTGTTGATATCTCATAGTACCAGTCTTGTTATCATATATCGAAAAGCCTGTGATATCCGATGGCAAAACATCTGGTGTGAACTGTACACGTCCATAATTAAGACCCATTACTCTGGAAAAAGCTAATGCCAGAGTTGTCTTACCAACACCTGGAACGTCCTCAATAAGAATGTGTCCTTCACCAAGAATTCCAACAAGGACCATGAAGATGATATTATCCTTACCACAGATCACTTTCTTAACTTCATTAATTATCGCTGATGCGATTGGATTAATATCTGTATCCGAAAACAAAGTAGGAGCCACATTACTGGATGCACCATGAGTTTTTGTTGTTTTATCACTCATCCCAGCGGAATTAATTCTTGCAGCTGTTACGGATGTACTGTGAATCATATCCCTGTTCTTATATAGTTCATCTGGACTATTTGAACGTGTCTGGTTAGCGCCTCCCAAATTAGACTCTCTGCTAGTATTTTTTGCTGCATTTTTGTCAGCAGAATTGTGCTTCAATCTCATCATCTATTCCCCATTCTCATAAATTTAGTCAATGTTACTATATCAAATCTATGAGATGTTTTTTATGTAAAGCACAATAATTAATATGTTCTTAATCTAAATTTATTTTTCTTGTACTTTTTTGGCAGATATATGGCATATTTTGATTGATATTAATTCCACATTTCTAAAGTCGGCTTCTATCTCTTTCTCAACCTCTTCTGGTTCTGGATAGTATTTATTTCCGAATTTACGAAGTCTGTCTTCTTTGATTATAAGGTCACTTACAATCTCTGCCTCACCGAAAACAACCACGCTTCTAACCTCATCTGCCCAGTCGCCTTCAATTCTTTTTCCATTATCCCAGGTTGTAAAACACACTCTGTTATCTTTGGCTATCGACTCAATCTTATGTCCCTTACGTGCTGAATGAATATAGACTCTGTCATCACCTTCGTCATAATAAAAATTCACAGGAATAACATATGGAAATCCATTATCCCCATTAACTGATAGTGCCCCACGGCGACATGTTTTAAGAAGTTCTCTTCCTTCTTCCACTGAAATCTCATTTTTAATTCTTCTGACATTACGCCAGACTGGTGCATTTGACTGATTATCCATTTTGATTTTTACCCTCGATTCCGATTAATTTTTGCATTCTGACTTGTTAATTGATTTTGGACTTATAGCTTTGTAGACTTAGCGCCAACTCAAAGCTTTCCCGTTCTAAACTGTTCCATAAGTTCACTTGTAAGACTCACATCATCTGATCTGTCTGGCATATCCTCTCTACTAACCCAGTCACCTACAGATAATTCATTCGTATCAAGTGTAACTTCATCACTTCCATCAAGATCACAGTAAAATCCAAGAAGAAGTGCGCCAGACAGCGGCCACGGCTGACTTTTATAGTAGTGAATATTCTTAACCTTAAGACCTACCTCTTCCTTAACTTCTCTCATAACTGTCTCTTCAGGAGTCTCAGAAGTCTCCACATAACCCGCTACCAGAGCATATCGATTGTAGCTGCTGTGAGCTAATGCATATTTTGTAAGAAGCGCTTTATTCCCATTTCTTATAAGAACAATAACAGATGGCGATATAGTTGGATATTTTGTAAACTTACAATTCTCATCTGTACATACAAGTGCCCTTTCAGTATCTGAATGACGTGTCGGACTTCCGCATCTGCTGCAAAACTTATTATTCTTATACCAGCCAATGAGCGAAGATGCCACAGAAGCCGCATAAGATAAATGCTGTGGCTTAATATATCTTAAATCTCGTGATGATTTATAAGTTATGCCCGTTTTTTCTTTTATGTCGCCTTGAATCCAGAAAACCTTTTTATCATCCAGCGCGAAAAGGAACCTCTCACTATTAATCTCCAGACCTTCATCCTTAATCTCTCCAACTGTCGGAAGCCTCATATCTTCGCCTTCCTCTATCACGCGCACCTCATTTTTATCATTAGCCTGAATCACCAGGTCATCAGAAGTGCTGGTCTGATTAACAAGATATGTAATGTCTAATTTATGTGGATATATCTCGTGATACATTTGTAATTCCCCTATAATTATTTTTTCTGAATAAAGTATAACATTTTTATTTTCTGCTGTATCTTGTTCTTGTGGACTTTGGCGCGAACTCCACAAAAGAAGGCCTAAAAGTCCACAATCTTGTGGAGGGGTTTTGTGGACTTTGGCGCGAACTCCACAAAAGAAGGCTCAAAAGTCCACAATCTTGTGGAGGGGGTTTGTGGACTTTGGCGCGAACTCCACAAAAGAAGGCCTAAAAGTCCACAATCTTGTGGAGGGGTTTTGTGGACTTTGGCAGGCAAAGCGTTGCATTCACTTAAAACTAGCATTTCATTCACTGAAGAGTGAGATTCACTTAAAACTGACATTTCATTCACTGTAGAGTGAATAGAACAGGCAATCTGAGTGAATGACACTGAAGTTGTACATTTCTTCCAATCATTGGTTGGAACATCAGATCGCAAACCTTAATGCCCCCCAAAAAAACATATTCCAAGTGCTATTCAACCAACTCATAAACAAAAAAGCGATTCCGACCGAATGCTCGGTCAGAATCGCCAACAGTTTAATAACTTAAAAACCCACAAATCACTCAACTCTATATGTCTCAGTTGGGCCGAGATAAGATCTGGTTGGAGGAGTCTGAGGATCGTAGATGACAAGCTTTTCGAGGACGAGATTAGGGCTTGCCGCATGAATCTTAAGCACATTTATGCCTTCATTGAGGTTAACTTTAATCTTTGTCTTTCTTATATTGTCAAGGACGCCAAGCTGCCAGTGCATGTTGCCGTCGCCTACTGTAAAGCCGTCTGGGATGAGGGCGATGCGCTTGATTTTGCTATCATTTACTGACATGCCGATGTCGAGGATGTTCTCTCTGCCGCATGGATTACTTGGATTTGTATAAAGCTCAACTTCATACTCGCCAGCACTTGGAACTTCGAAGCGATATGCCACATATGGAGCCTTTTTGTCGAGCTTATATGTCTTTTCCTGAGGGTAGGCCTTAAGCGCTGACAAAGTGCGGCCGTAGTCAGGGATAACCTTGAACTCGTCGCTTGCCTCGAAGTAGTGCTCAGCCTCGATTGAGATGTAGTGGTTAAGAAGCGTTCCTTCTGGAAGAACTCTCGTATAAGAAGGTGTTCCTGTAACCACTTTTCCAAGGTCAACAATGTTCTCGGCGCACCAGAGGAAAGTATTCTTTGTCTTTTCAATAGAAGAATTTGGTACTGGAACGCGGATCTCTACTGTGCTCTCGCCAGACTTAATTGTAATTTTACCTACTTTGCCGTTCATCTTATTTCGGTCAATTTTAACCTTAAGAGAAGTAAGACTCTTAAATGTTACGCGGCCTTCTCTTGGAATTACCTCAATTCCGTCTGAGTCTGTAGTAACTTCAAAAATCGCAGTACCCTTACCTGCTGTTGATAAAGTAATCGCCTTGTCGTAAGCCTCAAGCTTTGGCTCAAGGAATGCGCCCAAGGTAAGAATTCTTCCAGTCCAGACTCTTCCTTCTGTATGCTGGTTTGTACCAGGAATATTTACAATAAGTCTGTTCTTATTAGCAGGCTCGAAAGTCTGAACTATCGGATACTGACACTCCTCTTCACACCAATATTTAAATCCTATGTGCTCAGACATTCCCATGCCATACCACTTATGATTTTTGATGCTGTGAAGCTCATCAACTATCTTTCTGTCGAAATCGATGCACTCCTTAATTTTCTCAGCTAACTTTAATGCATATGTGCTTCCAAATGACGCATATCCATGGTTTAAAGTTGTATATGCCCACATCTTCTGAACATTAAGATTAGCGATTAATGGAAGATAGCAAAGCTCATAGAAAACAAATTCCTTTTTGCTCTTCTTGCTCTTAAGGTCTTCATATATAGCCTTGGTTTTCTTCTCTAGTTTAAAGATTTCCTTAAGTAAATCCTCACACTCGTTATATGCAAATGGTGCATAAATATCAGCTGACATCGCCTCTGTTCTTCTTCTTGAGGTAATCTTTGTATAGCCTCTTAATAGCTCAGCTATTTTCTTGTCACCAAGCTCTTCCTTACAGAATTTACTATTAAATTCTGATACAGAATTAATATTACTTGTACCCCACTTGTCAAAGTCATAAGCCAAGTCCAGGAAATATGCCAAAGGATATTCATTACTAAAAATATCTCCAACATTTACAATCCATAAATCTCTTATGCCAAAATCATAGGCAGCTGTCATCTGCTCCCATACCTTTGTCAAAAATGATGTATTAAACCACTCAAATGATACTGGCAGACCATGATAGTCAAAGTGGTAATACATACCATATCCACCCTTATGACTTCTCATCTCTTCAGTTGGTACAGTTCTTAAGTTACCAAAGTTATCGTCGCAGAGCATCAGGGTAACGCCCTCTAATTCCTTGTCACCCATAAGGCCTTCTGTTGTGTCGTCACCGTAGAAATATGGCTCAACCTCTTTATAAAGGGCTAACATTCTTGGTACTTCATCAAGATTTTTGTTTACGTATTTCTTTATGAGTTTATTCTGTGTCTTTAATACATCTCTTAAAAGGTCAATATTATCCTTAAGTGTGGCATTCTCCATAATCTTGGTATCTGCCTCACCACGCATTCCTACAGTAATAACATTCTCGTATTTACCTGATCTTTTAAGTCCATCTTCCCAGAATCTGGTAATACCTTCTCTGTTTGTAATGAAGTTCCAGGCATCGCCATAAATTGAGTCCTTGCCACGTAAGTACTTATATTCCTCACCCTGTCTTAAGCAAGGCTCATGATGGGACATGCCCATGATAACTCCAAGCTCGTCAGCAAGCTCCTCGTTCTTCTGTCCAGGACCATCCTCAGTAAAGATAGCTGACCACATGGCAGGCCACATATAGTTTCCCTTAAGTCTTAATAAAAGCTCGAAAACGTGTTCATAAACTTTGGCATTAAATCCACCATAATTTCTTGTGCAGAAGTTGCCAAATGCAGGCCATTCATCGTTAATAAAGAATCCTCTGTACTTAACTGATGGCTCCTTTGATAAATAGCAGTAATTATCCTTAAGGATGAACTCATTTTTTGTATCTGGTTTTGCATCTAACCAGTCAATAAATGGAGATACGCCAAGAAGCTCGGATAATTTAAACATTCCATAGATAGTTCCGCGCTTATCGCTTCCCTTAATATAAAGATCATTATCCTTAACTAATAACTTATAGCATTCATTTTTACCCTTAAGGTCTTCATCTTTTGAATCTGTACTTACAATGATTCTTACCTGATAGTTTGAATTTTTTGTACCTTCTTCAACAATAGGCGCTTCGCCAAAAACAGCCTTAATATCAGAAGCAAGTCTTGAAGCAATTCTCTTTACTCCTGGTAACGCTTTTGAATCATAACAAATTACAGTCTTTTTGCTTTTAAGAAGAGATTTATTTAAAACAAAACTCATAATTTCTACCTCAGCTATATCTATATTTATCCCTTTGGAATTAACTTCCATACTACAATACTATATACTTTTTTTACCGACTACAAAAGACTTCTTGAAAAAATAGTGTACAAAGTAACTAATTTTCAAGATTGGTGGTCTAAGTCTATTTTACATAAAAATGTAAATATTCTCAAAAATTCCCTCATAAAAATGTAAATTTCCATCAAAATTCACTCATAAAATGTTGATAAACAATAAATATGGTAGTAGACTTCTGCTATGAGGTGATTAAAATGATCTATTTAAAAAGAAAAATTGATGCATATTTAGAAGATTGGAAAAGTAAGCCTGACAGATTACCACTAATAGTAAAAGGTGCTCGTCAGGTTGGTAAAACTGAGTCTATACGAAGATTTGCCAAAAAACACTACGAAAATATAATCGAGATCAATTTTGTAACTGAACCTATATACAAAAGTATTATCGAAGATGGCTTTTCAACATCAAGCATTATTAGACTTATTAGCAGAATTGATCCAAGTAAGAAGTTTGTTGAAGGTAAGACATTGATATTTCTGGATGAAATACAAGAGTTTCCTGAAATAGCAACATCACTTAAATTCTTTAAAGAAGATGGGAATTATGATGTTATATGTTCAGGTTCGTTGCTTGGTGTTCAGTATCATAGAATTGCCAGTATAAGTGTAGGTTCAAAAACAGACTACCAGATGTATTCGATGGATTTTGAAGAATTCTTATGGGCAAAAGGTTATGGCGAAGACTTAATCGAAGATTTCCTAAACCACATGTTAGAAGGTAAACCTTTCGAGGATGCTGTACACAAAACTTTTTCAGATTTATTTCTGGAATATTGTATCCTTGGCGGAATGCCAGCAGTAATAAAGCAATATATCTTAAAAGGAACTTTTGAGGGTTCATTAGATGTACAGCGTCAGTTGCTGACCGATTATAGTAACGACATAATAAAGTATGCTGAAGGCTTGGATAAAGCCAAAATACTGAGTGTATACAATTCAATTCCGGCACAACTTGCGAAAGAAAATAAGAAATTCCAGTATACAAAGGTTGTCAAAGGTGGCCGATCCAAAGAATATATGGGATGTATTGAATGGTTAGAAAATGCTGGACTTATTAGTGTATGCAACTGTATGAGTTTTCCTGAACTTCCACTAAAAGGAAATATAGCTGACGCTAAGTTCAAAGTATATATGACAGACACTGGATTACTTGTAGCAAGTCTTGATGATGAAGCACAGATGGATTTAAGAGCTAACAAGAATCTTGGTGTTTATAAAGGGGCATTGTACGAGAATTTCATTGCTGAGAGCTTAATAAAACAAGGTTATGGTTTGTATTATTATTCAAAGGAAAACTCCACATTAGAAGAGGATTTCTTTATTAGATCTGCAAACGAGTTAATTCCTGTGGAGGTTAAGGCCAATACAAATAGATCCAAATCATTAAGGACTCTTATTAGTAGCGACAGCTATTCGGACATTAAACACGGAATTAAGTTTACTATTGGAAATGTTGGTATAAGTGATGATATTGTTACATTCCCTTATTTCTGTTCGTTCTTATTAAAACGTTACATGGAGAGACAAAACTTTTTCCAATAATACTAATATGCGAAGATAATTGTTTTAATTAAAGAGAATTATAAGCCTTGTTTTTAGGCGTTATAGAATTATTAGTGCATTTTTTGTTTAATTCGAATCCCTGTGTCTCCACCAGATGAAATCCATGTAACTACTAATGTTTTCCAAGCAAATCCTAGTTTACCAAGAAGACTTGCATAAAAATTTATTAGATGATAATATAATTCTCGCAAATTGGGTGAACTGGGGACACCACTTTTCACCGTCATCAAAGGCGTCGAATATAATAGTGATTATCATGTTCGAGTGCCGTTATATATGTATATTAACCAGCCTGTGGATGATAATCCACAGGCTTTTTGTTTGTTTATAAACTTAAAACCACACTTTCGAGAAGGAGAAATATAAATGGTACAAATTAATGGCGAGTCCAAAGATGCAGCAAATAAAAATCTCTACCAATACTTAGTAGATGAGGGCTTTGACATCTCACGTGTAGTTGTTGAATTAAATCTGGAGATTATTCCTGCTGAGGACCTCAAGAATATTACTATCAAGGACAACGACTCGATCGAAGTTTTAAGATTCGTAGGAGGAGGCTGATATCTTGGAAAATATAATCTCAAAAGAGGAACTCGACAGAGCTTTTGACGCGAGATTTCCTTCTGAAGTTGCTGAGATTTTAAGAAGCTCAAAGGTAGCTATAGCAGGTCTTGGAGGTCTTGGTTCAAATATAGCAGTTATGCTGGTAAGAAGCGGCATCGGCCACCTAAAACTAATAGATTTTGACGTGGTAGATGTGACTAATCTTAACAGACAGATGTATTCGATAAAACATCTCGGAAAACCTAAGACAGAGGCGCTTCTCGAGATTCTTAAAGGCATAAATCCTTATATCACCTATGAGACAGTTCAGATTAAAGTTACACCTGATAATGTCGAAGAACTTTTTAAGGATTTTCCTATCGTCTGTGAGGCTTTCGATAAGCCAGATCAGAAGGCAATGCTTGTAAGAGAAGTTCTTACCAGATGTCCTCTGGCAACTGTTGTCTCAGGTAACGGTATGGCAGGCTACGCCGATACAAACTCTATTATCACAAAAAGGCAGATGAGCCGCTTTTATGTCTGCGGAGATGGTAATACCGATGTAGGTAATGGCATCGGACTTATGGCACCAAGAGTTGCCGTTTGTGCTGGCCATCAGGCAAATAAAGTAATACAGCTTTTACTTAATAAATTAAATACATAACTAATATAAGGAGAAATCATATGGAAGACAAATTAGTAATTGGTGGAAAAGAATTTAAGAGCCGTTTCATTCTTGGCTCAGGAAAGTATAATATGAACCTCATTAAGGCAGCTGTTGAGCAGGGTGGTGCCGAGATTATTACTCTTGCACTTCGCCGTGCTAACACACAGGAGAGCGAGAGCATCCTCGACTTTATCCCTAAGGGTGTTACTCTTCTTCCTAATACATCAGGTGCGCGTAATGCTGAGGAAGCAATTCGTATAGCACGCCTGAGCCGCGCTATGGGTTGTGGAGATTTTGTAAAAATTGAGATTATGCGTGATGCAAAGTATCTCTTCCCTGATAACTACGAGACAATCAAGGCAACTGAGACTTTGGCAAAAGAGGGCTTTGTTGTTCTTCCTTATATGAACCCAGACCTTAATGTTGCACGTGACCTTCAGAATGCTGGTGCTGCAGCAGTTATGCCTCTTGCAGCTCCTATCGGAAGTAATAAGGGACTTGCAACAAAGGCAATGATTCAGGTTCTCATTGATGAGATCGACCTTCCAATCATCGTTGATGCAGGTATCGGTAAGCCTTCTCAGGCATGTGAGGCTATGGAGATGGGTGCCGCTGCTATCATGGCAAATACTGCTATCGCTACAGCTGGTGATGTTCCTTCAATGGCTGAGAGCTTTAAGCTCGCTATCGAGGCTGGCCGAAAAGCTTATCTTACAGGTATGGGCCGTGTTCTCGCCAGAGGTGCAAGTGCATCAGATCCTCTCACAGGATTCCTCCATTAATTATTTAACTATTAAGGAAGTCAATTATTATGAACGAAGAAAACCAGGTATATTTTATCGATAGTGACAAGCTCCCTCCTCAGGCTTTGGAGCGTAAGCACCGCCTTGAGCAGGATCCATCTTTCAGAACAAATCACATGGAATATATGGAAGGTATGGAAGTTATCGATTCCGATATAAAAGATATCGTCGTAAAAGAGATGGAAGAATATGATTATTCCATCTATACTGCCAAGGACGTTGAGCGTGCCTTATCTCATGAGACCTGTTCACTTGAAGATTTTAAGGCCCTCCTCTCACCTGCTGCAGCTCCATTTCTCGAGCAGATGGCTAGACGAGCAGAACTTGAGACAAAGAATCATTTTGGAAATACAGTTTATATCTTTACTCCACTTTATATCGCAAACTATTGTCAGAACTACTGCGTATATTGTGGCTTTAACTGCTATAACAATATTCGTCGTAAGAAACTCACTTTCGATGAGATAGATCATGAGATGCAGGTTATTGCCAAGACTGGTATGGAGGAGATTCTCATCCTCACAGGCGAGAGCCGCTCTTATTCTGATGTCAACTACATTGGTGAAGCTGTTAAGATTGCCCGCAAGTATTTCCGTAATATCGGCGTAGAAATTTATCCTGTTAATGTTGACGAATATAAATATCTTCATGAGTGTGGCGTAGACTATGTTACTGTCTTCCAGGAAACATATAATTCTGATAAGTATGAGACACTTCACCTCATGGGTCATAAGCGTGTATGGCCATATCGTTTTGATTCTCAGGAGAGAGCTCTCATGGGCGGCATGAGAGGCGCTGGCTTCTCTGCTCTTCTTGGTCTTGATGATTTCCGTAAAGATGCTCTCGCTACAGCGCTTCACGTATATCATATAAATCGCCGTTATCCACATGCTGAACTCTCACTTAGCTGTCCACGACTTCGTCCAATCGTTAATAACGATCAGATTAATCCTCGTGATGTTGGTGAGAAGGAGCTTTGTCAGGTTCTCTGCGCTTATCGTATTTTCCTTCCTTTTGTTGGCATCACTGTTTCAAGCCGTGAGAGTGCTGAATTCCGTAATGGTATTGCCAAAATCTGTGCTACCAAGGTATCAGCTGGTGTATCTACTGGTATTGGTGACCATGAAGAAAAGTATGAGGGTAAGAGCGACGAGGACGTTGGTGATGAGCAGTTCGAGATCAATGATGCCCGTTCTTTTGATCAGATGTATAAGGACATGGAAAATGGTGGTCTCCAGCCTGTTCTTAACGATTATATTTACGTTTAATCTTTATGAGTGATATTTATAAGAATACAATTGTAATTACAAATAAATCCCTGGTTACTGGCGACTACCTGGCGCAGATCCGTAAAGTCTGTGCTCTTAATCCTGTTAGCCTTATTTTAAGGGAGAAGACGCTAAGTGACTCTGAATATGAAGCCTTAGCTTCTGAAGTTTATTCCATTTGTAATTCCTTTGACGTTCCTTTCTATATTCATTCTCATTCTGATATTGCAATAAAACTCGGATTTAAGAATATTCATTTATCCATAGGACTTGCTGAAGAATTAGGAAAGGATTTCCTCTCCTCCAACTTTGATTCTGTAAGTATCTCATGCCATAGCAAGGAGGATGTCCTTAAAGCATGTAGTCTCGGTGCAGATAGAATAATTCTCGGCACTATCTTTGAGACAGATTGTAAGCCAGGTCTTATTGGTAAGGGGCTTGAATTCGTATCCTCTGTCTGTTCAGCCTGTCCTATCCCTGTTTACTGCATAGGTGGAATCAAGCCACATAATCTAATGTCCGTTATGGAAGCTGGCGCGGCAGGCGGCTGCATGATGTCAGAGTTCATGAGAATGTGATTTTTCTATTTATTATTTTTACTAACAAAAAAACGGCGCCTTCCCTAAGGCGTCGTTTCTTCTTTCCTATAACTCCATTTCTTTCCCTTTTCCCATTTCTTTTTCAAGTGGCATTTCACCACGGAGGAGGTTTGTTTTTTCTTCTTTGTTACTAACACAATGATATTAACATATGAATAATATTAGATGGTGGCGAAAATGTGTTTTTTCTGTAACTAATTTGTAAATGTGGAATATTTTGCAATTATCAGAACATAAATAAAGACATCCTGTATCTCAAGGATGTCTCTCGAATAATACTGATACTGTAATATCAATAAATATACAATTCTATCTGTTGTTTCTGTCTTTGAAAAACTCTGCCCAAAATGGATTTTCTTTATCAAATATCTTCTTTTGTTCAACAGTTAATTTATATGGATAATCTTTAAACATGTTAAAAACTGTCTTTTTATCGAATGAAAATAACATCAGACCATCTTGATCTGACGTATCAATCCACCAAATCAAATCGGTGTCATTTTCTTTGTACCACTTTAAATCACTCGACATATCCTGACGATCTCTTTCATTGATTTTATTCACTTATGCTTACTGATGCTGTAATATAACTACCCAATTCAATTACACAGCACTCAAACAATTAGATTCAATTGAACTCTTCCAGATGCGCTTGACTACCCTATTCAATTACACAGCACTCAAACTTTTTTCGCTTCATATAATGCCTCCTGTGAGCTTGACTACCCTATTCAATTACACAGCACTCAAACCCTATAAGAGCTCAGTTGCTAGCAGGTATTGCTTGACTACCCTATTCAATTACACAGCACTCAAACTTAGCATTGGATAATATAGGTTTACATGGTGCTTGACTACCCTATTCAATTACACAGCACTCAAACCGAAGATATAACCGATAGTTTCAACGAAGAGCTTGACTACCCTATTCAATTACACAGCACTCAAACGAGGCTTTAACACTTGGGAAGATTCAACAAGCTTGACTACCCTATTCAATTACACAGCACTCAAACCCCTTGTTGCCGATATATTCTTTTGTAATAGCTTGACTACCCTATTCAATTACACAGCACTCAAACTCAACACCGGCGACGGTACAGAAGGCAGAGGCTTGACTACCCTATTCAATTACACAGCACTCAAACATTCTGACCAAATAAGGGAATTTGTTTGGTGCTTGACTACCCTATTCAATTACACAGCACTCAAACGACACTGTAACAGATGAAGATAACGGCGAAGCTTGACTACCCTATTCAATTACACAGCACTCAAACATGTACCCAGGATAAAAGGGAGTTTGTACAACTTGACTACCCTATTCAATTACACAGCACTCAAACAGAGATATAAGATTGATTATTTAGAGGTGTGCTTGACTACCCTATTCAATTACACAGCACTCAAACAATAAGCCAGAACTTAAAAATTATTTCAAGCTTGACTACCCTATTCAATTACACAGCACTCAAACAACTATCGGATTGATGCACTTAACACACTTGCTTGACTACCCTATTCAATTACACAGCACTCAAACATTATTTGAATATGTTATATATTATGTGAGGCTTGACTACCCTATTCAATTACACAGCACTCAAACAACTCATCCAAACCGTTTACGGGTTCTAAGCTTGACTACCCTATTCAATTACACAGCACTCAAACAAGTTATTTTCTCTGATCCAGAACTCCTAAGCTTGACTACCCTATTCAATTACACAGCACTCAAACTTATCTGATATAGATGAATCAAAGATAATGCTTGACTACCCTATTCAATTACACAGCACTCAAACCAATTACTTTGTAACAGTCATGAACTAATTGCTTGACTACCCTATTCAATTACACAGCACTCAAACTTAGTAACTTAATTATCCATGTTGGAATGAGCTTGACTACCCTATTCAATTACACAGCACTCAAACTATCATAATAGGAGCCATCATAACTTTTAGGCTTGACTACCCTATTCAATTACACAGCACTCAAACTATGCCGCCGTCTTGCTGAATCTCGCGCGGGCTTGACTACCCTATTCAATTACACAGCACTCAAACCTTAGGTAATGCTGGCTCAGATATAGTATGGCTTGACTACCCTATTCAATTACACAGCACTCAAACATAAGTCACTGTCTTACCGATGTTTGGATTGCTTGACTACCCTATTCAATTACACAGCACTCAAACCAAAAGCCCTGTAACTTCTCTGCTGCCTGTGCTTGACTACCCTATTCAATTACACAGCACTCAAACATTATGACGACAATTTCGAACTCCAACACGGCTTGACTACCCTATTCAATTACACAGCACTCAAACGTGTGCAACAGGCTTTAAATCGAATATTTGGCTTGACTACCCTATTCAATTACACAGCACTCAAACGTGTGCAACAGGCTTTAAATCGAATATTTGGCTTGACTACCCTATTCAATTACACAGCACTCAAACTGCTTCTTTGAATTCCTGACTTGTTACCAGCTTGACTACCCTATTCAATTACACAGCACTCAAACTCGGTCGTTATACAATTCCAGCCTTCTGCAGCTTGACTACCCTATTCAATTACACAGCACTCAAACTACTGATAGTTTCTGCTGTAGTTGGGATATGCTTGACTACCCTATTCAATTACACAGCACTCAAACTATCGTATCTGGTCGCAAGAAGGCGAAGCAGCTTGACTACCCTATTCAATTACACAGCACTCAAACATCTACAATTAAGACCGACCTTCCGAATACGCTTGACTACCCTATTCAATTACACAGCACTCAAACTTTCCAAAATGTTATGCCAGAATCGAATAGCTTGACTACCCTATTCAATTACACAGCACTCAAACATCATATCGTGCTCTCTCGTCCCTTACAAGCTTGACTACCCTATTCAATTACACAGCACTCAAACTGCTTCTTTGAATTCCTGACTTGTTACCAGCTTGACTACCCTATTCAATTACACAGCACTCAAACTCGGTCGTTATACAATTCCAGCCTTCTGCAGCTTGACTACCCTATTCAATTACACAGCACTCAAACGTTTCTACTAATAATATCCATATTATTAGTGCTTGACTACCCTATTCAATTACACAGCACTCAAACAAGTAAGATAAGATACAAATAACCCCAGGTGCTTGACTACCCTATTCAATTACACAGCACTCAAACGAATACTGGAGAGGTTGAAAATGGAAGTAGGCTTGACTACCCTATTCAATTACACAGCACTCAAACAAGTAAGATAAGATACAAATAACCCCAGGTGCTTGACTACCCTATTCAATTACACAGCACTCAAACGAATACTGGAGAGGTTGAAAATGGAAGTAGGCTTGACTACCCTATTCAATTACACAGCACTCAAACAACCCACATCAATTTACTATTGGTTAACTTGCTTGACTACCCTATTCAATTACACAGCACTCAAACCACTCTGATATATTACACTTTCAAGCGTGTGCTTGACTACCCTATTCAATTACACAGCACTCAAACCCCTTGTTGCCTATATATTCTTTTGTAATAGCTTGACTACCCTATTCAATTACACAGCACTCAAACTTGACGAACCAACTTCGTGCATATTGTCCGAGCTTGACTACCCTATTCAATTACACAGCACTCAAACTCTTCGTATAACTTGATAGCCTCGTCACTAGCTTGACTACCCTATTCAATTACACAGCACTCAAACAACTTCTCTAGGAAGACAGGGATGTGTTCAGCTTGACTACCCTATTCAATTACACAGCACTCAAACTTCTTGATGATGGCAGCATCGTCACGGCTTGCTTGACTACCCTATTCAATTACACAGCACTCAAACCTTTGTAAACTTCTTGTGCTATTTCAATATGCTTGACTACCCTATTCAATTACACAGCACTCAAACAAAATAAACACAATTACCATCGGCATAAAAGCTTGACTACCCTATTCAATTACACAGCACTCAAACAAGGAGAAGTTTTTAACTACTTGTTCCTCCGCTTGACTACCCTATTCAATTACACAGCACTCAAACCCATCGTTCCAATCGTCAAAGTCGTTAGGGGCTTGACTACCCTATTCAATTACACAGCACTCAAACCGATATTAAATCTCGACTGTCGGTCGTGAGGCTTGACTACCCTATTCAATTACACAGCACTCAAACTTCTTCTTAATGGCTGCATAAACAGTCTGTGCTTGACTACCCTATTCAATTACACAGCACTCAAACAGAATATTCTTATTGCTTTAAGCGTGTTAGCTTGACTACCCTATTCAATTACACAGCACTCAAACACTTTAGAAAGCGAGATTTTTTTATGCGTTGCTTGACTACCCTATTCAATTACACAGCACTCAAACCGGCGCAATGATTCCCATTCATCCGATTTAGCTTGACTACCCTATTCAATTACACAGCACTCAAACGTATTAACGCTCCGATATTCATCGGAATGTGCTTGACTACCCTATTCAATTACACAGCACTCAAACAAGCATAGCCTGTAGAGTTCCTCTTGCTGAGCTTGACTACCCTATTCAATTACACAGCACTCAAACCTGGTAGACAGGTTTTTATAGTTTATGGATGCTTGACTACCCTATTCAATTACACAGCACTCAAACTTGATGCTGTTAATGCTTCACTTTTTGCTTGCTTGACTACCCTATTCAATTACACAGCACTCAAACTCAACTACAACTCCATCATAGATAATAGCTGCTTGACTACCCTATTCAATTACACAGCACTCAAACATGGCGCAGAAGTTTTAAGAATTATGCCTGGCTTGACTACCCTATTCAATTACACAGCACTCAAACACGTGGCAAGTGATGAAATAACTCATACTGGCTTGACTACCCTATTCAATTACACAGCACTCAAACTAAAAAGCATTTATCAGGAGTGTTAGCGAAGCTTGACTACCCTATTCAATTACACAGCACTCAAACGATAACAAAATAGATAGACAGTTAAAAAGGCTTGACTACCCTATTCAATTACACAGCACTCAAACCCATGTTGGAATCATGAACGCATTGTAATTGCTTGACTACCCTATTCAATTACACAGCACTCAAACGAATACATAGATTAGTTGCTACTACATTTAGCTTGACTACCCTATTCAATTACACAGCACTCAAACCCCAAATTCAAGAATAGCCCAGCCAGCATCTGTGTATAGGATAATCAATATTTAAATTCTATATCACACAAAGATCCTTATCAATAATTATTCTCTGCTCATATTCATTATCTGGAAAACAAGACGTTTCTAAAAATAGAACTCTAATTTTATGATCAATTAATGTGCGAAGTAGTAATAAATAATCGTCATCATCAATATAAGTACGTAATCCTACAAAAATGAATAGTTTATCCCCTTCAAGACTTACTACATTGGTACAATAACTATATATTGATGCTGATAACGAAGATAAATCATTAGAAAACCTAACATTAAAAAGTTTAAATAATCCAGTTAAATCAATCTCATCAATCTCTAGTTCAGAATTATATGTGTCTGCTATATCAAAAATATACTTTTGCAGAATAGACAGAATCTCTGTCGTCTCACAATAGAAAGAGTTATTAGCTACATCTTTAAGTTTTTGATGTAACTTAGTCAAAAGAACCTTCTTATTACAATCAAATGGTACATACTGTGATATTAGCTCAACATTCTTCACTATATCAATTACTTTATCTGATTTAGAAAGAACAATTCTTCCATCACTTTTATTAACCTGGTTATATAAATCAGTAACTATCTCATAAAAACATTTTTTGTTCTCTACAACAATCGTAGTAGCATACTCATCCGATAATTTTATAGGAGAAGTAAGTGGTGGAAAAATAATCTTCATAATATCACTATCCTCCGGTCATCAGATATTACATCACTTTTATACTCACCAGTTACATATTCCATCTTGGCAAATTGCTTTTCTGTAACTGTTAATATTTGAACTAGTCCTTTAGGTGGTTTGTTGATTTTTACCAGATTAGTAAAAGCAGATGCCACATTCTGATTTAACGCCATCCTGCAATAAACAGATTCTTGAAGCATAATAAAACCATTCTTCATCAGCATCTTTCTGAAGCGTGAGTAGTTATGCCTATCCTCTCTAGTTAAAACAGGCAGATCAAAAAATACTAATACTCTCATAAATCTATAGCTCATTTGTATAATTCTTTATCACCGATGGATTTCTATCATTTAATGCTTCAAAGACACTATATGTATAAATCTTTATTGCATTACCAATCAACTGCTTTGACCCATTAATCTTTACTGTACTGGTCAACACATTAATCATCTCGTGTTTTTGTTCTGTCTCAAACACCGTATATGCCTTCTCATGAACAAATCTATCAACTATTACTCTATAAGGTTCCATTAAATCGCAACTGAGATTGAAATAGTTAAACATATTATCATGAAATATTCCTAATTGAGTAAGATAACCATTTGCAACAATTTCTCTGTTAAATGTCGACAAAATAAGACTATATCCATAGTTAAGGGCAGCATTAGTAGCACATTCAGCACTTCTAGTAAACTCCTTACCAAACAAGGCATTAAAGTAAACTTTAGCAGCATGACCTTCCCTATTAGTTATGTCATTAAACCTCATATCATGAATATAGATGTGCAACAAATCAGCCTCATCAACAAATCCCAATTCAAGGAGAAATTCCATTTGCTTACGAATCTTATCCGTAACGATTTCAGTCCAGATTGCAGCTTTAGTATCATCGTCCCACTCCTGCTGTTTCTTTATCTTCAGAGAACAATCATGACACCCATACAAAGATACAAGTTCTGCTGTAGGATTACGTTTATTATCACAAAATACAACTTTAATCTTACGTTCAGTAAGTTCTGAAATCAGGCAACCAGTAATAGATACTGCGGAGTTCTCGATAATAATATTATTTATCTCATCAAGAACTACACGTTTAGTATCTTCACCACGGACAACAAGATAACCCATCTCGAGATCCAACTTACATCTATTTGATATAACTATTGTTCGCCAACTCATAGTGTTAAAAGATTAGAAGTCTTTGATTCAAAGAGACCTGTTGGTGATTGGTCAACAATCCTAATATCTTTAAAACGCTTTGAACTTAACTTCATAGACATTTTCTGTATTCCAGACGATTTAACACCTCCTATACTCGTCAAATCTTTACCTTGGGAATTATTGCAATCAAACAATTGAATTATATTACTTAATGCAATTGTTTGTTCTTCACACGACAGAGAACAAAATCTATCTCTGTTTTTTACTATTGTCTCTGCAGCAGTTGACATAAAAGTAATAAACTTGGTATTGGTTAGTTTGTCTAACAACAAATCATAGATATTTACATTGTTTTCTACAGAAAGTCCGTCATATTCTGTTACTACTGGCAATATTTTGGCTCCAGTAGCACGATTACAATATTTGTAAATCTTCTTTATGTATTGTTCTTGCTCAGGACTAACAATCAGTTGTTGTCCTCCTTTAAACCAAACAGAATCTCCTGACTTTCCAGACAAGTGAACCCTATAGCCATCTATTTCCCATAGAGAATTCGGTTTTATAAGTCTTCCATTTAAGAGAATTTTCGGATTAGAATAACTATTTTCTTCACAATATTTGATTACATCATCCAAATTATTTATAGTACTTAATTCTCTCAATGGAACATCAATAAGTGATGTTACTCTTGATTTCTTATCATCATAAGAAATTAGGTAGAAACCAGCCACAGTCTGTTTGTTATATCCACCATACTTATCAATATCATCTAGTTCCTTCTTACGTGGAACCTGACCCAATCCCTTACGTAATGGCATCAAATCAAATAATGCGCCCTGCTGTTTGTACGAATATCGAACAAATCTTATATTGTTCTTATGCAAAGTCTTAATTACTCTGTCAAACCAGACATCATCTTTTGCACGCCAAGCGACAACGCCATTACGTTCAACATCATGATTAAGCATAGGATTAATGTTAAGCGAATAAATCTCACCTGACTTAATAAAATTCAAAGGATTACTTGTGTACTTAACATCATATATATTACCCATAACAATATTAAGATAAGCATCTTTTGCATGGTGCAAATCATTAACTTCTCGGCACTTCAAGGTATAATATGTGTCCTTGTACTCCTGTCGGAAATTAGATGCCAATCCTGCCTTAACATATACTATTTTTGAGTTTGGCATAAGATCACTTAATACCTCAGCAATCGCCTTTGTAGACTGTCTTGTCTCAACTAATTGGCGATTAATAAATTGTGCTAATTCTTCATCGGTAAATCTTGTATTACGAGTAAGACGTTCAAATTTCTTATCAGAAATCAGTTTCCTGTCATTCAAAGACTTCCAATATCCGTACATCTTCTTACGCCATTCTTCATCAAGAGGATATGTATCACCTTTCTTTCCATTAAATGTGGACAATACAAGAACCTTATTATCCAAGCTGTCATCTTTAATCTTACTCTGAGGCCAGATATGATCCACATCATATACCTTTTGATTACCAATCTCAGAAATATTAATAGTTTGACCTGAATACATGCACTTACCAAGCTGAGAAAAATATAGGAACAATTTCTCACTTCTAAGTTCATCATCAGTCTTACTATCTAATTCTTTCAACAACTCAGCAACTTCATTCTTATCATAATTAGAATAAAGTTCCTTTATCTGATCTCTTCTACTCTTTGTTCTCTTGTTCTTCTGATCTTCTGTAGCGCCACGAGCCATCTCGACGAAAATCTTCTTAGGCTGACTCTTAAAAATGCTCTTAAGTTCCTTTACAATCTCAACAGTTCGAATTATTGGTCTCTTAACAGCGTTAGATATATACATATCCTTAAGTTTATCATCAAGTTCACGTGGGTGTTCCACGTTATAATCCTGATTAATTTTACTGATATTTGTCGCATAACCATAATCAGAAGACATGAGCATCATAAAGTTCTCATTAGTTGACCACATCATCTGAATGATGTTTTCTTCTCTATTATTCTTCCCTGTTGCTTCATCTATATCATATATTTCTGTTAACAGACGACTGGATAATCTACCAAAATCACTATATTTAAGTTTGCTAATAGTTTTTGCATCTGCTTCATCAAGTTTATATTCTGTAAGTAGCCATTTCTTCAATCGCGCCCTATCTGTGGTGAGCGTAATACGAGTAATGATATTCTCAACATCACATTCTGTAAGTTTACCAGCAACTATGTACTGCTTAAAATCATGATATGCTTTAAGAGAAGATTTAATTGTCTGATCTATGCCAGATAAAGAATCCTCAATCTTCATAAACCCATTAGCACACAGATAATCCTTTATCTTCTTTACAGTAACCTTTCGATTTCTCATAAAGAGATTCTCGTAAATACCTTGTTTTGCTTCTACTGATATTTTCTTGTCATTAACCTTAATGTTATTAATCTCATTAAGAACTTCAAACTTGGCATAAAGCAGAGAGTTCTTTGGTAATACATCTTCACCCAATATATATGAACACTTGCCAGTCATCCTGCGAATAAACTCCACTTCACTTGCATCCTTATCAACTATCTCATCAAAGTTCCAAGGATAAATTGGACCAGCAGCTTTACGCACCATCCAAGCATGCTCACTATGATTATTGAGTGGACCTACATAGTATGGAATACGGAACTTCATAATCGATAAAATTTTGTCTTTGTTCGAACCATATGAATCACTCTCATTAAGAAAATCCAAATAATGAGATGCATTCTCAAGAATAGCTTTGAGCTCAACATAATAGAGCTGATATGGAATAACTCTGTTATCACCTGTCATTTGTTTTGGACAGAAAGAATTAGTAGCCAGACGTTCTTTCATATCTGCAAATCGTTCAGCATCATCGTAATCAATCTCACTTTCAAGTGGATTAATCACACCAAGAATATATTTTGAAAACTCTTCAACAGTTGCCATTTTATAGTCGGCAGGAATGGCTTTACCTTTATAATTCTTGCAGTTATATGAATAACTAGCATAATTTTTCTCTTTTCCACAATCGCGGAAAACAGCATTATACTTGTCAGGAACATAAGTTTTTACTATGTATTTCAAGAACTTAAGATCCTTTTCATGCTGCTCATATGTTTTAATCTTCGCCTTGGAAATCATGGTCGCTCCCTGAAGAATATCTACAAGAACTGACCAGTCATATAGTTTCTTAACTTTGAGAAGCAAATCATACTCAGCATCATCAATAATGGATGATAAAGCATCAATCTCATCATCAAATGTAGCTGAACTAACCGTAATAGAAGAATTATCAATATCCTTATACTCATCGTTTAAGAACAAATCTGCAACCTTAATCTTTCTTCCACAAATCAAAGATATAAGGTTCTTAATCGAGATAGGCATGTTCTCATCATTGTCAACATCCTTTGCTTTAGCACCACCCATAACATCCTGATAGAATGATTTCTCTTTTGCTGTTACACCAGTCTTCATTCTCAACACATTTTTGAATGCATCAGTACTACAGCACCAAGGAATGCCTACTTCACTTGAATCGAACCAACTAAGAAAATCGATATATATATTCTCAAAATCAATTACCTTCTCAATATTGTTCTCACTTACATCAATTAAGAAATGACCACGATGAGATAAAATATATGAGCAAGCCATATATACCAATCGTGGATCATGATATTCAGGATTCTCAATGAGTTCAACAATCAAATGGTGAATTGTTGGATAATCTCTGTTATAAATCTTATCTGTAAGATTATCTCCAACAAATAAACTTGTATCACCAGCAGTACTTCTATCATCACTCCAAAGAGCGCTTTCCTTCAGTCTTGTATAGAATAAAGGATCAACCTTTGATATCTCTCTGGCAAAGAATCCCTGAAGCAATGCAATTCTTTGCTTCTTACGGGCAAGTCTACGTCTTGCAGTTCTATTTGTACGTCTTGCAGCAGCTGTTTTTGCCTCATCAAAAAGGTAAATACCCCAGGTTGCATTACCATTGAACTTTAAAACATTGTATTCTGTATCTGTCGCTGCCCAGCCTACAGAATTTGTTCCAACATCCAGACCCAAATACCATTCTGTGTTTTCATCAAATTTTGACTTCCCCATCTTGACAATTCCCCTCCAGTTGTGATTATAATTAGATGTAATTGATTCCCTATTCAATTACACAGCGAGTTCAAATAAAATTTTAATCAAATCGCCTTCGGGCCGCACAGTGTGTGCTTAATTGATTACCCGAGCCTTCTCAGTAATGGGAAGGCTTTTTTATAGGAAATCCCTTACGTTTCTTCCATTATACGATTTTATTAGTACGTATATTGGTACAATTGAATAAATTAACAAAATATTTTAATTTTTACCTCTGCATGATTTTTTGAACGTCTTCACTATTTAATAATTTGCATAATTCGCATTTAGTAATAAACTAATTAGTAGGTATATTTTCGAGGGGGGAAATATGAAACTAAAGAAGATACTTGCAGTAGCCTTGACCATTACGCTTATAGGCTCATCAGTAAACTTTACAGGTTTACAAATTAAATCCGATGTATTTGCATCTGGTATTGAAGTAAGCGACAAAGCCGTATCAAATGATGTGGATATGGATGGGATTAAGGCTTTCGTAAATAGAATGTACAGAGTCTGCCTTAACAGAACTGCAGATGAAGACGGACTTAACGGCTGGGCACAAAAGTTAGCTCAAAAGGAGGCAACGGGCTGTTCGGTTGCTTATGGCTTTGTTTTTAGCCCCGAATTTGTTAGCAACAATCCTTCTAATTCAGATTATGTTAATTATATGTATGATGCTTTCTTCGGACGTAAAGCAGATGAAGCTGGCTTTAACTACTGGGTAAGCCTTCTTGATTCTGGCGCAACCCGCGAGAGTGTCTTCTGTGGCTTTGCAAACTCACTCGAATTCGCTAATCTCTGTTCAGATTATGGTGTTGTAAGAGGTTTTCATATCGAGGGGCAGGATTTTAATAAAATGGCTCTCGTAAACCTATTCGTTGAGCGTCTTTATAATGTTATTTTGAATAGAACATGTGACAGTGATGGTATGGCTGGCTGGACATCACAGCTCGTAACTCATACAAATACAGGCTCTGGTGTTGCTTATGGATTTGTATTTAGCCCTGAGTTTTTGAATAAAAACACCTGTGATTCATGTTTTGTAGAGACACTTTATGAAGCTTTTCTCGGACGAGCTTCTGACGAGGGTGGTAAGTCTTTGTGGGTAGATAAGCTTGATATGGGATATTCCAGAGAAGAGATATTTAATGGATTTTCTGGTTCACCTGAATTCTTTACTATCTGCGGTGAATATGGAATTGAGCCAGGCAGCCTCTCTGGTAATATGGGTTCAACATATTTTACAGGTGGCGCTTGTGGCATTTGTGGTAATGATTATTCATATCCTACACCAACACTTACTGCTACACCAATGCCTACCGCTACTCCTTTACCATCAACAGACGTTGATGTAACACAATATACTTATGAGATTATTCCGTTTTATGAGAACTATTACCGATATGTTCTTGTTAAGACAAATAACCCAGATCCAAGTTCATTTGCTCTACTTGATAAGGATTCTAAGTATTATGACGGCAGAATTGAGATTAGACCAACTGAAGATAGATTCGTAGATATAAAATATGATGATTACGATTCTGGCCGTTTTTGTGGCGGCTATATATGCTTTGCAGGCGATTCTGATGGTGGTGAATTAATAGTATGTCAGGCAGTAGTAAAAACAACATATTATAATTCTTATATTGATTATGTCGAGACTGATTCTAAAACTAATTCATGTAAGCTTTATAACATCTATGATCTCCTCTATGACAATTGTGTAGATGAGAGTTTATCTTTATGGGAAAACCTTGATAATGTCCAGAGTTATCTTGTTAAGTATTCAAACTATCCTATCAGACTTTTAGATCCTAATAAGCCATCTTCAACACCTTTCTCATACCTCATTGCTCCATATTATCAAGATCAGTCGGTAATGAAGGGTAACGCTTCTTATGGATCTAATGATGAAGGTTGTTTTGCTTTATCTGCATATCCATATGTCCTTCACTCAATTTCATTCCCTAGTGTTATGGCAAATATGGCACTGATTCTTGAACCAGATGCCCAAATTACCTGGGATCAGTATTATCACTATTTGGTTAATATTGAATTTAATGGTGATTCTAAAAGCTATGGTGGGCAGGGTAATCATGGTGACTATGGTTATACAAGCCGCCAGGATATCTGGGCTTTATTCCCTAAACATATAACTGGTACTTTCACAAAGCCTGATCAGTTTAACAAGGACGAGTGGTATCAGAATCTTCACGACTACTGGAATAGCGCTATAGAGGAGATGAGTGAGCAGTATGATTTAGTAACTGATACTGGAATAAGAGAACTTATCGATGATGACGGAGAGTGGAACAGAATAGCTGGCGGTTATATTTATTCTTCTAATATCACTCCTTATGGTTCAGAAAATATCTGGATAGATGGCCGATACTGTAATAGATTCACATGGGAAAAGGGCGCAACATTTGAAGATCATCCTACAGCAGATATTCTAATTACAAATATGACTTACAAAAATTATAGGGGAAATACTTTAACTGGCGACGTTATTTATTCATACGACGAAGAGCATAAAGTATGGGTTAGCTACAGAGCATACGGCTCAACATCACCTAATAACTTTTCATGGAAAGTATGCACATATGAGGAAGTACTTAAAAACAGTCCAGAACTCATTTTGACACTAGATCAGGTATTAGCTATGAAGGTTGATAGAAATACCAATATCGAACCAGCTCACGGCATTATCTGTGATGGTACTGCATATCCAGGTACTCCATTCAAGAATAATTAATTTAGAAATATTCAAGATTAAAAACTCAGTAGGTAAGTCTAATTAAGCTTCTTACTGAGTTTTTTGTTTTAAGAAGATTCTTCTGCTAACCTGAAAACTTCATTCACAAAGTCTTTTATTGAGGAGGCATATGCTTTTCGAAAATGCTCACTATATAAATCCATAAATCTATCAAGAAGATCTATATTCTTTTTGGCTTCCTCCAGGGAATATACCCCGCTTTTAAAACTCTGCACATAGCCTGGAATATTTTCTTTAAACATCCCCGATCTCATCACGCTACTATAAAAAGAATAGATACTACTCTTTTCTGACTGGCGAATTAATTCAAGATCACGCTTAATAGACTCGAACAAGGAAAGAGAATCAATCTTATTTAGAAACGGAACTAAATATGTATCAAAAATTGAATTAACAATAACTATCCAGTCCGTTGAAGTATACTCCTTGCCACTCATAGAACACTTAGAATTTAAATTAAGATCAAAATAGCCATTCGTCATACCTTCCGTAAAGTACCCATACTCTGGCACAAGATCTCTTAATGTAAGATGATCAACCTGGTAATCCATCCAGATATGACTTACATCGCCAGTCATATCGTAATTATTTACTGCGAAAATCGACAATTCAGAATTAAACCCGTTAGCACCATTATTGTATATCGATCTTTTAAGATGAATCATCAGATATCCACCTTCTATTTCTTTCCAGAAGTCAGCGCCCCTGGTCTTAAAACCATTAGCTTTAAGCGCTGTTTTAAGCGTTTTATTTACAACATCTTTGAGTTCCATTTTGATCCCCCCTGAGGGTTATTTGCTATAAATATATTAACTCAAAATTTATAACAAAAACACCCTCAAAGAATCAAACCTTCGAGGGTGTCTATTATTAATAATACTTATAAGCGTTAATTATTAGCCCTGTGTCTCATCGTATGGACGAATTGTCTCGATGTTACCATCAGCATCAATGTTAAGCTTTGTATACTTAACGCATCTCTCGTGTGTTACACCACCTGAGAGCTCACAATCGTGATAGAAGAGATACCACTCACCATCAATCTCAACTACTGAGTGATGTGTTGTCCAGCCAAGTACTGGCTCCATGATACGACCCTTATATGTGAATGGGCCATCTGGTGAATCACCTTCTGCATAGCAGAGGTAATGTGTTGTACCTGTTGAATATGAGAGGTAGTACTTACCGTGGTGCTTGTGCATCCAAGGACCCTCGAAGTATCTTCTGTCCTCATCACCAGCCTTAAGTGGCTCACCATTCTCATCAAGAATCTGGAGGTGCTTAGGCTCTGTGATAAAAGCATTCATCTCATCGTTGAACTCTGCAAACATAGGTCCAAGAGCTGGCTCATCGCCCTCTGGTCTGTGCTCATCAGGATTGAACTCCCCTGACTGCCACATCTCGAGCTGACCGCCCCACAAACCGCCGTAGTAGCAGAATGTACGTCCGTCATCATCAATCAAAACAGCTGGGTCAATACTGTAGCTGCCCTGGATGTAGTTCTCCTGTGGCTTAAATGGACCAACTGGTGAATCAGACTCAGCAACACCAATTCTGAACTTTCCTTCGTGATCCTTAGCTGGGAATACAAGATAGTACTTACCATTCTTGCATACACAGTCTGGAGCCCACATCTGGTTCTTTACCCATGGTACATCATTCTCGTGAAGTGCAAGACCATTGTCAACGCACTCAGAATCAAGGTTGTCCATTGAAAGAACGTGATAATCCTGCATAATGTACTGATCGCCGTTGTCATCATCTGGACAATCGTGCTCAAAGTCATGTGAAGGATATATGTAAATCTTGCCATTAAATACATGTGCAGAAGGATCTGCAGTGTAGATATTTGTAACCAAAGGTTTTCTCTCGTTATTTCTTCTCATAAGTCGTTATTTTTCCTTTCAGAATATGCCTGCGAATATACATAGACAGGCGCCCTTTAAATATAGCACTAAGCGAAAATAGAAACTACAAGAATATTGCTATTTTTTTATCGTTTTTTGGACACAATTAATCGAAGACCTGAGAATAAACAAGCCAAAATGTGCGAATTTAGGGGATTTGTTTCGATTTTCGCCTAGATAGAGGAAAGAATGCATACATTCATTTTTGTAAAATAAAAATATTATATTCCCTCGAAAAGCGACTGTGATTCACGCGCACGGCAGAAATCACGAATCATAAGACGAAGATCAAGGTCAATCTCGCTAAGTGGCACCTTATTAGGGCGGCCAGTAAAATAACCCTGAATATAGTCAGCACCAAGAAGGATAACTGTTCTCAATTCCTCACGAGTCTCAACGCCCTCGGCAAGCACCTTAATGTTATTGGCACGCGCATATTCAATAAGGCTCTGTACGAAGTATCTCTTCTGAGCCAGAGTATCGATATCTGATATAAGGGTACGGTCAACCTTAACATATCGCGGATTATATCTTAGGATACTGTTGGCATTTGAATAGCCGCTTCCATAATCATCGATCGCGATATCAGCATTACGTGCATTAAACTCATCGCGAAGATTCATATAGGTCTTGTCATCTATCTCGGACTCCTCTGTAAACTCAATTACAACCTGTCCATCGCGCTTATCAAGACGGCTCAGCATACCTTCCATATCCTCTCCTTCAAGATGATATGCAGGCATACTGTTAATAAAAACTTTCTTATGGCTGAATACAATCTCATCCGATTCAATGATATTTAGTATTCCGTCGAAAGTGTGTTTCTCAACATCATAAAGTCTTCCAAGTGTACTTGCGCACTGCAAAATATCAAATGGAGTAAGCTTAATATTATTTATGCTGTCTTCTGGCAAATCATCGGTCACTGCGGCATTTGTAACATTGTTATTGTCATATCGCATCAGCGCCTCATATCCGAAAATGTTTGCATTTTTGACATCAATGATTGGCTGGAAGTAATAAGTGAGAAGCTGCTTATCAAGAATCGTATCTACGAGTTTACACTTCTCGATTTCTTCCTGAGTCATCTCCGCATAGGCATCGCGTCTTCTCTTTCGTGCATCCTTAATATGATTCTTGGCATTAACTGCAGAATTTATAAGCACATCAAGATCAGGAATCTCCTTAAGCGAGATGCTCTGCATTGCATGATGAGCCGAGATCTTAATCTCTGTATTCTCATCTATACGGCACGACAGTCCTGAAGCAGGAAACTGCGCCAGAATCTCCTTATAATGCTTATCGCAGTCATCCGAGATGAATCCAATAAGAAACTCATCATTACAAAGGCGGCCACAAATATCATCCGTAGATGTAAATCTTGTTATATAGTTAGCAAGCGTAGAAATGGCATAGTCTCCAGCTGCTCGGCCATATTCAGTATTAATGCTCTTAAGATTATTTAAATCCATGAGAATAACACCGATTGATTTATCAGAACCAACATTATTCTCAGCAATAGCTCTCATTCTCTGATAGAATCCATCGTAATTGAAAAGACCTGTAAGTGCGTCTCTGACCTGATCTGCCTGAATCTTCTCAACTAACTGATGAAGTGCACTTTGTCTATAGAACGACTCAATACACTGATTAATATCTCTAAGCCACAGACGAACCGTCTTATTATAGACTTGAGTACTGCTGCCACCATTAAAAGCAACATATCCAAAGCTTACATCCTCAAAGAACATAGGAAGGAAATAAAATGCCGACGGCTTCTCGCGTTCCTTCATAAGTTCTGGAAGCATCTCAGTCTTACTAAAACTTTTATCCATCTGAACATCGCCAATACCCTTGGTCTCGCTGCCTCTGTGGATAACCATATACATATCATCTGTATAGCCATGCTTAATGGACTTCTCTCCAATAAAGCTGATTGGATCAGTAAAGTGGCTGTTCAGGCACATCCAGAAATCCTCGAAAGGCCTGATCTGATATGTATAAATGGACATCGTTTTAAAGAAGTCCTCAGTCTGTCTCTGACTCAAAATATCATCTGTTATATGATTAAAATCTGAATAATATGAGAATGCAGAATGATGAGTCTTCCAGCTTGGACGATTCATATGCTTAAATGTATGCTTTGATTCCTTGCATCCACAGCTGTTTCCAACAAAAACCTCTGTCTCAAGCTTTATATCTGGAATTGGTGTACCGTCAAGAAGTGATAAAAGTTTATAAAAACTCATCTTACCGCAGGCTCCTGCCGGAATCTCAGCAGAAGTAAGAGGCTCTGGGCTAAGCTGTCCAACCTCATTTGAGTCATAGCCTGCAATTGCTATATCTTCTGGGATTTTATATCCGTGTTCGGAAAGCGTTGAAGCAATGGCAATAGCCATATAGTCATTGGCAGCCATTATCGCTTCAGGCATATCATCCTTATATTTCTCGATAAGTCTCTCAGCAAACTCCATACCACTGTCATACCAGTAGTTACCATGTGCAACCCAGTCTTCACGGATCTCAAGGTTGTACTTCTTCATGGTGTCATAATATGCATTTAATCTCTGAACTGAATGGATATGTCCTTCTCTACCACCAAGGAAAGCAATCTTCTTATACTGATGAACGTTAATCAGATGCTCCATAATCTCAGTTACTGGAGTATAGTGATTAATCATTACTTTGTTCTCAAATACGAGACTATCTTTATCGACAACAACTACAGGGCCATCGAAACTCTTCTTGAGTCTTCTTTCTATTCTCTCAATCTGGCCAACATTCTGAATCGTATCACTCATCAAAATGATTCCATCGAATTTATCAAACTGTATGAGAGTGTAGATATTACCATCACCTATTGCGCGTGGCTCAGTCTCCTGATACTTCTGATACATTGAGAAAACACAGACATCAAAATCATAGGCAAACGCCTCCTCAAGAAACGCCTCCATGAATCGTTTTTGCGTGCTCTCCTCCAACTGTGCCAGTAATACCGCAATACGTCTTCTCATAATTACACCTGTATGCCCCAAGATATAAGTCTGTTGCCATTGGACAAAAAACTTCTGTATATATTCTAGTTCACGGATGTTACATTGCAACTTAATAAATGTAAACTTATTTATAACATTGTCTCCCCATTTGATGGGGGGAAGTGTTTTGCTTCCAAATCTTCATCTGCCAATCAAAATCGCCATTTCTGCCAATCAGTGATTGGAACATTTGGCTTCAAACCTACATCTGCCAATCAAAAACGCGATTTCTGCCAATCAGTGATTGGAACATTTGGCTTCAAACCTACATCTGCCAATCAGAATCGCCATTTCTGCCAAATCTTTGTCTTCGTGCGTCACCTGATTTAAGTGTTTTGGTCACCTCAGCGGTGACACATCGCCCCGAATATCTTCGTGCGTCACCTGATTCAAGTGTTTTGGTCACCTCGGCGGTGACACATTGCCCTGAATATCTTCGTGCGTCACCTGATTCAAGTGTTTTGGTCACCTCGGCGGTGACAC
>JAKSRE010000069.1 GCA_024403775.1 Clostridia bacterium | reverse complement strand
GATAAAAGCTCCACATATACACTGTTATTTTCTCGCAGTATTTTCTTTGCTGATTTAAGCAATTCCATAAGCACCTGTCTCTCATAGATATTGCAGTCATCAAAAAGCATATCTATCTCATAATTTTTAGGATTCTTACTCTCCATATGGTTATCCGTAAGTGTTTCATTAGGTACTCCCAATGCATCAGCAATTCTTCCAATAGCTTTAAGACTGACCATCTTCTGCTCTTTCTCAATCTGACAAATATACTGTGCAGATAATCCGGCTTTATCAGCTAGCTTTGCCTGAGACCATTTTCTTCTTGTCCTCTCCTCTCTGATATTTTTTGCAATAATTGATTTGTTTATTGGCATATCAGCCACCTCCTTAAAATATTTTCTCTTCAAGGATATAGCCGATAGTAGATATCTTAGCCAATAGCTTATTCTTTATATCTACAATAAACGATATTATTGTCTAAAGTCGATATTTGGGGTGATAATATGGATAATCTTAAGCAGATAGGTAGCCGTATCAAAAAAGCCCGCAAAGACAAGAATATTAGTCAGATTGATTTTGCGGACATGGTACAGATATCTACCTCGCATTTAAGCGATATAGAGAATGGTAAGACAAATATTGGATTAGATATATTTATCAGAATCACAGAATCTTTACAGGTTTCTGCTGACTGGCTATTACAATCCAATGTTCCTGATGTCAGCAAAATTCAAAATAATGAATTAACAGAATTGCTGTCTGACTGCACATCTGCAGAAAAACAAGCCATAATAAAAATGGTTGCCGATATGAAGAGTGCTCTTCGCACTAACAAATAATTTTCAGAATATTATAATTTTTTTCATAAATAAATGGACTGATGGTTGATGTATCAACTGCCAGTCCATTTTATTTTTCTACGAAAATTTTATAATGTGCAACAAAGGGAAGACTGTCTTCTTCTTTTGTTTTTATGTCACATTTTATGAAAAAGGAATTGAATGCTAATGATTGAGAATGAGCAAAAGTTATCTTCATCAGATCAGCAAAAGCAAAAAATCCGCGAGCGTTATAAAGGTGTGGATCCAGACGAACTTGATGTAATACCTGCCTTACCACAACAACGACTCGATGATGAAAATAGAACCCAACGCGTTGCTGTTTATGCCAGAGTATCAACTGATGATCCAAGGCAGACATCATCATATGAACTACAAAAGAATCATTATCAGGATGTTGTTTCCAGACACCCTAATTGGCTTCTCATAGACATCTATGCAGATGAAGGTATTTCTGGTACATCCCTTCAGCACAGAGATTCTTTTATTCGTATGATAGAAGATTGTAAAGCTGGAAAAATAGATTTAATCATAACAAAAAGTGTATCGCGATTTGCAAGAAATGTATTGGACTGCATCGGACATGTAAGACAATTAGCTGCTATGCACCCACCTATAGGTGTTTTCTTTGAGACAGAAAATATCTACACACTTAATAGCAACAGTGAAATGAGTTTGTCCTTCATATCCACTCTTGCGCAAGAAGAAAGCCACACCAAAAGCGAAATTATGAATTCATCAATCGAGATGCGATTCAAAAGAGGAATCTTTCTTACTCCTGCTCTTCTTGGTTATGACCAGGATGAAAATGGAAACTTGGTCGTTAACGAAGAAGAAGCAAAAACAGTACGCCTTATATTCTTTATGTACTTATATGGCTATAGCACACAAGAAATCGCAGACCAGCTTACAACACTAAAGCGAAGAACAAAAAAAGGTAATACCACTTGGTCTTCTGGCTCAGTTCTTGGTGTTTTGCAAAATGAACGTCATTGTGGAGATGTCCTGGCACGAAAAACTTGGACTCCTAGTTATCTTGATCACAAATCAAAGAAAAATAAACAGGATCGTAATCAATATCGTAAAAAGGACCATCATGAGCCTATTGTTACACGCGATGATTTCATTGCAGTACAAAAACTCATAGGGAATGCCAAATACGGAAATAAAGGAATACTTCCTGAGCTTACTGTTATTTCAAATGGCATATTACGAGGTTTTGTATTAATAAACTTACGATGGGCTGGCTTTAAAGCAGCCGACTATCGCAATGCATCTGACAGCATATATGACAGCATAGATACCGATGCCATTCAAACCGTATCAGTGAAATCAGGTGATTTCGATTTAAGGGATTTTGAAATTGCGCGTGGACAATTTTTTGACACATCGAACAAAATATCAATTCGTTTATCAAACAGTGCTTTATTCTTCAGCACAGAATGTGTTAGAAAATTTTCTACTAATTACGTAGAGTTGCTCATACATCCGCGCGAAAAAATACTTGCTATAAGACCTTCAAAAAAAGAATCAAAGAACGCCATCCAATGGTCTAAACCACGCGATGGTCTGAATTTTCCTAGACAAGCAGCTGGTTCTGCTTTTCTACCTAATTTATATGATTTATTGGGTTGGAACCAAAATTTGCGATATCGCATAACTGGCATAAAGAAGCAACAGGATTGTGATACTGTTCTTCTATTTGATTTAAAGGAAAATGAAATATTAATTTCTAATAGATCAATATCTGACGATGACGAAGAAACACCTGTGACCTCTTTTTCTGAAGATGTTACACCGCTTAACGGCAAATCTCAAATCGTAGCATATCCATCTGAATGGGGTGATTCATTTGGTAATAATTATTATGCAAATACTACAGCTGTTCCAACTATAAAAGATGGACAAGACTGGAACTCTCAAACACAGGGCATTGTATATCCTACTGAAGAAAGTGCTCTCTCTGTTACAAGTCATGAAGAAATTAAGGAAGAAATACGCTCTATAAAAGAGAGTATGAAGGAGGCATCCGATGAATGAAGAAGTAATTGATTATATTGAAGACAGTAGCTTCAGCTATGACGGATTCCAGGTTGTGCGAGGTGAATTCTTTGCTCATATCTATGAACCGTCATTCACATTAAACAACTATAAATGCAGTGTGAACACCGCTTGTATTAAGAAACTACCACAATTTGATTATGTTCAAATCCTGGTTAATCCCACATCCAAGTTACTTGCAGTTCGACCTTGCAATGAAGATGAAAAAGATTCTTTCCGCTGGTGCTCTGCTACTGCTAAACGCTCTCCCAAACAGATTACATGCAGAATCTTTTATGCAAAAATTATGAACCTTATGAGCTGGGATCATAATTACCGCTATAAATTACTGGGAAAGCTTATTAAATCTAATAATGAATTGTTATATGTATTTGATCTTAATTCACCTGAGATATTTAAGCGTTCTACCACAGATGATGGCAAGGTAAAAACATCAAGAACTGCCACATATTCTGAAGATTGGAAGAACCAGTTTGGTATTCCTGTTGTTGAGCATCAAAGCATAGTTCAGGTTAATACATTTAGCGAGCACACAGTATTTGGACTTAAAGCAGATCCTAACACACCTCATCAAGCCGAAAAGACAGAAGCAGATGTTGTAACAGAAAGCGCAGGTAATGAATATGAACAACTTACAATCAACCAAGCCCTCGAAGCAGACTCCGGCAGTAATGGTATTTGATATGAAATATTGTTGTATAAGGATTCATAAACGCACCCTTCATATGCTTAATGATCCTGACTATATACAGTTTTTGGTTAATCCCAAGGATAAAGTTATTGCTATAAGACCAGGGAAATCCATTAATGCATTAGCTGAGCGTGTCCGCTGGGATCGCCTTAATGATAATCATTGCTGTGAAATGCATAGTACATCTTTGGTATATCAACTCCATAGTTTATTACCAGACCTTGATAATATGTCCTCTTATCGGATGGAAGGAACCCATATCGAGCAAGAGAACCTTGTAGTTTTTAAAATGGCGGATGCCAGGCTATTAAATTATTTAGAAAGTGAACCTATCCCCGTATGAGTGAAAAACATTGTTACAAACTTATATTAGATCCAGAATTTGAGCGCATGTGTCCACCTTCAATAGGACGTAATCATAATGATATAGAAGCTCTTATCATTGAGCATGGGTGTCCTCATCCAATACAAGTATGGCACAAAGTAATATTAACCGATTTTGTTTACTATCATATTTGTCAGGATTGGGGCATTGAATTCGAGATAGAAGAACTATCTTTTACAAGCAGATATGATGCGCTGTATTATGCTGCTCTTCATCATGTAAATAACAATACCCTCTCTGATGTGTATCACCGGTACATAATCGGCAAAGCATATCACTCTGTTAAAAAAATACTTTTAGATGTAAACAAGCAGCGTAGAAGCAACCCCTTTCCATCTGAACTTATGGATGAACTTAAATCTAAAGGCTCTACATATAAGAGAAACAGGTCTTCAATCATTGTTAGCAATAGTTTCAATGTTTCTCCTATGACTGCCTCTGAATATGGTAGATATTCCACAGCATTAGATGCCATATATGATAAAGCACCTGAAATCGCTATAGATATATTAGCATCAAATTTTAAGTTATCTATAGAAAACACTTTATCAATATCGAAATTATCTCGTGATGAGATCATTGTTGCATATGACCATGCCAAAAATTTAGATAATTATACCCTTATTCAAACTGGCGATAAAAAGAAAACTACTGTCGAAAAAAGGGCTATCCCTTCAGAACCAGTCAGACGGACCAGGAAGAAAGCTAATCCTGAAATAAAACAAATGCCTAAATATGATCCTGACGCTGAATTATCAAGCCTTTTTTTTACTGTACCTAGTTGGATAAGCTCTCTACAGAGAACTATAAATGTTACTGATTTTTCTAACACATCGCTTCATGCCAGATGGAAGTTGGAACAAAAACTAAAGGAACTATCAAATACGATTATTATCCTAGAGGATAAATTGAAGGAGTAATACGCATGAATACCGAAATAGATTTGAATCAATTTGTACCTAATGTCCATTATGAATTAATACCCATAAAGAATCTTGTATCTAACCAGGATTATCAGCGTAATCTATCTGTTAAGCATGTTCAGAAAGCTGCCGCTAACTTCGATTTATGCCAGATTAATCCTGTTAAAGTTAGTCGCCGTGATGGTGTTAATTATGTATTTAATGGTCAGCACACAATAGAAATCATTGCACTTGTATCTGGATCCCGTGAGACTCCTGTATGGTGCATGATATATGATGATCTTGCCTATGAAGAGGAAGCTGATATTTTTGCTAATCAGATGAAATACACTAAAGCACTATCCCCATATGAGATTTTCATGGCTAACATTGAAGCTGGTAATGACAAGCAGCTTATTATAAAAGCGCTGGTTGAATCATATAATCTCAATGTAAGTGGAAAACCTGCACCAGGCAACATATGTGCAGTATCTACTTTAGAAGATATCTATGATAAACTCGGTTTTCACATTTTAGATCATACAATTCGTCTCATTGCTGGAACATGGGAAGGTGAGCAAAAATCCTTCAGTTCCAATATGCTTAATGGCGTTGCTCGAATATTAAATTGCTATGGCGATGAGATTAAGGACTCTACATTTAAAGAGAAGCTTGGCGCTGTGTCCATACGAGAACTAAGCAGAACTGCCAAAGACAGACACGCTGGATCTCTTGGTTATTCTGAAGCTATGCTTATAGCCTACAACAAGAAGACACAATTTGGACTTAGCTTTGAAAAACTATATGCTAAGAAATCCAAGAAGGAAAAAGAAACTACTTCTAATTCTGTATCTGATTCTGCATCTGCTACTAATTCAACAGAAACTGCTGACATTAATATTAATCTCGAGAATGCATCTCAGATGGATATATTTACTATTACTAATGGTACTGAAGGTGATAAACCTAATGAATAAAATAGAAGCTCCTCATATAGATATGAAAAAGACTGGAGAACAAATATCCTCGTTAAGAAAATTAAATGGTCTCTCAATTAAACAATTGCAAGAATGTCTTGGACTTGCCACTCCCCAAGCAATTTACAAATGGGAACATGGCTTAAATCTACCATCCATTGATAACTTATTATTTCTATCGTGGATATTCAATGTGAACATAAACTCTATTATTGTATGCAGTAATATCACCCCACAAGAAAGGATTTTTTATGCTACTGATAACAATCGATGAACTTAAGGATCTTGCACATAATTATTATTTTTTATCTCATACCACAGATCCAGTATGTATACAGATTCCGAAAAATGATAAATATCTTGAAGTTATTTGTATAAGTAAATTCAGTTATAATAAACTTATTGAACTTGCTTCAAAATGTCCTTTTGAAAAAATAGATATACCAGATGACCTCTCCAATTGTTGGGGTAAATTAATGTTAGTTAATCAATCCGTTAACAGACGCGTTCGCAATGCAAAGGTAGTTGAATCCTTATTCCCTGAGAAAACATTAATGGATACTCTTCCAACCTCAGATCAAGATTAATATCCCTAACACCTGAGCTTACTATTATGCTCTCTTCATTCTTCCTTCCAGTTGCCATTTATCATGTGACTTTATACTCCTAACAGCTTTTGCCATATTACCTGCTGTACCATGTCTATGATATTGGTGTTTAATATGATGTTTATGAAATATGATGCAACTACCTTCTTCATCATTTATAGGACTATGAAGTAGCCAAACATGACCTGTATTACTAGATTGAATCTCTACATCGTATTCTGAGATCTTTATAATATTAAAATATGTATTATCTAAATTTTGAATATCTTTTAATGTGAACATATATCCCCCTATGATACTAACCCTATAATATTGGTTATTCTCTTTCCCTTTAAGTTCTTCTCTTCAGCATATTCTCTTGATTCCTTCAGACATCTTTCTGTATATATAAAATCCTCTGGTGCATTAACACTTACTCCCATAATAAATACCAACTTAAAATATTCCTCTATAGCTTTCTTATTCTCAAATATAATCATTTTTATACAATCTCCTTTATGTTAATAATAAATACAATGTTCTTTGTCTCTAGTTCTTTTCAACAATAATAAGAATGATTTCTACGGTTCCCATTCCGTCTTCTTCTACTAAAAA
>JAKSRE010000068.1 GCA_024403775.1 Clostridia bacterium | reverse complement strand
AGTGCAACTGTCAGAGTTAATTACTCTCTAACAATTACACTTTTATGGTACAAAACGTTGCTTGCTAATCCATGCGAAAAGAAAACACCCTATGTTGTACTAGTTCAGTACAGCAAGGGTGCTTTTGCAAATTCTTTTATTCACTAACGAATATATCATTAAGCATTATCAACTCAACATTATCTCTTTTATCGCAATTGAATCCGCTTCTTGAAAAAAATACGTACTTATAGCAGTTAAGTCCTGTCGCTTCTACTTGTGATATTTCTTCATCGATAACCTCATTAGATACTTGCTTCTTTCTAAATTTTACTTCGTAGAAGCCATAACCTTTTTCATCCTCAGTTACGATGTCAAATTCACCATTGGTTCGATTCTTTGGATTATCATAATAATACTTACCAATTCTCTCAATTACCGGCTCAATTCTTCCAGCTCTGTTCTCGCGTATAAGATATTGTCTGCAAACATTTTCAAACATATGTGGTACATAGTATTCTTCAAAATCTTTTTCAATATATTTCTTATAGAATGTCTCGGAATTCATTATTTTCATCTGAGATGAATACTTAAAAACGTATCTATAGTAGAAAAGAGAAAGATTATCAGAAATTCTGTATGATGTTTTCTTCCTGTTTGAACTGTCGTTAATAGGCGCTGTTTTTTCTACAACCTCCATTTTGATTAGTTTATCCAATACATCAACAAGAGTTGGACCACTTGAAACATGAGATTGAGAGAGTATGTCATTATACTTAGAGTAACCTCGAGATAATGCCTCAAACACTTCATTTGCATTCACCATTTTTGATAATTCTGACCTAAGATATGAAGACACCTCATTTTCCAGTCTGGCACCAGGTGATGCAATCAAATCTATTATGTTTTCCTCAACGCTTTTTGCGTCATCAACCAGTCGATTATAGTAAGGAATTCCTCCAAATACTGAATATATTCTCACCTTATCTTCAGCAGAGTAATTGGGATAAAACAGTGATGATTCATAGTAATCCATTTGCTTTAGATCGATAGTAACATCTACACGTCCATAAAGCGGATTCTCTTTTTCAAGAAGAGATTTCATTACTTCGACATATGAACCCAAAATAATCAAAGTTAGTTTTGATATTTTACGGTACTTATCAACTAAAGATTGCAGTATACTATCCATTCCTTTTACGGACTCTCGTAAATAAGGATACTCATCTAATACAAGTACCATTTTTTCCTTTGTTGAAAGTTCGAAAATGTAATTCAACAACGATTCAATGTCACTATAGCCAAGTTTAGGTAATCCTAATGTTTCGGACACAATATCGGATAATCCAGATGCATTGCTTTCAGCTGATACTTGTTTGCATTCGTAATACAAGCTCTTGTATTCAATATTTGATATCGCATGACTTACAAGTTCACTTTTGCCTACACGTCTTCTTCCGTATATAAGTCCAAACATCAATTCTTCTGAATTGATAGCCCAACTTAATTTCTTTAATTCTTCTTTTCTTCCAATGAATTTCATTTTATTCGATTCCTTCCGACTCGGTTTCTTCCGAATTAATTATAACTTCAAATTTCACATTAGTAAACAATAAGAACCGTTTGATTTAGTGGCAATAGAGAAATATTGTCTAGATACTTAAAGGGTAAAACAAGGGTAAAAGACTTAACTCAGTCTGGAAAAGCCTTGTTTTATAAGGTTTTTAGCAAGAATAACCTATGTGATTTGCCTCTTTGGCTCGAAAAGGGATACAAAAAGATTACCAGTCACTATCCCAGTCGGTATCACCTGAATCCCAGGAGTCACTACTATCCCAATCATAATCATTATCCCAGCTATAACTATTACTATTGCTATCATCATTAGAATTGCTATAAATCTCAGGATGGTCACGTAACCAATCAAAAGCAGTATATGGATCATCGAAAGCGTTCTCAAAATCCTGCAAAGAACTCGTATAGTCTTCATAGTTATTAAGAAAACCTTTATCTAGTTTATAGATTCGATTCCAATCACGATCGTCTTCATCGTAAACAAGCCAACCATTAGGCTTACTATAATAATAAAAATTATCTTCATACCGATAGTAAGCAGATGTATATTGCTTGCTATTCCCTAAAATATTATAGCCAAGCATATGACCAACAAGCAGTGCTCCAGTTCCTAACGAAATGAGCAGAAACAGAAATCCAACAACATACTCAATTATAGAATCCAAAGATTTCTTCTTGCGTCTTGATTTCCCAGTATTTGAATTCGTTTTTCGACGAGCATTCATTTCCTTCTGATTTACTATCTCAGACTTAAGTCTCTGATAAAATTCATTTACTGCAAACTTCTCATCTTTGCCAGAATAACGAACGGCTCTGCTACCATCCGCCTTGTTCTTATATACAACGAAGTCGCCGTTAGCATCCTGATAAATACCGAAGCATCTTGGATCGGATTGATTTTGACCAATAAAAAATCTGGTAGTCTCATAAGGCGGAAGTTTACGCGCTCTATACCAGTCTTCAAGTTCTCTTATTGTTGTTGGCTGACCAGTTGCGGTTCTAATATAATCAGTATTCACCGCGCCACATGAAGGGCATCGTTCATCTGATGAACTAACAAGTTCACCACAATAACGACAATTAATTTTCATAAATATCGCCCTCCAAACTGATTTTCTAGAATCCTCGAAATTCAATCTTATTATATCATTATCTGATATTGGTTATTACACGATTCAATTGAAAGGTTAGTTAGCGTCGTAAAAGTCCACAAAAGGGCTCCACAAGATTGTGGAGTTTTAGGCTCGGTTTTGTGGAGTTCATTCCAAAGTCCACAAAAGGGCTCCACAAGATTGTGGAGTTTTAGGCTCGGTTTTGTGGAGTTCATGCCAAAGTCCACAAAAAGGCTCCACAAGATTGTGGAGTTTTAGGCATGTTTTTGTGGAGTTCATGCCAAAGTCCACAAAGGGGCTCCACAAGATTGTGGAGTTTTAGGCATGTTTTTGTGGAGTTTTTAAACTTGAAGGATAAAAACGTCCTGCTGCGCCAGTTGTGGTACAGCAGGACTTAGATAGTTTATAAAGTGTTACTTCATCGAATTTTCGCGAAGGGATACAAAAAGATTACCAGTCACTATCCCAGTCTGTATCTCCAGAATCCCAGGAGTCACTACTATCCCAATCAGAACCACTGTCCCAGTCATTACTATAGCTATCACTATCGCTATCACTGTTATAGTTGCTGGTTGGCCTTGGATGATCAATAATCCACTCCTGCATTGTATAAGGATCATCGAAAGAATTCTCAAACTCACTGGCTGAACTCATATAGTCTCTGTAGTTATCGAGGAATTCATCGTCTACATTATTAGTCGTGTACCAGGTTTTTCTATCATCATTATAGATATGCCATCCGTCATAATTACTGTAATAATAATAGTCATCATCATACTGGTAATAAGCTTGTGTAAAATTTTGCTTATTAGACAACATTTTATTGCCGAATATTTTGCTAAAAATAAGAAAACCACAACCGCCTAGAAGACCTGTTAACTGAGTACCAATTACCAGTATAACTATGAACTTAATCAAGTTAAGATTGCTTCTCTTTGGATTTCTAGGAGAATAAGAATTGTTTGTATACGAACTCGCCATTTTGCGGGCATTCATATCTTTCTGATTAGATATCTCGTCCTTAAGTCTCTGATAAAATTCATTTACTGCAAACTTCTCATCTTTGCCAGAATAACGAACGGCTCTGCTACCATCCGCCTTGTTCTTATATACAACGAAGTCGCCGTTAGCATCCTGATAAATACCGAAGCATCTTGGATCGGATCGATTCTGACCAATAAAGAATCTGGTAGTCTCATAAGGTGGAAGATTACGCGCTCTATACCAGTCTTCAAGCTCTCTGATTGTTGTTGGCTGGCCAGTAGCGGTTCTAATATAATCAGTATTCACCGCGCCACATGAAGGACAGCGTTCATCTGATGAATCAATAAGTGCACCACAATAACGACAATTAATTTTCATAAATATCGTCCTCCTAACTGATTTCTATAACCCTTTAACTTCACTTTAATTATATCATTATTGTTTGTCAGTTATTATATGGCGCATTTGGCGGGTTAGTCAGTTGTAATTTGGGAAGATGGCAGTTTATTAGATTTAATCAGTTATAATTCTTCCTTTATCCATCTTAAATACTTCATCACACAACTCATCAATATCTTCCATGTGATGACTAGCCAATATAATTGTTTTCCCTTGTTTCTTAAAAGATTTCAACAACTCTTTAACTTCAGCAACTCCATCATTATCAAGACCATTCATGGGTTCGTCCAATAGTAGAATATCCGGATTCTCCATTATTGCTTGAGCAATTCCGAGTCTTTGTCTCATACCAAGAGAATACTTACTTACATGCTTTTTACTATCAGGATCAAGATTGACTATTTTCAAGACTTCTCTTATACGATTACTGTCTACTTTCTTTTTAAGATTAGCGAGATATTTAAGATTATCAAATCCCGAAAAATATGGTATAAAACCTGGCACTTCAATAATTACTCCGATTGATTCCGGAATTTCTACATCAACACCAATTCGCTTATCATCCACAATTATTGAACCAGAAGTCAAAGAAGTTAATCCACAAATACTCTTCATGAGCATAGTTTTACCAGCACCATTACGGCCCACCAAACCGTAAATTTTACCTTCTTCACAACTAATTGATATATCTTCAAATATCACTGTATCTTTTATTCTCTTTCCAGCCTTTTCAATTACTATTTTTGTCATAGGTAATTCTCCTTAATGCTATAGTTAGTGCCATAACCAATATGTTTAATATGATTTTTAGTCCACCATTTCCTCTAATATACATTCCCCAGCAAAGAGGGGTATACTGCGCGAAAAGCTTTATTCTCTCACCTATCATAAATACTAAAGCAAGAAAAACTATCGGCGTCAAAAGTGTCCAGACTTGTTTTTTTGAGATTTGATAAATCACAGTTGTAATGGTTGTAAGCATCAATTGATGCGATATGAAAATTAGGAACCAGATGATAAAAGCTTTTCGAATAAAAATAAGATAAAAGATACTAATCATTATTACCCAGCACAAGACATTAATAAAGCAAAAAAGCATCTCATATAATTCAAACCTATATCGCTTTTTAACTCGTACCAATATAAATATTTCCATCCTGTCAAGCGAATCCAATATAATAGCATTCCCAATTAAGGGGGTTACAAGAAGCACTAACCAGCGTGATAAATCAAATAAGTTGATCTCGCCACCAGTATATTTAAGACCATTCAATAGCTCCATATGATTATTGGGATAGAAAAGACTCGATAAAAGAATAGCAATATATATTGCCCAGAAAACAAATAAACATTTATATATTGGACTAATTCTATTACGCATATTCATATTTATAATTCGTAGTGATTAAAAGCTATTTTTCCTAATTCTGCAAGAATAACAATTATAGTAATAAATAACAGTGCACTTGTAAGTGGAGAAATATAATCCTTCATTCCCATAAAGTAATTTTTTATCATTGCCCAGCTAAGTATTGAAAACTTAACAGGAGGGCCATCTATTGTAAGGATAAATACATAACCAAGAATATGTACAACAGAAGCAACAATGAAACCATATTTCTTTTGCCAAAATACATTAAAGACCAGAAGAATCATTGCTATAAAAATCGAGTAAAGAGTACAAAAAATAAATGTCATAATCATAGCAGCCAGTGGTGACAGACTACTTGTTAAACCTGGATAAGGAAAAATCAAACGAAATGAATTGGCAGCAAATATAGGTTGTTCTTCAGCTAATATTAAAATAGCATTACTCCAATGATTAGAGATGTATACCTGACAACATATAATAGAACTTATTAATGTACTTAGAAAAATGAGAAACGTATATGTTATTGATGCCAATATGATATAGATTATCTTATCAGTTATCCACCTTTGACGACCAATTCTTATTATTTCGTATCTGCACATATCATCTATAAACGGTGCATCCGATACCAAAAACAGATTTCCCAAAAAGAATGGCAAAAAGAAATGTAAGTAATTGCCTGTCATAACAAATGCTTCTAATATCTGTATTGGTTCGCCTATATAGTTTGCAAATGCAAAATATGCATAAATATTATAGATACATATCGATACTCCCAGGCATAATGCAGCTAATGACTTAAATGAAAACATTTTGGTTAGATATGTAGTTCTTATACTCATACTTTAACCCTCGCTCTTATTCCTAGAACAGAAAGCGTGTAAAACAACAAAATTAGAAATGACTGATATAAAATTACAAAACTCAAGGAAGGGATTCCTTCAAAATTAGCACGTAATAAATATACAGGATTAATCATTTTTCCTGGCAATGAATACCAAGCGATTTGATAGATTATAAAAGGAGTAATTAATGTTACATACTTATTAGTCACAATTGTTGATATAAAAAGTCCAATAGTAGCCCACACAGCACCAAACAAAAAGGCCAGAAGCACTCTTAGTGCGTAAAACAAATAACCATTATAAAGAAGCATTATGCCCTCTCTATTCCAGATACTACGATAAAGGAAACTAGTCGTCTCTTCCGTATCAGGCGCATTAGCCAAAACAACACATATGGCTATTACTATAGCCACTATTGTTGCCATCGTGATTCCTCCTGATAGAGCAACCGAGAGTGTACGCATTATGGAATATTTTTTACTTCCGATTCTGGAATTTATAAGGTAATAGTTTTGAGAATTAAAATCCTCACAAAAACTATCTGCGAATGGTACTACACAAAAGATAGCAGCAAAAGGCACATAATCACTCGATGCAAAAGGGAAAGACATTAAATATATAGGACTACAAGATGCAGATCTCAAGAGCCCATAAGAAACAGCTGTCAATAAAGGTCTTAACAAGATACCAAGAGAGATTATTATTGATATATAAATTCTAGGATTTAACAACAATCTCCTCATGTCGCTTTTAAACATAAATCCTCCCGATTAGTATGTACCTAGTATTTTCCGTGACATGCTCCCACCACTTAGCATATCATGCTTGAAGTGGGGGCTTCTTACTCA
>JAKSRE010000067.1 GCA_024403775.1 Clostridia bacterium | reverse complement strand
CATTCACTCTTCAGTGAATGAAATGCCAGTTTTAAGTGAATCTCACTCAGAATGCCTGTTCTATTCACTCTTCAGTGAAAGAAATGCCTGTTTTAAGTGAATCTTACTCAGAAAACGCCGTTTCAAGTGAACGACAAACTTTGCCTGCCAAAGTCCCCCCTCCACAAGATTGTGGAGTTTTAAGCAGCTTTTTGTGGAGTTCGCACCCAAATATTTACTCCCCAAAAGCTCCACCCACACAACCACTTATATTTCCCAACAAAAAACATCCCCAAACCAATAAGTTTGGGGATATCCTAATAAATCGTAAAAATAATCAGCTAATATATTATTCTTCTGTAGGAGTCTCAACAGCTGCAGCTGCTGCGTCCATGTCGATTGAAGCACCACAGAAAATACAGAACTTTGTATTGTCAGCGATTTCCTTACCACAGTTAGGGCAAACAGCAGACTTCTTAAGATTCTCCTGAGCAGCCTTATCAGCAGCGATGTCATCCTGTGCCTTCTTGATTGTAGCAACAAGATCAGGACACTTAGAAGCAACAAGATCTGGCTCGTTTGTGAAGAGTGTCATACCAATCTGAGCGATTGTCTCCTTAATTAACTTCTCGTTCTTACTAATATTTGATGAAAGCTCAATGTTAGCCTTTGTATTTGAAGCTGCCTTACCAGCCTTAGCTGTAAGATCCTTTGATGTATCAGCTACCTTCTGGCCAGCTTCCTTGATTTTATCCATGAATCCCATTATCGTAATCTCCTTTTCCAAAAAATCAATAACATATTTATTATACAACTTCTAATATAGTTTTGCTACATATAACAAGTTAGAGGGAGTTCCGCCGACATTAGAAGTGTGATATTAACTTAGTTCATCAAAGACAGGCACATGCATTAACGCTACTAATAGCGCCATCAGAAGCGGCAGTTGTCAGCTGTCTTAAGGTCTTTGTTCGTCCGTCACCAGCAGCAAAAACGCCAGGAACAGAAGTCTTACAATCTTCTCCTGCAACGATGTAACCTGAAACGTCCAGTTCAACGAAGCCGTTAAGGAATGAAGACGAAGGAGTCTGGCCAATTGCTACGAATAATCCGTCGATTATAAGTTCAGCAGTACTCTCTCCGATTGTGCTTGCGAGAGTAACAGACTCGAGTTCGGAAACACCATTAATAGAAGATATGGTGCGATTTGTAAGAAATTCAATATTAGCTGTAGCTTTTGCCTTATCGATAAGAGCCTGCTCAGCACGGAAACCTTCGCGGCGGTGAATGAGATATACCTTCTCGCAAAGGTTTGAGAGATATAATGCATCCTCGAAAGCAGTGTTTCCACCACCATTAACTGCTACTGTTTTGCCCTTAAAGAAAGCACCGTCACAAGTAGCGCAGTAAGATATACCACGGCCTGTTAACTTCTCCTCGTTAGGGAGGTCAAGATGTCTGTTTTTTGCACCAGTAGCAAGAATTATTGCCTTTGCCTGATTCTCAGCAAACTCAGAAGTAACGGTAAATCCAGTCTCGAGACTTCCGGAGATGGATGTAACCTGATCATATTCAAATTTAGCTCCAAGAGCGATAGCCTGCTCATAGAGGTTTGTTGCGAATTCATAGCCTGAGATTTTTTTAAATCCAGGATAGTTTTCAATCTCAGGAGTTGTCATAATCTGACCACCATAAGTCTCGCCCTCGTAGATAAGAACATCTTTGCCAGCTCTTCTAGCGTAGATTGCTGCAGTAAGTCCTGCAGTTCCAGCACCAATAATAATGATGTCGTACATATCAAATCTCCTCCAATATAGTTTCCAATACAGTTGCCGCACTTCTTATAAGTTTTGGGCAAGGTCTTTTCTCATAGTATTCAGTGGTTCTAGCTTCTGCAACGTAGGTTCCCTCAGCTTTCTTAAGTCCCAGGAACTCTTTACAAATGTGTGTTCCACCATTTTCTTCCTCGAAAAGCTTAACCGCGCGCTGTACCACCTGATAGTTATAACTTTTACGTGCCTGGTCATCAGGATCTGTCATACCCGTTGCAAGGCCAATAATTATTGCCATTCCTGATACAGCACCGCAAGTCTCTCGAAGTCTTGCAAATCCACCGCCAAATGATGCGGACATTAAAAGCATCAGTTCAGGCTCTACACCAAATATATCGCAATAAGCAAGTGCTACAGACTGCGAACAGTTGAATCCCTTATAAAAATTATTAACCGCGGCATCCGTTCTTAAGATGCCTTCGCTGTTAGTTTTAGAATATTTCATAACTTTAACCTTCACCAGGTTCTTCTGGATTCTCCTCATCATCTTCAGGCTCTGGCTCTGGTTCCTTATGGAATGTACAAACCAGTCTGTCATCTGGAAGGAGAGAAGAAGAAGATACAAAATAGTCTGTCAGAACCGCATCTGCTTCATAACAATAAGGATTAGGATAGTTACGTGTCTCACAGATTGAAGCTGTGATGATGGTGTCTGGTCTGTAAAATGAAGTGCCAGGACAATCATCGTGAATTCTACTCATTACGTAATACCAGATTCGAATTGCATTACTTCTGTCGCCAGATGGAATAACTGTCTGACGGAGACGGTTATCGTAGCCATACCATACTGCAGCTGAGTAGTATGGTGTATAGCCACAGAACCACTTATCAAGGTTATCGTCTGTAGTACCTGTCTTACCAGCAGTAGCGATTGACTCACCATCAGCATTTGTAATGATAGCGGCATGACCTGAAGCAGTACCACGTGTAATTACATCCTGAAGCATATCGCTCATGAGGAAAGCTGTCTCTGGTGAATATACCTTATGTGTCTCAGGATTAATCTGAAGCACGATATTACCATCGTTATCGAGAACCTTAGTATATGCGTAAGGTTCTGTATATGTGCCGCCTGAAGCAAGTGTATTATAGGCACCTGCCATCTCAAGAGGTGTCATACCAGTTGTAAAAGCACCAATAGCCTGAGCAGGGTAAGCTCCTTCACTTGTTCTGTCGATACCGACACGGGATAAGAACCAGAGAGCGGTATCTCCGCCAACATCATCCCACACCTTAACGGCAATAGTGTTCTTGGAATGAGTTACGGCAGAACGAATTGTCATGAGACCAGCATAGGAACGGTCAGCATTTAATGGCCATACTGCATCCGGATTATTTGGATCCATATGAGTCTCTGAATCATCATAGAGCATACATGGATATATAAGTTGAAGCTCTAAGGCTGGTGCATAGTCGATGATTGGTTTTATCGAAGAACCAGGGGATCTGTGGGCCTGGGTCGCTCGGTTAAGTCCCAGGTTAACTGTTTTTTGACCGAAGCCGCCCTGCATTCCGGCGATTGCGCCTGTCTCAACGTTTATTACCACCATGCCGGCGGTCGGTTTCTCAGGATAGCTGGACAGTGCCGAAGGATCCGTCTGGAACAGGTCTTTATTAAGGAATGCCTCGTCCATGACAGCCTGAACATCTGGCTCAAGTGTAGTATAGATGTGGTAACCACGGTTATATACTATTGTTGTTGCAAGAGATCTTGAGATATTACGCTGCTCCATCAGGTCTTGAACAACCTCTTCAACTGCATATTCTGCGAAATATGAATTAATCGATGTGGAAGTATTACGGGTCTGAGTTTTAAATACAATTTCAGTATTGAGAGCGTTTTGGTACTCATTTTCGGTGATGTGGCCAAGCTCATACATCTTTCCAAGAACGATACGCATTCTTCTTAAGGCATTACGGCGGCCTGTCTCTCTTAAAGGATTATAGTAAGAAGGGCTTTTTGGGAGGCCTGCAAGAAGGGCGCACTCAGCAAGGTTTAATTCCTTGGCGTCCTTGCCAAAATAGTTCTGCGCTGCTGCCTGAATACCAACGTAGTTATTGCCCATAGGTGCGAGGTTGATATAAAGCTCCATAATCTCATCCTTGGACAAATCCTGCTCGAGAGCCATAGCTGAGAACCACTCCTGTACCTTACGGGAAGTAGAGTGCTCATCCTGACCAGATATGAGCTTAATTGTCTGCTGGGTTACAGTTGAACCACCGTAAGAAGCAGTACCACCGTTAGCGAGAGCTGAGAGTACGGCACTACCGATACGCTTGATATCGATACCTGAATGTTCATAGAAACGCTCGTCCTCGATAGAGATGATTGCTTCGTCGATATAAGTGGATTTAACGTCACTTATAGATACATAAATACGGTCAACATTTTCTGTACCAGTCAATTTTGAGATAACTGTTCCGTTAATGTCATAAACAAAAGATGTCTGAACGTCTTCTGTCTGGGTAAGGTCTGATATAGAGAGGGCCTTGGCGGTAGATACATAACCAAGGAGCATTCCTGCGCCAAATCCGCCCAAAGCAACGCTTATGCAGAGGACGAATACCACTACGATTCTCAATATATCTTTTGTAAAAGACATAACCTCAGAGAACAGATTACGGTTGTAACCTGACTTTGTAGGCTTGCCTTTAAGTGTTGATCTTAATTCATCTGCCAGAGCTGAGTTCTCAGGCTTGATTGGGGCAGACGTGCGCTTTCCCTCTTCAAACTGCTCTGAACGTGAATTCTCGTTATTTGCCATTTCTTTCTAATCTCCATTAGGTATAGTTATACAAATGCATTTTATCACTAATTATTATTTAAATATACTTCTTTAATAAGCGAAAATGGGTATTTTTACGCCTGATACTACTATGTAATAGAAAAATATCGCTTACAAAATGTCGTATATAGTTGACATAATGTAAAGAGGGTGATACTATTACAACTGTAAAAGGCCTTGATTATGATTTAGGGAGGATTTTTGATATGAAGGTTTTATCCAAGGGAGCAAAGATTGCTCTTGATATTGCACTTATCGTGTTTCTTGTAATGTTTTTTGTTGCGGCTCAAATGATACTGGTGAATGAAGTAACGACTAATCGAACAGAGGTTATCAAGGTAGGAGATGGTACAATTAGTCCTTCAGTAAAGCAGAATCTGGTTTTGGGAAATAGTGGAAATGCTCAGTTTTTTGCCAAGTGGTGGCCAGAAGAAGACCTCGGATATATTACAGCAGTTATATTAAGAGATATGAATAATGAGATGCTTTTTTATTCTACTGGAAATAAGCTTGAATGCTGGTCAAAAGAGATGAGACTTAAAAAGGGAACATACGAGGTTGAACTTGTTTTCTTTGGTAATGATTCGGATTTTAAAACTTACTTTGAGAATATTGGTGTTGATACTTCAGGCTGGGAAGTTGCTGACTGCTTCAAGGAAGGAACTTATACAGTAAATTATGAGTTTGGAATCAAGGGATCAAGCTCAGCAATAACTGGCATCGGAATAATCACTATTTTATTTCTTATAATTATCGCTTCACACCTTGCTATTGTGATTACTTCTAATTCTGGGAATACAAAAGCTTACTATGATGAGAGACAGCTTTTGGCAAGAGGTCAGGCTTCAAACGCCAGCACTTATTCGATGCTTACTTACTTTGGAATATATTTTTTACTTAAGATGGGAGAGTTTTATTTACCTCTCCCAGATACAATAATGATTTTTGGAGGAGTTCTTTTAGGTTTTGTTGTTCTTGCCACTTTATGCATCTGGAATAATGCATATATTGCTTTGAATCAGAAGCCAAAGTCTACATTAGGCTTACTTACTATTGTATGTGGGATTAATTTGATGGGTGCCATTGTTAATTTCACTAATGCATATAGAAGTGAATACTTTCGAAGAATAGAACTTATAGAGAACCTGCAATTCAGAACGGCACTAATAAATTTGATGATGGCTCTTACACTACTATATGTTATTATTCTTTATGTAGTAAGAATGAGACTGGATGCGAGAGAGGATTAAGTTATGAAGAATCTTAAACTTAAAGCTGCACGAGCAGCCAAAGACCTGTCTCAGGACGATCTTGCCAAGATATGTGGAGTATCGAGACAGACCATTAATGCTATCGAGAAGGGCGATTATAACCCGACCATAAAGCTTTGTCGTATGATTTGCAGAGCTTTAGACAAGTCCCTGGATGAATTATTCTGGGAGGAAGATGAGGTTTAATAAAGTCTCGGATTATGAGTGACGAAGCTGTTAAAAGAGAAGAAATAGTTACTATTGATAGCCTTGGTAATGAAGGGGAGGGTGTAGCACGCCTGCCTTCTGGCCAAGTTGTTTTTGTTGATGGAGTTCTCCCAGGTGAGAAATGCCGAATAAGAATAGATGAGAATAGTAAAAGATTTACCAGAGGAACCCTGATTGAGCGTCTTAATTCTTCTGATGAACGAATCGAGCCAGTATGTGGTAATTATGAGCGCTGCGGTGGCTGTAATCTCATGCACATAAACTATGAGCGTGAACTTCAATATAAAAAACAGAAAGTCTTTGACTGCCTGACAAGAATTGGAGGCTTTGAGCCAGATTACATAAATGCCAGACTTATGGATACTGTAGGAAGTGACAGACAGACAAATTACCGTAATCACATGCAGTATACAATTGGCTACAAAGATTCAAACGGATGTCCGTCAATTGGCTTTAAAGCTTCATCTAGTAATGATTTTATCGAGATTGACGAGTGTTATATCGAATATAAGATTTTCGGAAAGATAAGAAAATTTCTTTCTAAAAAATTCGAGGATTATCCTGTAAAACTCTGGGAGCAGTTAATATTAAGAGGCTCCGAGAGAACCAGAGAAATTCTTGTTGAGTTCGTAAATATAACAGAAGCTTCGCACGAACTTGTTATAAGAGATATGCGTGCATATCTAAACGAGATTAAGCTTGGCGAGTTTATAGCAAACGAAGGATATACCCTTAAAGGTATAGTTGTCCGAATAAGTAAGGATATTGCGACCTTCAAAAGAAGAGGCGGCAAGAGAATCGTTATTGAAGGCGAAGGCTTTTATGATGAGATTTTGTGTGGACGTAAGTTCCGAATTAATGCGGGCGCATTTTTTCAGGTGAATGTTGAACAGGCAGAAAAGCTCTATACCCTGGCAAGCGAGAATCTAAAGGATAGTAAGGTTTTGTATGATTTATACTGCGGTGCAGGAACAATCGGTCTGTCGATGGTAAATTCAACCCAGACTCTTATCGGAGTCGAGATATCCCCAGAGGCAGTAGCTTCAGCCAAGGTTAACAGCCGCCTATCTGGCATAGATAATGCGACCTTTATCTGTAAACCTTGCGAAAAGGTGCTCTTCCATAAAACCGATTTCCCAAAACCAGATGCGGTTATTACCGATCCTCCTCGAAAGGGAATGGATTTTACTTTTGTAAATCAGCTGATTAAACTTGGGGCTCCCAAGATCTCATATGTATCCTGTGATCCAGCAACTATGGCACGAGATTTAAAGCTTCTTAAAGATTACTACGAGATTGAAAAAATCACGCCAGTTGATATGTTTACGAGAAGTTCGCACGTGGAGACGGTTGTCCTTCTTTCCCAACTCCGTCAGAAGCCGGATGATTATATTGATGTAGATGTGGATGTAGCTGAATTAGAGGGCACTTCGGCTGAAACAAAGGCAACCTATGAAAAGATAAAGAAGTATGTTGCAGAGCATAATGATGGGATGAAGGTATCTAATCTCTATATTGCTCAGGTAAAGAGAAAAT
>JAKSRE010000066.1 GCA_024403775.1 Clostridia bacterium | reverse complement strand
CATTCACTCTTCAGTGAATGAAATGCCTGTTTTAAGTGAATCTCACTCAGAATGCTTGTTTCATTCACTCTTCAGTGAATGAAACGCCTGTTTTAAGTGAGATTCGCAGAGCCGCCCTATCCGGCCGCCCCCCATCCAGCAGCCACAACACATATAAAAACTCTCAAACAAAAAAAAACACCCCAAAACCTAAATGGTTTTGGGGTGAACTCAATCAGACAATCAGTCACGGCCAACTTTTTTGTTGCGTTTCTCTTCATACATGCGTCTGTCAGCGAGCTGGATGCAGGCTACAAGTGAGGAAGCGCTATATTCAGTACTTTCGCAGATTCCGACACTGGCATCTACTACATACTTATCTTTTACTTCTTCGCTCTCACGTTTCAGGGCTTCTGCAAATTCTCTCTTAAATTCGCTGCAGCGGTCATGGCTTGTAACATTGATAACGGCCGCGAACTCATCGCCACCATTACGCGCACAGATGTCGCCTTCACGAAGACTGCTGCTTAGCGCCTTGGCAAGAATAATGAGGGCTCTGTCTCCTTCCGCATGTCCAAAGGTATCATTAATAATCTTGAGATTATCCATATCTATGCTGCAGATACCGATTGTTTTATATGCTGCACGTGCCTCTGAATATTTTTCCTGGAGGGCCTTGTCGAAGCCTCTTCTATTGAGGATGCCTGTCAGTGCATCATTCTGATAGATAGCACGAATGGATTCAAGATGCTCCATCTTCTTATGAATCTCACTGTTCTCGATGGCATTTGCAAGAGTCATAAGATAGCCTTGTGTATGAATGTCAAACCACTTGTCAGTTGACAGCTGGGCAACCATATAACCATGAACGATATTCTTGAAGTGAATGGTGAATACGCAGAAGTTATTTGGCCCCTTTTCGCTCCAGAATTCATCTGGAAGAATTTTCTTACGTGGGAAGATGATGTCGAGCTTCTCTGCTGGTCTGTCATCCTCGAATACTCGCTTCAAGATCATTCGCTTGGTAAGAAGGCTGTCATTCTCAACTTCATTAAAACCACTGTCATCTGGATCAGACAGACAGAGGAAAGCCTTGCGGCTTCTCGCGAATCTTCTATATTTATCAGCTACCGCCATATACTCATCAAAATCAAATGAATACTGATAGTCTGTAACTGACAGCAAAGTATTCTTTGTATCATCAACAAACTTCTGATTTTTTATAAGCAAGTCGAAAACATTATTATATTTATACTGCTTGCCACATCCGCAGCTCTTATGGATCATGAGCTTAGCATCGACACGCTGAATTCGATCTTCCTTATGTCCGCGGTTAACGCTGTCAATGATATCGACAGCACGGTAAACCATACCTTCAAAATCAACTTCCAATGATGTAAGTGATGGATTATTAACGCGTGCCTCATCAAGGAAATCAAATCCACTTACGCAGACATCCTGAGGGACTCTGAGACCTCTTCTTTTAAGTTCTTCACATATTGAGAGGGCCATATAGTCGTTGGCACATACGATAGCCTGAGGATAAGTTCTTCTTCCCTTCATGAACCAGTCAATGGCTTCCTTACCTTTATAGCGCCAGTAGTCGCCATGGAATACCATATTATCAGTTACTTTGATGCCCTTTTCCTGCATTACATTCAGGTAGCCCTGGAGACGTTCCTGAGCATCTTCAGCATCCTTTTTACCAGACATATAGCAGATATCTCTAAATCCATGAACATCGGTAAAGTGTCTTACCATACTCTCAATTGAACGCTGATTCTCAGATAGTACACTGTAGCAGTTATCTCTTGAAGATCTCAAATATACAATTGGACACTGGGCAGTCTCCTGAAGAACCTGATAAAGTTCATCTGGCATACCCGCTATGTCAAACACATCCTCAGTAACAATAATTCCATTAAAAGTAGAACAGTCTGGAAGATGGATACAGGATTTCTCACCTTCTGCATAAAGAATATCTTCATTATATGAACCATAGGAACAGATAAAAACCGTATCATATCCAAGGCTGTTTGCTCGTTTTGCAACGCCCTGCGCTACAATTCTTTGATAATCCTGTGCTATCTCACCGATAAAAACGCCTATTCTTTTTCTCATAAAACATCCCCATAACAAACACAAAAATTATTATGAATGGATTTTATAACATCTTTTGCAAGTAAAAAACCTTTAATTTAATAAATTGAATAAATGTTTACACTTTTTACATTTTTGAGCCAAAATAAATATTTTGTTTGTTTTTCGAGTGTTTTTATATATAAAATTGCTGTTTTATTGTGCACAATCTAATTTTTCTTAAAAACTGCCAGTCAGGAATATGCCATTATTCCCTTCTTCCAAATACCCCAAAACAAGAGAGCATAAAAAGCACAAGAAAGAGGCAACCAGCCATTACACCAGGCGCCAGAAAAAACTCACCAATGGAATATACTTCGCTAAGTCCTCCGATATAAGAATACCAGGTAAATCCAGAGAACAAATCCCCATTTAAAAGATTAACAACAAGACTAATGAGTGTCTGGAAAAACACAATCAATAATCCAATAACAAATGCGGATTTAAAAGCAAATATAAAGCTTGCGATAAAACCTGCAATAAGTCTTACAAATAATGATTTCTGTACTGGAAGATCGCCCTTACCATCACCAATAAGAAGGATAACTTTATCATTTTTATCAGTAATTTTATAAACCACATCGCCTTTTCTTAAGCGTCGGTTTATTGAATTACCATAGACCTTATCTTTAACGTCATTAGTCAGACATTCGTATTTTTGAATCGAAGCTTTACCATGCTCGTTATATTCTTTTACCTTCATCAGGACCAGGGCTGCATTATTCTTAGCGTTTATTCCACGTTCCCAGTCAACATATTCAACTTTTTTAATATAACTTTCGTCCTTACTAATTCTTCTTATCATAAGGGCAGCGCAAATTTTAAAATACAATGCAAAAAACAGCAATACGCAGGCACAAACGATTACTGTTTTAAGAATAATATCAATTGAAGTATTAGTAAAAATGCCAATTAAAACAAAGAATATAGAGCTGACTAATAATATTGGAATAATTCTTTTCTGAGGCCCCTCAAATCTTTTCTTAAGATAAGGCGAGATTATTTCCTCCATATCTGTATCAGTCACCAGACGGCTATTTGTATCAAATCTTGTATCCATTCAAATCTCACTTCAAAATTTTAACAAGATGCTCATCTTCGTGAATGAGTTTCTTTGCCAAATCTCTATACTTTTCTTCCTGAATATAGGTATGTCTGAATGGCTTCATGGAAGGAGCCAGATCAATTGCCTTCTCATAGTCAGAAGCCTTAAGATCTAAAGTCTCACAATAATCCCAGAAACCTGTCTTGGTAAATACAGTATCAACACGCTGATAGCGGTGATCTGTTATTTTACACATAATATATGTCGCAATTCCTACTTGAACACCATGAAGCTGTGGACGCTCAAGGAATGAATCCAAAGCATGAGATATCATGTGCTCACTTCCACTTGTAGGAAGACTTGAACCAGCAATCTCATTTGCTATGCCGCTCATTGCCAGAGAATCAAGAAGTTCCTTACGGAAAAGCTCACTGTCAATATTCTCAAAAGGAGTTCTTACGAAGCTGTTTACTGCTTTCTTTGCAATCATAAAGGCACAGTCATCCACCTCGTCATATCCCATATCTTCCTCATGCTGCCAGTCATATGTAGAAGATATTTTTGATACCATGTCTCCAACACCAGAATACAAAAATCTTACTGGCGCAGTTCTTATAACTTCAGTATCAACAATAATTCCATAAGCCATCTTGGCTGGCACAGATTTACGTCTGCCATTAACAATAAGAGAGGAGCTTGAACTTGAGAATCCATCTGAACTTGAGCTTGTAGGAACACTAATAAATGGGATATTGAGAATATAGCCAATATATTTTGCAGCATCGATTACCTTGCCACCACCCATTCCAATTATCGCTTCAGTTTTATTTGGAAGAGAGAAACCGAGCTCAGTAATGTCATCAAAATCAACTGTATCCATCTCCTGCTGATGAAGAACATTTACGCCCGCCTTTTCAAGAGAACCAAGAACAATCCCGCCAAACATATCAGTTAAACCATTACCGAATAGAATAACAACATTATTGAATCCAGAATCCTTAATAAACTTACCAATTTTGCCTGTTACACCTGCCTCAATCTTTAAAAGAGCAGGAATTGCTATACTGCTTTTAGCCATACTATTCTCCCTTCAAACCTCAGATAACTGTACCGATAACCTCAGAAAGCTCAGCGAAAGTGTTGATTTTTGCGGTTTCTGTATTAATAGTACCAAATCCATATGCTGCATGGATAAATGGTAATCCAGCCTCCATTGTTGAATCATAATCGCTCTGGATATCGCCAACATATGTAGCCTTATCAAGCTTATTTCTTTCAACTACTAATTTAATATTCTCGCCTTTCGAGAGGAAATTATTACCAAAGCACTCAATATCACTAATAAGCGGATCCTCAGAATTTAAATCGATACCAAAATAATCGAGGAAAGCTTCGATGTAGCCTGCCTGGCAGTTACTTACGATATAAAGGTTATAGCCCATATTCTTAAGTTTTTCCAAGGTCTCAAAAACTTCAGGATACAAATCGCCGCCATTTTCTCTTAAATACTCATTCTCATAGTCCTCGCAGGCCTTACGAAGGCTGTTACGAGGCTCACCTTCTTCTGCATAAGGAAATAAAATATCAGCTATCACATCCATAGTCTTACCCATAACTGACTTAATGTCATCCTGGGTAACAGCTTCATTCACATAACCAAATTCCTTAACCTTAATATCCCATGACTTGGCAACATTAAAAGAACTATCCCAGATAGTGCCATCCATGTCAAAAATAATACCCTTTTTAAGTTTCTTCTTGCTCATCACTTCACCTCTAATTTATTAATTACCCAGTCAAACTTCTCAAAATCAATAAGGCCGCCGCAGTTAGGGCATCTTTTGCCATCTAATAAAGATCTACTTAATCCGCAGCCCTGACACATCATGACGCTTGGAGCGCAGATTGACTGAGTCTTACATGCTACATCCTTACGAAGTCCTAATCTGACCTTCTGGGTATAAGGCTTGATTTTATTAGAATCATAACTTAAAAGTTTAAGTTCTGCATCTACCTGTGCCAGCTGATAATTACTATCAACCGTATATTTCACCAGATCGATATCTGTGATATCCATATAGATAACATCTTTAAATTTATTATATGCTTCACTTAAATCAGCATCATTAGCAGCAAAAGCATTGGCCTGATCAACATTATCAGCATAGATAACTGTTGCAAGTTTATTCTGGACACCTGAATAGAAATTGGATATTGAGAAAAGGTTATCGTGAGCTTTAACTTTATTCTCATTCTCGATATCTTTCTTCTGTGCTTCCTTCATTCTCAAATAAGTTGCTCTAGATACATCCAGTGCAAGTCTTCCGACACCAACGACAGGGAACAAAACTGCACAGCTAACAGGAACCAGAATAGAGGAGAGTATTCCAGAAGTTATGCACGCAGTAAGTAAAGTAGCAAATGCTATCATAAAAACTCCAACATTCTGATCTTCAAATACCATTTTTGACGCTATAAAAGTCAATACTGCAGAAAAAATTACACAAACAGTAAAAATTGCATAGATAACAAATGTGGTAAATCTATCCAATGCGCTCTGATATTTTTGAGCCTGAACTTCGAAATTAGTTCTCAATGAGAAGCCAGATACGCTGCTGTCAAGATCTTCAATCATGAACTTCGTACCACAATAATCGCAGCCATCCAATAAATCATTTTTATCCAATTCCATTCCACAGTTAGGACAGATTACGCGGTTTGGCCCTGGTACATGTGCCTTAAGAATCGTAATATGTGAGGTCTGAGAATCCGTTTTGGTGTGAATCTCTTTACCATCCTTCATAAAAATTGTCTTTGCTGCAATATCCTCATCGATATCCTTTACATCATATTTCATATCGAAAAGCTTTTTCTCACGTACAGGTGTTTTGCCATACTCCTTACGCTCAGATTTAAAATGCATGGTAAGACCCATCTTATTAAGCTTATTTCTATGAAGCTGCAAAGCATTAAAATAAATCTGTGTTACGCATTTCTGAATTGGATGATTCTCTGGTAAATTGCTTACAAAAAAATCTGCATACTGCTCTCTAAACCCAGTAAGAAATTCTTCATTATCATTAGAATCATGAGCCATCTTATAACGAGTTAATATCTCACCATGGCTATTCATCATTGCTTCAGCTTTCTTTACTTTCGAAGACTTTCTGTTTCTAAAGGACAGAATCAATAATACCACTCCGATAATCAAAGCTGGCGCGAATATAACTGCAGTCAAACCAATCTCTAGTGATGACGTATCTTCAGAAATATAGGCAGTCTCCGTGACTGCAAGCCAAAATAATATAAATATGATTGGAACAAGTTTTTTAAATAGCTTTCTCATATCTTTCCCTCATAAATAGTTTTAATCATTTTATCACAATGATAGCATAATCTGCCTTAAGCCATTTGAGATACTTGTTAAATGATACATATGTAAAAAATAGAAATTGTATCCAAATAGAACCGACAATAAAATCAAAATTTACATAGGCTGTATTCTGCGAATGGCCTTTGTCGGCGTGGCGAGTAATAAGTACTACTGCTTTTGTATCTTTCCCACATAATCTTTTGCATTAATCACCAAGGCAATGGAACATACGAATGTTAAGAACATCGGCACAACAGCATATCCTGCACTAATCTGACCTTTACTATTCAACACTAATATAGCCGAGGCAATCGTAAATCCACAGCACAGCATTTCTAATGAAAATAACACAGCCGCACGAATGATTGCCTGTTTCTTCTGTTTATCAACATAATCTGCAATCTTTAACAATGTTTCTTTTTCTTCTTTTTCCATAATCTCACTTTTCCTTTCGCCATCAATTATTTCTCTGATTTCCACATTATAAAAATCAGCTAGTTCGACAAGAATTCCCAAATCTGGCATCGTATTTCCGTTTTCCCAGCGTGAAACACTTCGTGAAGATACGCCAAACATTTCTGCAATTTCTTCCTGCGTCTTACCATTTTCTTTTCGTAACTCCTTTAAGAAGTTTCCTATCTTCACCTGATCTATCATTTAGTTTCCTCCTTTCACTGCCGATTATCATGTAATTGTCTCTTAAATACCACGTCATAAAGTGAGAAAATGACGTATTTCAGCTAGACAAATATGTCTGATACTCTGTTTTTCTTTATTTTCAGGGCTTTAGCACTAAAAATCTGAATTTAATCTAACTACTCTACACTTAAGTATCTATTTTAGAATTAAGCATTTCAAAATACAAATTAGTTAATAGTAAATATATAAATGCATTCTCCCATATAAATAATGTCATAGTAAAGAATTTCAATCTAAGAACCAAATATGAGACTATAAAAAATATTGCATAGCATATTGATACTATCGAAACAATTCGTTGTACTGAAAATCTAGCTTCCATTAATCCCAATCCAAATGATATTAACACCATAAGCATCAATCCAATTGCAAATAGATTATGTAGTTTAAACATAACCATACTCCATTCAGAATTACACGGGCACACTGCACAACCCAAAATACAAATAAATACAATATAATACACAAATCGTTTTCCTTTGTGTGTCACGCAGTTATTTATGTATCTAATCCCCATAGCAGTCATGATAATTGCAACAATGCCATACAAAACAGCAGTCCATGGTCTAAGTGCAACATATATTGAAATTGGTGACATGCTCCCACCACTTAGCATTTCATGCTTGAAGTGGGGGCTTCTTACTCA
>JAKSRE010000065.1 GCA_024403775.1 Clostridia bacterium | reverse complement strand
TCTAGGTTACTGGTCTAGGCTACCTAGACCATATACATAGACTTTTGACGTTTTAGCACTTAAATTCTAGGTTGCTGGTCTAGGGTACCTAGACCACATACATAGACTTTTGACGTTTTAGCACTTAAATTCTAGGTTGCTGGTCTAGGGTACCTAGACCACATACATAGACCAGCATCATCAGATTGATATCACCAACCATAACACCACCCTTTTCGAGGATAAAAAGCAATAGAATTGATAGCATGCAGCGCGAACTTAACATATAATTAAGACAAAAACGCAGGAGGTCCATTATGGCATTCAATTTTGAGTATTTTTCACCAACAAAAGTTGTTTTTGGCAAGGACACTGATAAGCAGGTCGGCGCACTTGTTAAGGCGCAGAACGCAAAGAAGGTTCTCATTCATTATGGTGGCAAGAGCGCCGTTAAGTCTGGACTTATTGACAGAGTTAAGGCGTCACTCGATGAGGCTGGTATTGAGCACGTAGAGCTTGGCGGTGTTGTTCCTAACCCACACATCTCTAAGGTTTATGAGGGCCTTGAGATTTGTAAGAGCGAGGGTGTTGATTTTATTCTTGCTGTTGGCGGTGGAAGCGTTATCGACTCTGCTAAGGCTATCGCATATGGACTTTGCTATGATGGCGATGTTTGGGAGTTGTTTGCAAAGGATAAGCCTGTAAAGGCTACTGGCTGCGCACCTGTTGGCGTTATTCTTACTATTTCGGCTGCTGGTTCAGAGACAAGTAACAGCTGCGTTATCACTAAGGCTGAAACTGGCGAAAAGCGATCCTATAACGATAACATTGCCAGACCAAAGTTTGCTATCATGAACCCAGATCTCACAAAGACACTTCCTGACTATCAGACTCAGAGTGGTTGCACAGATATCATGATGCACACAATGGAAAGATATTTCACTAATGGCGGCAATATGGAGATTACAGACGAGCTCGCTGAGGGACTTTTGAGAACTGTAATTAAATATGCAAAGATTCTCCACACAGATCCTGAGAATTACGATGCAAGAGCTGAGATTATGTGGTCTGGAAGCCTTGCACATAATGGCCTTACAGGTTGTGGTAATGACGGCGGCGACTTCTGCAGCCACATGCTTGAGCATGAGATGGGCGGAATGTTTGACGTAACACATGGTGCGGGTCTTGCAGCTATCTGGCCAAGCTGGGCAAGATATGTTTATAAGGACTGTCTCCCAAGATTCGTCAAATATGCAACAAACGTTATGGGTGTAAATCCAGAGGGACTTTCTGATGACGAGATCGCTGTTAAGGGCATCGAGGCAATGGAAGACTTCTATCATTCAATTGATATGCCAACAAACTTTAAGGAGCTTGGCATTGCACCAACTGATGCACAGATTGAAGAGATGGCAAAGAGCTGCTATAAGGCATGCGGCGGCCCTAAGGGTTCAGCAAAGCTCCTTGATCTTCAGGATATGATCAATGTCTATAAGATGGCAAATTGCTGATGACGGCTACTCGCTATAATCTGCGAATCGCTATTAATCAGCTAACAATCGCTACTAATCTAGCAATCTAATAATCTAATAATCTAATAATTTCTAGTTACAAGAAGAGGCTTCAAATGAGAACCATTTTTAATCTGACGCGTGAAGCTGCAAGATACAAAGGCTATTATTTTGGAGCCATTCTTGCTACTTTATGCCTTACAATCGTTAACTTAATCGTGCCAAGAATCCTGTCAAATGCTACAGGCATTATTGGACGTGGTGTAACCAATGAGGGCATATCGCAAATAACTTCGATGGCTGTATTACTCGCGGTACTTTATGTATCGCGTGTAATTTTTAGATTTCTAAATAATTATCTGGCGCACAAGGCTGCATGGGAATTAGTTGGTGATCTCAGACAGCGACTCTATGAGAAAATGCAGTTTATGGATCTTGGATTCTTTCATGATAAGCAGACTGGCGACCTCATGAGCCGTGTGGTTAATGATACCAGAGAGTTTGAGCTTTTATATGCGCATATTATTCCTGATTTAATCACTAATATTGTGACTTTCGTAGGCGTTCTCATTATCCTTTTATTTATCAACTGGAAACTTGCGCTTCTTACATGTTGTCCTATTCCGCTTATACTTGTGTCGGGTGTGATTTTCGCTAAGAAAATAAGACCTAACTTCAGGGCATCCCAGAAAGTAATGGGCGAACTTAATGCCAAACTTCAGGATAACTTATCGGGCATTCACGAGATTCAGTCTTTTGGCCAGCAGGCTAACGAGGCTGCGCAGATGCGCGATGTTAATAACCGCCAGGTTAAGGCTATGCTCAAGGCCTTGAGAGCAAGCGCCATCTTCCATCCAACGGTAGAATTCATCTCTTCAATAGGCACGGTCCTGATTGTTTTATTCGGAGGCATCATGTCCTACAAGGCGAGCCTCTCGGTTGAAGATGTGGTATCTTTTGTCCTTTATTTGTCGCTTTTTTATGCGCCAGTATCGGGCCTTGCCCAGCTTCTCGAGAACCTGCAGTCAGCTCTTGCTGGTGCAGAACGTGTCTCGCTCATTCTCGACACACCTTCTGCAATCGTAGACAGCGAGAATGCTGTTGAGCTCAAGAATATCAAAGGCGAGATTAGTTTCAATAATGTAAGCTTTCAATATGAGGACGACATGCCAGTTCTGCGAGATGTAAGCTTCGCATGTAAGCCTGGCATGATGATCGCTCTAGTTGGCCCAACGGGTGTTGGCAAGACCACAATGACTCAGCTTCTGTCGCGTTTCTATGACCCAACTTCGGGCTCAATCACAATCGATGGCGTTGACATCAAGACGGCCACCCTTCAGAGCCTTCGCGCCAACATATCCCCTGTCCTTCAGGATACATTTTTATTCAATGCTTCTATCGCCGAAAATATAGGTTATGCCGCCCATACATCCAATAGAGATGAGATTATTGAGGCTGCCAAGGCTGCTCGTATTCACGATGACATCATGAGAATGCCAGATGGCTACGACACAATGGTTGGTGAACGTGGTCTAAGACTCTCAGGCGGTCAGAAACAGCGTGTCGCTATAGCGAGAGCAATTCTTCGTAAGTCACCAATAATTGTACTTGACGAGGCTACCGCATCTGTCGATGTTGAGACTGAGAAACATATCCAGGATGCAATCAACAATCTTACTGGAAAGCAGACAATAATCGCGATTGCTCATCGCCTCTCAACAATCCAGCATGCTGATCTGATACTTGTAATTGAGGAAGGCAAAATTTCAGAAGCTGGCACACATGATGAGCTTATGGCTCGTCAGGGCTACTACTATGACATGCAGATGAAGGCTCTGGGACCAGAATAATTTTTTGCGACTTACCAGATTATTCAACAAAAGTTATATTTGAAGTAGATTCTTCATAGGAGGCCGTTAACAATATAACCACGTTATGCTTAATCTCATAAAATCCTCACGTTCAAAATACTGAACAGTCATATTTAATCTCGCGTGTCATCGTAAAGGACCTCAGTGCGTTCACCATTAGCGCCACAAATTTTATATTCGAGATTAGGAGTATTCTCTACTTTGAAGTCAAACTTCTGCTTCAGTTTATTTATCGTCCACTTCAATTCTGCTGTTTATATAGTCCAATAATGCGGTCCAGCCATGTGTGCATCATTATGTCCTGGTTCTGTCTCAGGATTATTGGGATCCAAGCCAAATCCAATTTCATACTTATCTGATAATCCATCTCCATCACTATCAATTTGTGTAACAGTTCTGTAGTCTTTTAAATCATATACTCCTTCATCGCCTAGAATCCAAGTACCTGGTTTTATTCCACCCCTAACGTAAACTTGAAATCCATATTCCCGATCTCCATAAAGATTCATACTTTCAATAACTTCACCTGTCTCACTTAATAAATTTATACGCAAAACAATCAAATCAATCATTCCATTTTTTAATGTTCCACTATACATTACATATGCCAATATTTCATCTTTATTAGCCAAGATATTCATCATTTTTTCAATACAACTATCAATATCCGGCTGATTTTCTATACTGATACCAACCGTAATGTAATTCTCACCATGACCTTTACCAGAGACAATATAATTGTTTTCATTTTCATCCTTTAAAGTTTGTGCAACCACATCCCACTCTTTTTGAAAAGGATTACTTTCTTTCTCAACTTCATAGCAACTTAAAAGAGATATCAGACAAAAGACCATTATCAATATAATCACGCAATGTTTAATTCTCATAAAATCCCCTTATAAATCAAAAGCAACAAAAGTATTTATTGAATTCGCTTTCAATAAATCATCTACATATATTTTATATAATCGCCCCCAAGATACAACTATGAATGCCTCCCTAATAAACTAATCACACAAAAACAAATCGCCCACCCACGCTTCTCTTATAAGAGATACGCGTGTAGAGTGGGCGATTTGCTTCAATAAACACCAATAACCAATAAGTAAGAACCTATCAGATAATAATCACATCATTCTCGGAAGCCAAAGCTGAATTCTTATCAAGCTTATACTAAACTTTAACGCCAGCAGGCAAAGGCTTGCCCTTCATACTTGATAATCTAACTTTTGCTGCACTTTTACGATGCGAATCACTCATATTATCACCATACCTTTATTCTATTTTTGCCACTCTTAAGACCTTCAATAGGTCCAACAGTTGGACAGTCTGTGCGCTTTATTCCAAGATAATCTGTATCAAGGACATAAGCTACGCGATTCTTATTCTCATAGAGGCCTTCTGTAAGACGAGGGGAACCAAGGTTAGCTGTGCCCCAGATCTCTGTCTTAACCTTAAGAGCTTCCTCAGGGATTGTTATCTCAACAAAAGTCTCATCTCCCTCTTCAACAATTCTGAACTCAGGATCAGTCTTAGTTATGAAGTTATTAACCTCTTTTTTATAGGCAGGAGCATCCTTAAGATACACATTGCCATCAATATAGACAGCCTGCGGTGTCTCCTGGAACTTCTCATGGTCACCATTACCACCAGCGATGATAAGCGCCATATATTCATCCCAGCCAAGAGGATGACCATCATAGCCTGCAGTTCCACAGCTGCAGTCATCAGCAATTGCTGAGCTTCCTCCAAGGAAAATATTGTTATAGAGTCTGTCATCACCACCATAAACGATAGTTGAGCCTGCAACTTCGCTGCTATGAGGGAAATGATATGGAGTAGATCTGTCGCGGCAGTCAATTCGTCTCATGATACCTGCACAGAGATTATTTACATACGCGCCACCCTGAGCTACATTATCGAAGTTATATTCGCTTCCGAAAATATTATTTTCCACGAGATAAGGTCCATGCGTAACCTCGATCATGAGATCTCGGTCGTTTCCATATAACAGATTGCTATGGATATGGGCACCCTGCGCCTGCCAGTCAAGCCATATACCAAGAGCGCTTCTGTGAATATTATTATTTCTGATATCCACATCAATTGCAGCATGAAGCTTGATTCCTGCAATCTCATATCCAAAGAATTCATGCTTAACTGCGATGTTATAGATGAGATTATTCTCAATAGTTGAGAAAATGCATCCCATATGGCCTACCACACCGTTTTGTCCACAGTCGTGAATTACATTATTGCGGATTATATGTGAGCCAATGGTCTCACGGCTCCAGCCAGATCTTAAGGCTCTGAAAACCGCCTCCATCTGATACTGATAGCCAGGCTTACGCTGCGTTCTTGTGCACATATTATGGCCAGTTGATTCTTCCTTACCAATAGAGATGGCACTACATTTAGCATCGTGAATATGATTATTCTCAATAATCCATCCCTTACTCCAGTTAACTCCAAGAAGACCAGGCTGATCAGCTGTCGGAGGTGTCCAAGGACATGCTGCCTGACACATCTCAAAGCCCCTAACCACAATGTAGTTGCGTCCCGTTCTCTTAGGGAAGAAACAGCTTCTTCTCACATTAATCTCAGCGAGTTCCTCATTAGGATTGGCACCCTGAAAGTTTGCATATATTGTTGTCTTGCCATTCACCTCATCAACCTCAGCATACCACTGATATACTGAATCCTCTGGATGAAGAAGTGGCTCAGGCTTATTGGTCCAAGGAGGCGCCACACCTGTCTCACGTTTCTTAGGCTCAATCAAATCCTCCAGACGGCCCGCCTCATAAAAAGACTTGCCATTAAGATATACATCACCAAGATGGAGGTCAAAATCTACAAGAACGCCATCCTCCTCATGCGGCTCCTTGGTCGCATCTGGATAGATAAACCAGTCTCCTTCAAGTTTTTCCTTATATGGATTAAACTCTCCGAAAAATGTATTCTCAATAACAACTTTCCAGACATTTCCTTTTACATTTTCCCAGTTTGTAATTCTTTCAGATCCCTTGATTACAGCATGCTCACCTTCAGCCACAACATAAGTAATACACTGCTGCTCATTGATTCCACTGTTTTCAGGGCTTACCCATTCTCTGTATTCACCTTCATGTACGATGACTGTATCGCCAGGCATTGCAATCTTAGCTGCTCTGGATATCGTCTTAAACGGCTTACTCTCAGTGCCGTCAAAATAATCCTGACCATTAAGGGCGCTTACGTGAAAATTCTTTGGCATATTGACCTTTTCCCCTTTCGCTGATTCTAATTAAATTATAGAAAAGACTATCTTCTTCTAATACGAAATTAAATGTTATTTTTAACAGATAAACGATATATAAAAAAGCGGCACATGCCATAAAACATGTGTCGCCATTCTTTAAAATCACACTTGATTAGTCACCGAAGCTGATGCCGAGCATCTTTGCTTCCTGGATAATTGAAGCATCCATTGGAATTGACTTAAGTTTACCAGCAACATCCTTAAGTGGAACCTTAACGATCTCACGATTCTTATAGCCAACCATGAATCCGTACTCACCCTTAAGGATAAGCTTACCTGCTTCAGCACCAAGACGTGAAGCAAATACACGGTCATAAGGACATGGGCTACCACCACGCTGTGTGTGGCCAGGAACTGTTACACGAACCTCATACTTTGAACGCTTCTGAATCTTATCAGCAACTTCATAAGATACTGAAGGATAATTCTTCTTCTCCATTACCTTCTTAAGTTCCTTCTTAGAGAGAGCTGCATCTTCCTTAGAGATAGCGCCCTCAGCAACTGCGATGATTGTGAACTTACTTCCGTTCTTATCACGTCTCTCGATTGCTTCAACAATCTTATCGATATCATATGGAATCTCAGGAATGAGGATGATATCAGCACCACCTGCCATACCAGCATTAAGTGTAAGCCAGCCTACCTTGTGGCCCATGATCTCAACAATGAATACACGGCTATGTGAATCAGCTGTTGTATGGATGCAGTCAAGAACATCTGTAGCAACATTAACAGCACTCTGGAATCCGAAAGTCATATCTGTTCCATAAAGGTCATTATCAATTGTCTTTGGAAGTGTAATTACATTAAGTCCCTCTTCCTTAAGAAGATTTGCTGTCTTATGTGTACCATTACCACCAAGAATTACAAGACAGTCAAGACGAAGCTTATAATAGGTATCCTTCATTGCCTGAACTTTATCAAGTCCATTCTCATCAGGATCCTGAATTGTCTTAAAAGGAGTACGTGAACTACCTAAGATTGTTCCACCTCTTGTAAGAATACCTGAGAAGTCCTTGCTTGTAAGCATTACATAGTTACTATAAATAAGGCCTCTGTAGCCATCGATAAAACCAAAGATATCAACATTCTCTTCAGCATTAGTAATGCTCTTTACAACGCCTCTCATAGCTGCGTTAAGAGCCTGGCAGTCACCACCGCTTGTTAACATTCCAATTTTCATATGTAGGGATTCCTTTCTAAATTAGATAGATATATATGAATAGATTATATATCCTACACATTTAAATTGCTTGGAGATTTTTTGTATTTAACAAAAAATTCATACCATTTGAGGAGTTTATTGGTGTGGGTGGTTAGGAGTGCGGTAGCGGCGGCGGTGGTAGCGTAAATGGCAGCGACGGTTGCGGTGGCGGCGATAGTAGCGGTGGTAGCGGCGGCGGTAGCGTAAATGGCAGCGGCGGTTGCGGTGGCGATGACAGTGAGTTTATTCAACTGTTAGGTGTATAAATCGAGCGTTTTTTGTGAGATTCCACTATAGAAA
>JAKSRE010000064.1 GCA_024403775.1 Clostridia bacterium | reverse complement strand
GAGTAAGAAGCCCCCACTTCAAGCATGAAATGCTAAGTGGTGGGAGCATGTCACACGCGGCCACAATACTCCGTTTTCTGATAGAAATTAATTCTCAAAATACTATAATAGTATTATGGCATGTTATTTACAGGGGGGCGCGTAAGTGATTGCTGTATACATTGGTTGTGTAGTAGTGTCGGTACTTATTTGTTTTTGGTACTTTATGTTCGATGTTAGAAGAAGCGTAGTTCAGAATGTTATGCTTCTTATTATGTTAGCTGCAAATCTTGGCTATTTAAGTATGGCCACTTCTACTGATTTGTCTGGAGCCATCCTGTCGACCAAGATTTTCTACCTTGGCGGATGCTTCTTGCCAGTTTTGTTTTTCTTAGCTGTATGTGAGGTCTCAAATATTAATGTAACCAGCAGAACCAAAGCTTTGCTTATAGCAATCCAGGGAATTATTTATTCTCTTGTCTGTACGATTGGTTATTCTGACGTTTACTATAAGTCTGTTGAATTCGTCTCAATTGATGGTATCGCACATTTAAACAAGGTCTATGGCCCATTTCATATTTTCTATTCTCTATCTGTATATATTTATTTTGCACTGGCAATTGCATTTGCTGTTTATATCAGTATTAAAAGCACCAATGTGTTAAAGAAAGAATTTATAACAATAATCACTTCTTCTATATGTGCTTTCCTGGTATATATAATCGAGAGAGTTGTTGGCATGCGCTTTGAGATAATGCCAGTTGCTTATATCATTCTTCTTACTGGCGCGCTGGTTCCAATGTATCGAGCTGATATTTATGCGGTATTAGAAAATCAGGAAGTTATTACAGAACAGCTTAACAGTGTAGGATTTATTTCTTTCGATAAGAAGCTTCGCTTTATGGGTGCTACTAATACGGCATTGGAGCTTTTTGAGGAGCTGGAGTCTTCTGTAGTAGGAAGAAGAATTTCCAACCCTTCGGAGGTTCTGGGAAATATTATTTCTGATGCCGAAGAGTTTTTGACCACCAATACCGATATTAATTCCCATCAGCATAATGAGCGAAAGCAGTATCAGATAAAAGATAAGACAATCGAGATAAAGATTCACACACTTGAGAGCTTCATTGGACGAAGAGTTGGTATAACCATGGAGCTTCGCGACATAAGCGAGCATGCCAGAGTTATTGAACTTACTCAGAAGTATAATGAGGAACTAAGTCTTGAAGTAAGAAGTAAGACCAAGAAAATCAGAAAGATTCAGGAGCGTACTATTCTTGGAATGGCGCAGATGGTTGAATCTCGTGACTTAAGTACTGGTGGCCACATTAAGAGAACGAGCCATGTAGTGAGAATCTTCTCCAAGAAAATCATTGATGCAAAAATCGGACTTAACAAGGACTTTCTTAAGCTTGTTATCAGAAGTGCACCAATGCATGATATTGGTAAAATCGGAGTTGATGATGCAATTCTTCGTAAGCAGGGCCGCTTCACTGATGAAGAGTTTGAGATGATGAAAAGGCACGCAGAGATTGGCGGACGAATGGTAAAGAAGATTCTTACCAAGGTTGAAGAGCCAGAATTTGTAGAGGTAGCCTATAATGTTGCAAGATGTCACCATGAGAAGGTTAATGGCAAAGGTTATCCACGTGGCCTTAAGGGTGATGAGATTCCTATTGAGGCAAGAATCATGGCGCTTGCTGATGTATTTGATGCATTAGTGTCAAAGCGCTGCTATAAGGATGCTTTTTACTATGATGAGGCTTTTGCTATTATTGAGCAGGATGCAGGTGAGCATTTTGATAAACAACTTGCCATGATATTCCTTGAGTGTCGTGATGAGCTTGAAGAATATTATAATGAGGAGAAAAAGCAGGATGAATCGGTTATTTGAGATGGATTCTCATGACTATGAGGACTCGTATAAAATTTTTAGAAGACCTTCAGCGAGAGCTGTTATTTTAAAACCCAATAAGACTATAGCACTTGTATATAGTGTTAATAACAGATATTACAAATTCCCAGGCGGTGGAATAAAAGATGATGAGGAAAGAAGAACTGCTCTTATAAGAGAAGTTAAAGAAGAGGCAGGTCTGTCTGTGATTTCAGGTACAATCAGGGAATTTGGAAGTGTATTACGAAGACAGAAAAGCGATAAAGAGGAGAATACGATTTTCGAGCAGGAGAACTTCTATTATTTTTGTGACTGCGAAGAAGAAATTGGTGAGCAAAATCTTGATGATTACGAGGCTGAAGCAGGATTTGTACTTAGGTTTGTAAGTCTTGATGAGGCGATTAAGACCAATGGTGAATTTAGAAGCGACAACCAGTTCGACCAGCTCATGATTGACCGTGAGAGGCGTGTTCTCGAGCTTATTAAAGAGGTTATAGATGAAGATTAAAAGCACCAGTATGTCATATGATGAGGTGATGGCTCTGCCACGCCCTATACATAAAAAGCCAGATAAGCCAAGCCTTCTTCTGGGAACTGTTATGAGACTTGCGTCAATTCCAGACCTTTGCCAGGTAGGTTTTACTTATACAAAAGAGAATATGGACAAGGCGGGGGACGGCCCGTGGCTTATTCTGATGAATCATTCGAGTTTTCTAGACTTAGAGATGGTATCAAAGATGATGTATCCGAAGACTTATAACATAGTCTGTACCTCCGATGGCCTTGTGGGTAAAGAGGGCCTAATGCGTAAACTAGGCTGCATTCCTACACAGAAATTTGTATCAGATATCTCTCTTATATCGGATATAAAATATGCGCTTAATGAGAATAAAAGTAGCGTCCTTATGTATCCTGAAGCAAGTTATTCCTTTGACGGAACTGCTACTCCTCTTCCTAGAAGATTAGGTGTGTTTTTTAAGACACTTAAGGTTCCTGTTGTAATGATTACTACCTATGGTTCTTTTACCAGAGATCCGCTTTATAATAATCTTCAGAAACGTAAAATAAAGGCAAGCGCCAAAATGGAGTGCCTTTTGTCTTCAGATGAGATTAAAATCAAGTCTGTAGAAGAGATTGATCAGATTCTCGATAAGGCGTTTAACCTCGACTATTTTAAGTGGCAGTTTGATAATAAAATCGAGATTAATGAGGATTTTAGAGCAGATGGATTAAATCGCATTTTGTATAAATGCTGTGCCTGTGGTAAAGAAGGAAATACCGAAGGCAAAGGCATTAAGTTTATATGCCATGACTGTGGTTTAGAATACAACTTAAATCCGCTTGGCCGCTTGGAGAATTCTCATGGCGACACCCGTTTTCCACATATCCCTGACTGGTATTCCTGGCAGAGAAGTTGCGTTCGCGATGAGATAAAAAATGGAACCTATTTACTTGATACTGATGTCGAGATTGGAATGATTGTCGATTTTAAGAGCCTTTATATGATTGGTAATGGCCATCTCCACCATAGCATAAATGGCTTTGTGCTTGATGGCGCAGATGGAAAACTTCATTATGAGCAGGGCCCTTCTGCCTGCTACAGCCTCTATTCAGATTATTTCTGGTATGAGATAGGTGATGTAATCTGCATCGGCAACAAGGACTGCCTTTATTATTGTTTCCCAAAGAAAAAAGATGTCGTTGCCAAAGCAAGAATTGCAGCAGAGGAGCTGTTTAAAATCAATCGTTCTTCTAAGCGAAAGTAGTATCTTTCACATTTTTTGAATTTTTTTGTAAATGATTGTAACGTTTTCCCATGTAAGGTTGTTTAACAAATATAACAACTTACATGGGAGTTTTTATGAATTCAAATACTAAACATAAAACAAAATTCATACTCATTATAACAGCTATATCTTTAGCCATATTACTCATATCCTTAACAGTAGGATTCAGCCTTGGAGACAATACAGATCTTGAAGATTTCTCCTTCCTTATAAAAAACGACATTAATGTTATGTACTCTGAGGCTGGGTCCTTTAAATCTAACAGTTTTAAAATCTATCTTGCTGCTCTTGATAACAGAGAATTTACTGTTAGAGGGAAGTATCTTCTTATTAGATACGATGATCCATATAATTATGAGACTATTAATAAAATTAGTGATGTGTCCTGCGATATAAGAGATGGCGAACTTAATATAACATATGATATCGCCAAGACTTCCAAGGCTTCCGTTTCTAATCTTAAAGCAGTGTTAGTTAATTCCGTATATATGATTATTAAGCTTAAAGATGATATAGATTCTGTTACTGTTAATGGCATCTCTATCAGTAAGTTTGGCGGCGGGATAGTTGGACTTAAAGACAGAGTCTATGGTGTTGTAGATGAAGATATGAGGACGATTGTCCCTTTCGAGTACTCAAAAATAAAAAAAGCTGAATTTAACAGAAGTGATAAAGCTTACTACTTTGCATACAGAGCTGGTTTTTGTGCGCTTCTTGATGAGGATTTTAATATTCTTATTTCAACTGCAAGGAGATACACAGCTTTTTACTATGTTAATGAAGACAGGTTTGCTGTTGAATATATAAAAAATATTAGTGATCACACGAACGAATGCTATATATCGCTGATTGACTCAAATGGTAATCTGCTAGTGGATGAGGTTCCAGGAAAACTTTATAGCAACGGTAATATTCCTTTTGATAATTCTAATGGAGAAGCAATGTTTTCTTATGAGTGCCGCATCGGTGTAATTGATTCTGACCTAAATATTATTTATGAGGCGCAGTTTTTTGATATGAGTCCTGTTATGGGATTTTCTCCTGATACTGGCGCTGATGACTATATTATGTGGTATGAGACCTTCGATAATGAAGGTAATTATTCTGGTTCCGTTGTTAATGGACGAGATCTCTCTTTATGCCTTAAAGGTGAATAAAGAAAGTTCTATTAGCGAACTACTACCCAGATTACATCGTAAGCGATTCTTCTAAGGAATGTGTCACCATAATCCTCAAGATCGATTCCATTCAATGTGCTGTTGTTGATACGATTAACGATTGAGAGATTCTTAATTGCATTTGGAAGGCTCTCGATGATGTTGTGGATAGCGATGTGAGCGTAGATCTCCTTAGCTACTGCCATCTTTGACATTCCGATGATTGTCTCTGTTGAAACGATTGAATCTGCTGCATCCTTGCACTCTTCCTTATCCATGCCGATTGCATCGATGTCGATATTAAGTGTAGCGATTGCCTCGTGTGCGATGAAGTCTGATGCCTTGTGATCCTTAAGACCTGTGAGTGAGAGAAGTGTTAAAAGAATTGCTGCTGTTGCCATGAAGATTTTCATTGTTTTGTCCTCCGTTTGTTTTCTTATGTGTTAATTCTATTCTTGACGAAGGACTGGTCCCATTTATGTGCCTTACAGTTAACTTACGCTTTTGTAAGATTAAGTAAGATTACGTGAGTTTGGTTTTCTGGAGATGTAAAAAAAGGGCGGGACGAGGAGCGTGTTTAGGTGTGCGTTGAGGAGTTTTTAGGCTCAAATGTTGTCATTTTGTTAAAAATGATACCTTAAATTTGATAATTATATGTGTAATGTGATATAGTAACTGTGCATTTGTTACAAGCTTTGTTACAAGGTGACGAGTGCTTCAAATGAGGGGAGAGTGTACTCCATGAATGTACAGGACTTAAAACCAAAGAACGTTTTCGATTACTTTATTAAGATTTCATCTATACCACATGGTTCAGGCAATACACAGGGGTTAGTAGACTATTGTCTTGAGTTCTCAAAAGAGCATAATCTTGAAGCTTCAACAGATAATGCGGGTAATGTACTTATTAAGAAGAATGGTACACCAGGCTATGAGGATCATGAGCCAGTTGTCCTTCAGGGTCATCTCGACATGGTATGTGAGAAAGTAAGTGATTGTAATATCGATATGGCAACTCAGCCAATTGAACTTATGACAGATGGTGAGTGGCTCTGGGCCAAGGGTACAACCTTAGGCGGAGACGATGGCATAGCTCTCGCATTTATATTTGCATTATTGGCAGATAACGAAGTTAAGCACCCACCAATAGAGGCATTATTTACTACAGACGAAGAAGTTGGTCTTATTGGCGCACACGGCCTTGATGTCTCTAATATTAAAGGTCGTAAACTTATTAATATAGATTCAGAAGAAGAAGGTGTACTTACAGTAAGCTGTGCTGGTGCGGCAAGAATCATCTGTAATATGCCAGTAGCACAGTTGAAGCTTAGTTCTGACGAGTATTGCGCTTTTGAAGTTAAGGTAAGCGGACTTCTCGGAGGCCACTCTGGCATTGATATCAATGCTCACAGACGTAACAGCGGCAAGGTTTTAATTGAACTTCTCGACTGGATTTTCCATAAAGTTAGAATTAGCATCTGTGATTTTAAATGTGGTGGACGACTTAATGTTATTCCTAGTTCCGCTACAGCAGTTTTCTGCTGCTCAAGAGACAAAAAGGCTCTTACCCAGACAATAATTACAGACTTCGTAAGACTTATGAAGCATGAGTGCATGTCAACTGAACCAGGCATTAATATTACATTTAATGAGACTGAAGTTCCTGAGATTGGTTCTTCTCCTGCTGGAACAAGACAGCTTGTATTCGCTCTCATGGAGTGCCCACATGGTGTGTATGGCATGAGCCCTGATATCGAAGGCCTCGTTCAGACTTCAATTAATCTTGGAAATGTCTCATATTCCAACGGCTCACTTGATCTTGGATTTATGGCACGTTCCAACAACGACTATGGTAAGAGAGTTCTTATTCGTAAGCTCTCACTTCTTACAGAACAGCTCCAGGGCATGATGTCTGTTGAAGGTGATTACCCAGCGTGGGAATACAGAATAGATTCTCCACTTCGTGACACAATGGTTCAGGCGTATGCTGATTTTTACGGTGATGTACCTAAGGTTACAGCAATACATGCAGGACTTGAGTGCGGGATCATTGGTGAGAAGATTCCGGGCATGGATATGGTATCAGTTGGACCTACCATGCTTAATGTTCACACCCCTAATGAGAAACTAAATATAGCATCTTGCGAGCGCAGCTATAATTATCTATTGCGCGTTCTCGAGCTACTATAATTAAGTTATATAAAAGGAGGAAATCACATGATTACAGACGGTTTTATGTACATCGCAGCGCTTGTATTTATCGCTGGTGTTCTTGTATGTTTACCAAAAATCTTCACTGGTGCTACTGCGAAGAAAATCTTTAACTTCGCTCCACCAATCGTTCTTATCTATCTTGGTCTTATGATTCTCTGTACATGTAAGTTGTGGGATTTGGAAGCAACACAGGCAACTTATAGTTCACTTAAGAATCCGATTCTTTTCGCAATGCTTTTTGTAATGCTGTTAAGATGTGACCTCAAAAAAATTATTAAGCTTGGACCTAAAATGCTTGTCGGCTTCTTTGCCGCTACTTTCTCAATTGCATTTGGTTTCGTAGCTTCTTATGGTATTATGCACGCTTTCCTTGGCGCTGGTTCATGGAAGGCTCTTGGTGCTCTCTGCGGAAGCTGGATGGGCGGAGGCGGAAACATGCTCGCTATTCAGGCAGCTCTCGAAGTTGACGAAGCAACAATGGCTTATGCGCTTGTTATGGACTCAATTTGTGCTACATTCTACGTAATGTTCCTTCTCTGGGCTATCGGCAAGAACAAGGCATTCAATGCCTGGACAAAGGCTGACACAAAGGTTATCGATGAGATTGGTACTTCTCTCGCAGCAGAAGCGAAAGCAAACACTAAGCCACTCACATGGCAGAACATCACAATCCTCTTGGGCTCAGGTCTTTTGGTATCAGCTCTTGCAACTCCTATCGGCGCGAAAATCAATTCAGTTATCCCATTCCTCGATAAGACAACTTGGACTGTTCTCGTTGTAACACTCCTCGGTGTTCTTCTTGCCCTCACACCATTTGGTAAGCTTAAGGGAACAGAGGAAGTATCTAACTCAATGCTCTATATCGTAGTTGCTCTCATAGCTTCACGTGCAGACCTCTCAGGTATGGGCGACGCTCCAATCTGGCTCCTCTGCGGCTTCATGATTCTTGCAATCCACGTTGCATTCATGATCCTCGTTGCTAAGCTCTTCCATCTCGATATCTTCACATGCTGCGTTGCTTCACTTGCAAACGTAGGTGGTACAGCTACCGCACCAGTTCTTGCTGGTACATATAGTGATGCACTTGTTCCAGTAGGTATCATCATGGCACTTCTTGGTTATGTTGTTGGAACAATCGGTGGTCTTGGAGTTGCTAATCTTATGAGCATCTTCGGTTAATTAGATTTTCACTTTTCGAAGATTTAAATTTAATAGAATTTAACGAACTGCCTCAGAATAGATTTGATTCTATTTTGAGGTGGTTTTTTTGTGGGAGTGGGGCGGAAATTATAAATTGTGGGTTAGCCGAGCTGAAGCCTGCTACTCCACAAAAAACTGCTTAAAACTCCACAATCTTGTGGAGCCCCTTTGTGGACT
>JAKSRE010000063.1 GCA_024403775.1 Clostridia bacterium | reverse complement strand
CTTTACAAATATATGGGGGATAAGAACATGTGCCTCGAGAATGAGATTGTGGATGTTATCGAGCATCTCTATGAGAGACATGTACCGCCTTCAGTAAAGCAGTACATCGATTTCAGAGCCATGGGGAACATGGATAACCAGTAGTTTTTGAAAGCAAAGGCAGGCGGGGCTGGTTGGTTTTTAGCGATCAGCTCTGCTATTGGTTATAGGAAAAATGCGGGCAAAGTCGGGTGGGGAATCAGTCAAAGTGAGCGGCTGATTTTTGTGCAGGATAAAGAAGTGATATCAGTAGAACTTCTATCACTTCGTGAAACGCCCACCGGCAGTGCCGTTGGGGGATTTGGGCGCTGATATCAGTTGGAGGAAAAGTATAGTGGAGGAAGATAATAATAGACAGGAAAGTCCTGTGGAAAATCCAGATGAAAAGTTAGTGCGAAGATGCGTAAATCTGAAGAAGAAAACCTATGATGAAATAGATGAACTTTTAGAAAAATCCCAGTCTGGAAACAGAAATGAATTTATTGAAAAAGCTGTAAATTTTTATATAGGTTTTTTGAGGACAGAGAAGACAGAAATGTATTTGTTATCGACTTTTACAGCAGCAATTCAGGGAACTGTTAATGGTGCGGAAGGAAGAATTATGGGAGTGATATATAAGCTGGCTGTGGAGTTGGCAATGCTCAATAGAATTGTGGCATATGATAGGAATTTTGCGGAAATTGCGATTGAACAGATTAGAGCAATTGCGGAGAAAGAAGTTAGTGATATGTATAATTTTTGAGTCGCAAATGCGGGGGTAGAAAATAGTATTACTTTTTTGTAACATGTGTTCAGCATTCATAGAAAACAGAAGAATAATAGTTTTATTATGGGTGAGAATTCAGCATTCACTGCTATACAAAGAAAGGAGCATTAAATGAAACATAGTTATATTTTAATATTACGGGAACAGATTTTTCGGCATGGAAAGGAGTGTGACGATGAAGAACTAAAGATTTTGGATGGATATAAGGAAATTACCTTTGAGTCTGATGATGCTATGGTAGAATCAGAGATTAATAACATTATGAATGAAGAAAGTAAAAATATACGAATTCATAGTTGTGAACTTATAAAAGTACAATAAATATATAGTCAAAGCTGAATTCAAGGATGTATGAGGGATTATGTCGAAACTTGTTTTTAGAAGTAACTACTTCAAAAATGAGCCGGCAGTCCATAAATCTAATTATATAAAATATCTCGGCACACGCGAGGGAGTAGAAATAAATCCTGAGCAGATGCCGAGATTTTTTTATGAGGATAAGGATATGCACGGCAAGAAAGAAAATTACATAGATTATATTGCAGGCAGACCGGGCGTAGCTTTTGAGGAAGGAGAGCAGCACGGTCTTTTTTCATATCCAGGTATGAAGATAAATCTTAACCAGGTTATGGATGAGGTGGCTAATCATAAAGGGAATGTGTGGATCAATGTGCTTAGTCTGAAAAGAGAGGATGCGAAGAGACTTGGATATGATGATATCCGAGCATGGCAGAATCTGTTGCGAAGACATGTGAGCGACATTGCATTCAATTTTAGTATTGAGCCAGATAACCTGCAGTGGTACGCAGCGTTTCATAATGAAGGCCATCATCCTCATGTGCATCTGGTTGTGTACTCGAAGGATAAGAAAGAAGGCTTTATTAGAAAATCTGGGATTAAAGAATTAAAGTCAAAATTTGTAAACGATATCTTCAAGGATGAACTGGCTATTATATATTCTCAGAAATCAAAACAACGTGACATGGTTAAGGAGCAGGCAAAGGAAAGCCTGCTTATTTCTTTGCGTAAGTTGCAGGATACACTTGAAAATGGAGCGTATGAAAATGACCGGATAGACCAGATGGTTATGGCACTTGGTAAAAGGCTGGAAAATATAAAAGGAAAGAAAGTTTATGGTTATCTGCATCGTGATGTGAAGATGCAGATCGATGAGATTGTGGATAAGCTTGCAGATATACCGGAAGTGAAAGAGTGCTATGAGAAGTGGATGCAATATCAGAATATCATAAATGGTTATTATCACGATGATGAAGGTATTATACAATCGTGGAATAATACTATTCCATTATCGCGTAATAAAGAATTTAAGAGTATTAAAAATATGATTATCCGTGAGGCTATTGAACAAAGCCGGCAGACCACACACGGAGAAGGATATTCACAGAAAGGTGATGAGAAGAATGGGGTTGAAAGTGGATATTCAAATGTGAAAAACGGACATTCATCATCAAAAAGCGGACATTCGGATAAAACTAGTAATGAATTATTTAATACAACCAAATCAGCAGGCCATCTTGCAAAGCAGCTTGAAGGTATTTTCAATAACCTGATTGGCGATACGAAGGGTAATAATCAGTCTGTTACAGAGAGTAAGTCATTGCAGGCAGAGAAGGAAAAGAAGATTGCACTTGGTCAGAATGATTATGATTCAGAGAATAATGAAAATAAGAAATATATGACGATGTAAGGAGGTATAATGCATTACTCAGAAGAACAAATCTACGCAGCAAGGCGTGTGCCAATAGCTGCTATTTTAGATAATATGAACGAATCATATAAAAAGTGCGGAAAAGAGTTTTACTGGCGAAAACATGACAGTGTCTGGTTCCATGATAATGTTTGGTATCAACATTCAGCCGGTGTTGGAGGGCAGGCAATTGATTTTTGCCAAAGCTTTTTTAATATGAATTTCTATGAATCGTTGGATTATCTTACAGATACATTTTTATATAATCAAGATTTGGGGTGTGTATTGCAAACGAAGAATAATCCAGCTGGATTAAAGTATTGTGGTGTATCAAATGATAGCAGTGATGACAAGCATTCGGATATTGATATAAATGAAGACAATGCGACAGAAAGAAACTTGCCAATGGAACCGGATATGGCAGTCGCCCCAGCTAAAGCATATCGATATTTAACAAAGAAACGAGGAATTGACCCTTCCATCGTTTCTTTGTTTATTGGTGAAAGGAAAATAGCAGAAACAGCAGAACACAGTAATGTTGCTTTCATTGGTAGGGATGAAAACGGAAAGGCTCGCCATATATGTCTTAGGGGGATTGATGATACGAGAAGGTTCAGAATCAATGTGGCTGACTCAGATTCTCACTATGGACTTAGTTACTATGGATCCGGTAATACTGTTTATGCATTTGAGGCACCGATAGATATGCTTTCGTTCATAACAATGTATCCGAAGGACTGGAAGCAGAACAGTTATGTTGCACTTAATGGTATATCAGGTAATGCCCTCTATAAGGCTTTAGATGAGCATAAAAACTTAAATAGTGTTGTACTTTGCCTTGATAATGATAAGGCCGGCCAGAGAGGCTGTGAGGCCATTCAGAAAGAACTTGAAGGTATGGAAAATATATCTGTGAACAGACTGATAAGCAGGCTCAAAGACTGGAATGAAGATTTAATGGAACTGCGGAAACAAGAGAGTAATATCACCGGTTTTGACGGTGCTCGGAAAGGAGGAGCAAATCAATGCCACCAATTGCAATCCTTATTTTAGTGGCTTCATTGTTTGGTGTGTTTGTCATTGTTGTATCGAATATTTCAAGTAATCAGTCACTTGGAAATATAAAAAGTAAAACAGTCGGAGATGGGCAGCATGGAACCGCAAGGTTTGCTACTGACAGAGAAATCAGGAGTACATATGTGCATGTGCCATATGAAGTTGAAAAGTGGAGAAAGGGTGAGAATCTTCCGACAGCACAGGGAATAGTTCTCGGCTCGGTTATTCATGGAGAAGGACTGCAACTTCCCGGAAATAATGGTAAAAGTATCGGAAGTTTCGGAGGTGATGGAACTACTACCGCTCTTGTAGATACCGGTGATGTTCATTGTCTTATGATAGGTGCAGCCGGTGTAGGTAAGACTGCAAATTTTCTCTACCCGAATATCGAGTATGCTTGCGCGAGCGGAATGAGTTTTCTTACAACAGATACGAAGGGTGACTTATACAGAAACTATGCTGGTATAGCAAAGAAATATTACGGTTATGAAGTTGCTGTTGTTGATCTTCGTAATCCCACCAGGTCTGATGGTGATAACATGCTTCATCTAGTAAACAAATATATGGATATGTATCTGAAAAATACTGACGACCTTGCGAGTAAAGCTAAGGCAGAAAAGTACGCAAAGATTACTTCAAAGACAATTATTTCATCCGGTGGCGATTCATCCTCATATGGCCAGAATGCTTTTTTTTATGATGCGGCAGAGGGCATACTGACTGCGGCGATACTTCTTGTGGCGGAGTTCTGTAAGCCGGAAGAAAGACATATCATAAGTGTATTCAAACTGATACAGGATCTGCTGGCACCATCCACGACTAAGGGGAAGAATCAGTTCCAGGTTTTAATGAAGTTGTTGCCAAGTGAGCATAAGGCAAGATGGTTTGCCGGGGCAGCACTTAATACTGCAGAGCAGGCAATGCAGTCTGTTTTGTCTACTGCCATGTCCAGATTAAATGCGTTTATTGATTCTGAGCTAGAGCAGATACTATGCTTCGATACTGCTATAGATGCAGAGAGTTTCTGCAAGAAAAAGACGGCAATATTTCTGGTAATGCCAGAGGAAGACAATACAAAGTATTTTATAATTTCACTTATTATTCAGCAGCTTTACAGAGAGATTCTAATGGTGGCTGATGAGAACGGAGGAAAACTTGATAACAGAGTTATATTCTTCTGGGATGAAGTTGGTACCATCCCCAAGATTGAAAGTGCAGAGATGATGTTCTCGGCATCAAGAAGCCGTAAGGTTTCAATAATTCCTATTATTCAGTCGTTTGCGCAGCTTAATAAGAACTATGGAAAAGAAGGTGCAGAAATCATAATTGATAACTGCCAGGATACAATCTTTGGCGGATTTGCGCCTAATTCTGAATCAGCAGAGATACTGTCAAAGAGTTTGGGGAACAGAACGGTATTGTCCGGATCTGTATCAAAAGGTAAAGGGGAATCAAATCAGTCATTGCAGATGATATCAAGACCGCTGATGTCGCCTGATGAATTGAAAAGTCTTTCTAAGGGTACCTTTATTGTATCAAAGACAGGAACGCATCCGATGAAGACGAGGTTACGATTATTCTTAAAATGGGGAATCAGATTTGAAGAACCATATACGATTGAGGAGAAGGCAGCGAGAAAGGTTAAATATGCAGACAAGCAGAAAATCGAAGAGGAGATAATAAGAAGGTATCAGAGCTGTGTAGGAGAGGAAGTAAATGATGGTGAGAAGAAGTATGTAAGTGGTGGAAATATAATGAGCGAGAATAATGAAAATATTCCGCTTATTACTACTTATGACTCTACAAATCATAAAGGCCTGATACTTACTGCCGGAAAGCTTGTGACATACGGAACAGAAAACAAGAGCATAGAGATTGGAGCGAAGTAAAATGATTAATGGACAGATATACTCCGCTGATTTGCCTGAAAGAGATAAGGTGGTATATCTGTATCTGAAGGAAAGATGTGGAAAGAAAAATGAGTGTTACACTGCAATGAAAACCGTTGCGGGGGATCTTCATTTATGTAGAAAAACTGTGCAGAGAGCAGTGGGGGATTTGATTGAATACGGATATATTAAGACTGAACAGCGGTGGAGAGAAAATGGTGGGCGAAGTACATTAGTTTATAGTATCTTAAAATGATTTTTATGATAGGTGTCCCATGGTATGGGACAGTAGTGTCCCAAGAATGTTAATCTTAACACTTTATTATGTCTCACATAGAAAGGAAGAGAAGAATACTAAGCAGAATATTAATGGTTATAATTTATCTTTTGATAAAATAATACAGTTTGTTTTCTGAATAGCATTATTTGTTTGCATATATAGCATAATATTTGTCATTTGAAGAGTGAATTCTGTCAATAGGCGAAAAAGTATAGAAATCGTATATTTAGTGGAATAATATCGAACTATGCCAATGAAATAAAAAAGGAAGGAGCTAATCAGATGAATAAGGAAAAAATTGCGAAGGTGGTTAAGAATGTTCTTGATGTGGTTGTTAGAAGTGAAGAGAGAGAAAGGCATACAGCAATTATGTATCAGCCTGTAAAACCAGAAGCACTGTCAAGCAATGATAAAAAGAAGAATCATTAATACAGTTTTAGAATGGCTGAGCAAAAACAAGGCAATAAAGCGGAGCGAATACGATAAGTACAGTTATATTCTAGAAATTGTATGGATTATGACTATCCCATTTATCATGATGATACCCATTAGCTTTATAGCACAGGTCACTTATGAGGGATTTGTGCTGTTAATATCATTTTCGTTATTGCGGAGAGTATGTGGAGGATACCATTTTGCAAAGGAAGGAACTTGCTATATTGTTTCGTTCTTTTTCTTGATTGATATTATTCTAATAGGAAAGATGGTGAATGGCAGGGGGATAATTTTAGTACTTCTTGTATTGAGTTTTGTTAGTATATGTTCGGTCAGTGTTATACTTGCTAAATTACAAAATAATTATAAAAAAATAGTAGATATAATATTGTTGAATCTTATCATTGGCATAATTGAACTTGTTTTTTTATTGAGCGGAAATGATTATTTGGCAAAATGGGTAATATTGGGAAGTGTGATGACGGCAATATTACAATATCCCCTAATAATATATGAAATTATTTTATGGTTTCGAAAGATATTTAAATAAGTGGGCTATGGGCAGTTGTCAATGATAGACAATACAAAGTTCAATATGAGCGTGCGATTAGATGTGTTAGATAGACAGATAAAGGACATTAACACAACAGATGATCACGGTATATATGGGTTTCCGCAGATTCAACTAGATGAAAGCCAGATAGATTATAATGCTGATGCAGAAACGATATATATATTAATAGGTAATGCCAATCCTGAAAAAAGATACCACAAGAACTTAGAACAATTATAATTGAAGAACTTGATGCGTATTTTGATTGTGGTGTGTCTGAGGATATAGTTATTAATAATCTTGAATCTAGAGTAGGGTTGTATTTAGCGGAACATAAATAAGAAGATGGAGACGAGTTTCCAATTATTTGAAAAATGAGAATAATATACGGGGAGGAACAGAGATGGGTTTTTATACAATTACATCACATTCAGGAAATGGTCTTAGGTTGAATGTTGCCACTTCTGGTGCACTTAATGGTCGTACGAATGTTAATATTTCAAATACAGCAGAGACAAACAATCAAAGGTGGTTAATAAATTCAATCGGAACAAATGTTAATGTAAGAAGTACTAGAAATATTCTGTATATGCTGAATGCTTCTTCAACATCCAATTGTGATGTATACACTTACAATACAGATACGCAAATTAATTTTATAAGTCTTGGCAATAGCATTTATAGGATACAGTTAGGGTCTAATACGCAAAAATATTTGACTGTAGATGCACAGACGAATGGTACAACAGCAAAATGGGCAACATTGAATTCAAGTAATCCAGGACAAAAATGGAAAGTGACATCAACAACATGCTCACATATTATGGTGAATACTTGGCTAACATTAAAAACTGAACCAACGGGATCTAATGGCAGAACAGTAACGATTCCTAGTGTGTCAGCCTATACTGGAACAGATGGATATTCATATTCGTTTACAGATAAGAAGTATTGGTATGCTTGGGAGAACCCGTATGGAACAAATAAAATTAATCCGCATGCAATTAGTCAAATAACAGCAGTGACAGGAAGTGCTCCGACCATTATTGCGGGGACAGAGGGTGAATATAAGGACTTAAACGGCAATTATTGGATTGCAGTCGGACCCAAAGTAGTCAACCCAAATCATGGATCAAACCAAGCTATTTCAATGGAGGAAATGTATGCAAAGGGAAGACTTGACATTGTTGTAAAAGACGAAAATAATACGTTATATTATATTCCAGCTGTGGTGGGAGATACAAAAGAGCATACGTGGAGTAATGGCGTGATTCAAACATATAAACAATATCCTAATGGAACATATTCTAGTGCAGGTGGAAATTTTAATGGATGTGTTTGCGCAGAATTCATTGGAAATTTGAGTGGTAAAATGACTGGATTGGGTAATTTTTCTATAGTAAAAATTATTTTTTATGATGCTTAAACATTTAGTCATTAAGTGCCATTATTTATGTTGAGATATAAACAGATAAGAGATAATAAAATGAAGAGTATATTATCAAAGAAAATAATATTTATTGCTTTTATAGCGTTGTTTATTATAGGAGTGGCGATATTGATGTGCATAATATTAGCCAACAGAAATAGAACAGTTTTTGGTGGAGTTCAGGTTGTGGATACAAATGAAATAGTGGGTGACCAAGATCCGATAGTAAGCGTAAACGGTGTAGAGAATTCAGAATATAACAGTATAAAAAAACAGGATGATGAGTCCGCATTAGCTGCAGTTTTGTTATGTGAAAAAAGCCTGATTTTTGATGGTGATGAAGAACGAATGGAATTGATGATTAACGATATACTAGTCATTTTAGAAGATTATGGAGCTGAAAGAAAAATATACCAATTTGCACTTGTTGATTTGGATAACGATTCAAAAACAGAAGTAGTACTAGATGTGATTTCGGTGGGTAATTCAGGTAACAAAATTATTCTTCATGAAATTGATAATGAAATATATGCATATGTTGTCGGAAGTCGAACATTTTGGGATTTGAAGAGTGATGGAACATATAGTTTTTCAGCTACGACTCTTACAAATGACGGTTGCGCAAGAATAGTAGAATTTTCAGAATCATTATATGTTGAAAAGATTATTATGAGCGCAACCGGTTCATACGAAGGTGCAGATAAATTTATTATTAATGATGAGCTTGTCACTGAATCAGAATACGAAAATGCTATAAAGAATCAAAACAGCAAGGTTAATGTTATTTGGTATGATTTCAATGAAAATAATATTCGAAAGTGTTTTGAACAGTGATATAAATAGAGATACATACGGGGGAGAAGGCACGGCAACTTTAATAGCAGCTAAATACTACTGGGAATGAGGAACAATTATAGATAATGCAGATTATATAGTATTATTAGTGAGATTAGCAGTAGAAGGAGTGGCACATTAGTTTGGGGATATAGTGGTC
>JAKSRE010000062.1 GCA_024403775.1 Clostridia bacterium | reverse complement strand
CACGAGTAAATGCAACACCAGTACCACAGTCATCACCCATGTTACCGAAAGCCATTGACTGTACGTTTACAGCAGTACCCCATGAATAAGGGATATCGTTGTCACGACGGTAGATGTTAGCACGTGGGTTATCCCATGAACGGAATACAGCCTTAACAGCGCCCATGAGCTGCTCCTTAGGATCTGTTGGGAAGTCAACACCGATCTTAGCCTTATACTCAGCCTTGAACTGTGAAGCAAGTTCCTTCAAATCGTCAGCTGTAAGATCTACGTCAAATACAACGCCCTTCTCAGCCTTCATCTTATCGATCAATTCCTCGAAGTACTTCTTACCAACTTCCATAACTACGTCAGAATACATCTGGATGAATCTTCTGTAGCAGTCCCATGCCCAACGTGGGTTACCAGACTTCTTAGCGATTACATCAACAACCTCTTCGTTAAGACCAAGGTTAAGGATTGTATCCATCATACCTGGCATTGATGCACGAGCACCTGAACGAACAGATACGAGAAGTGGGTTCTCTAAGTCACCGAACTTCTTGCCTGTAATCTCTTCCATCTTTGTAATGTATTCCAAAATCTGACCGAAAATCTCGTCGTTAATCTTACGTCCATCTTCATAATACTTTGTACAAGCTTCAGTTGTGATTGTGAAACCCTGAGGAACAGGGAGTCCCAAGCTTGTCATCTCTGCCAAATTGGCACCCTTACCACCGAGGAGCTCGCGCATGCTAGCGTTACCCTCTGAGAACAAGTAAACATACTTTGTCATGTGTGTGTCTTCCTTTCAAATAAATAGATAATCACTTATTTCAAATTTCGGAAGGAGGTATACCCTCCTCTCGAAAATCAAAATCAAAAAATAAATTAGAAATCGAACTTGCCGTTGAAGAACTCTCCAAGCTTATCGATTGGGAATCTGATATTGCCTGGCTCGTACTCGATGTTCTTCATTGAGTCACGTTCACGAATTGTTACGCAGTTATCTGTCTCTGAATCAAAGTCATAAACTACGCAATATGGAGTACCAATCTCATCCTGACGACGATATCTCTTACCGATAGACTGTCTGTCGTCGAATTCGCACATATAAGACTTAGAAAGGCTGTTATAAACCTCCATTGCCTTATCAGAAAGCTTAGCTGACAAAGGCAAAATACCAATCTTAATAGGTGCAAGAGCTGGATGGAAGTGCATAACTGTTCTTGAGTCTTCCTTACCATCTGCTGAGAGATCCTCTTCATCATAAGCTGCACAGAGGAATGCAAGTGTTACACGGTCAGCACCAAGTGATGGCTCGATAACATAAGGAATGTACTTCTCATTCTTAGCTGGATCGAAGTAGCTCATATCCTGCTTACTGAATTCCTGATGCTGCTTAAGGTCATAATCAGTTCTGTCAGCAACACCCCAGAGCTCACCCCACTGGCCTTCACCGAATGGGAACCAGAACTCGAAGTCTGTTGTAGCTCTTGAATAGAAAGCGAGCTCTTCCTTAGCATGATCTCTTGTACGGAGCTCTTCTTCCTTAATTCCAAGATCCAAAAGCCACTTGTAGCAGTAGTTTTTCCAATAATCAAACCACTCAAGATCTGTACCTGGCTCGCAGAAGAACTCAAGCTCCATCTGCTCGAACTCACGTGTACGGAAAATGAAGTTACCTGGAGTAATCTCATTACGGAAAGACTTACCAATCTGGCAGATACCAAATGGAATCTTTCTTCTTGAAGATCTCTGAACATTAAGGAAATTTACAAAAATACCCTGTGCTGTCTCTGGTCTCAAATATACTTCATTCTTTGAATCCTCAGTTACACCCATAAATGTCTTAAACATAAGGTTGAACTTACGAACGTCAGTAAAATTGTGACCACCGCACATTGTACATGGAATATTCTTCTCTCTGATGTAAGCTACGAGCTCTTCATCATTCATACCCTCAACAACAACATCTGTGATGTTATTCTCGCTGTTAAAGTCCTCTACGAGCTTATCTGCTCTGTGACGAGCCTTACACTGCTTACAGTCAATAAGTGGATCACTGAAGCCACCAACGTGACCTGAAGCAACCCAAACCTGTGGATTCATAAGGATAGCACAGTCAACACCAACGTTATATGGGTTCTCCTGTACGAACTTTCTCCACCAAGCAGCCTTTACGTTATTCTTGAGCTGAACACCAAGTGGGCCGTAATCCCAAGAGTTTGCAAGACCACCATAAATATCTGAACCTGGATATACGAAGCCTCTTGTCTTTGCAAGAGCTACGATTTTTTCCATAGACTTCTTCTGAGGCATATCTTATACCTCCTCATCGTCATCAATAGAATCAGCACTTGTATCAATATCATTTTCGTCGATTTCCTCGAAAAGACTATTGATCTGTGTTGCTACTGCATCACTACTATCTTCATCAAAAGACTCTGATACTGGTACAAACTCCTCGTTAAGGAGCTTCTCGTACTGCTGCTGAGCCTCTTCTTCCTTCTTACGTCTAGCCTGAGCCTCACGCTCTCTTCTCTCACGAGTAATAGGAACAAACATCTCATCCTTGTGGTCACCTGCTACAGATACAACCTTATCTGCTGCAACTTCCTGACAAGCAAGAGATACAAAGTTTGCTGCCTTCTTGTCAACCAAAGGCTGAGCACCGTCAACAAGTGCACGTGCACGCTGTGCAACGAGAACTGCCAACTCATAAGAACAGCTAACCTTCTCCAAAAGTTTCTCATTAGGTGGATCAACTAACATTTCAATTACCTCTTTCTATAAATAAAAAACTAATATCACTCAGAGTCTTGACGCACTAGCTTCGTTTCTGAAAGCCCTCAGGTGTTCAGAAGCGATTATAGCCTCTACTTTGGCAACTGCATCGTCCAACTCATTGTTAACAACTATATAATCAAATTTAGATGCCTCTAGAACTTCTTCTCTCGCCTTGGCAAGACGACCTTCTATTACATCTGCCTTCTCTGTCCCTCGCCCGACTAATCTGTTGGCAAGTACTTCAAAACTTGGTGGAAGAACAAAAATAGTAACTGCATCTTCCTTAAATTTATCCTTAAGCGCCAGACTTCCTGCGATTGTAATATCAAGAAGACAGTCTGTGCCAGAATCAACCATCTTACGAAGTGGTGCTGCAGGAGTTCCATAACGGTTACCCACATAAGTATCATATTCAAGAATCTCACCTTCAGCTAACATCTGATCAAATTCATCGTTAGTCTTAAAGTAATATTCAACACCATTCTGCTCAGTTCCTCTAGGAGCTCTGGTAGTAGCTGATATAGATACACCAAATGAAGGATATTTCTTCTTCACTTCATTTACTATTGTTCCTTTACCAACTCCAGAAGGACCTGATATAGAGAAAAGGATTCCTTTTTGCTGACTACAATCACTCATAGTTACAACTCCGTTTTATTTATCTTCTAGTTTTGTCTTAAGTTCATCAAGCTCGAGCGCTGAAGTAATTATGTGATCGCTGTCCATAATAAGTACTGAGTGGCACTTCTTTCCTGCACAGCAGTCAATAAGAACGCTTCTGTCTCTCGCATCAGTTATAAGTCTTCGAATAGGTGCTGAATCCGCTGCCGCTACACATAAAACACGTGAAGCCTGAACGATATTGCCAGAACCTACATCTATAAACTTCGAACTACTCATAAAGTCTGTTATCTCCTATAATGCTTCTTCATAATCTTAAACAAGATTCTGAATCTGCTCTCTTACCTTCTCAACTTCATTCTTCATGAGCATTACACGGTTGGTAATCTCAATATCATTAGCCTTGGAGCCAATGGTATTAACTTCACGGTTAATCTCCTGAACGAGGAAATCCATACGCTTACCAACTGGACCATTACCTGTCAAAATCTCACGAGCCTGACTAAAGTGGCTGATAAGACGGCTTAATTCCTCATCAATGGCACACTTGTCTGCAAACACTGTTACTTCAGTAGTAAGTCTTGCATCGTCATAAAATGCTCTCATATCACCAGTAAGAATCTCATCAAGTCTTGCCTTAAGACGGTTTCTGTAATCTTCAACAACACCTGGAGCTCTTGTAGCAATCTCATCACGAAGAGATGCAAGAGTATCAATCTTAGTAAGCATGTCCTTAGCAAGGTTATTACCTTCAACAAGTCTCATGGAAAGCATCTCATCAATTGCACCATTAACAGCAGAATACAATTCTTCTGCGATAACCTCTTCGTCTAATGTCTTCTGCTTAATAGATAAAATATCTGAATAAAGTGAGAGTCTTGAAGCAGTAAGGTCATCTGCTCTTCCTGTAAGTTCAGCAAGTCTTGTTACTGAAGAAGAATATTCCTTTGCAAGACCTTCATTAATAACTACTTCTGTTGAAGCACCTTCTGAATCGTCAAAGGAAATATAAATATCAACCTTACCTCTTACAAGGCGGTCTGTAATCATCTTACGGATAACTGCATCTGCAAAATTAAAAAGACGAGGCATACGGATATTAATATCACAAAAACGGCTATTTACCGATTTAATCTCAACAGTATATGTTCTGGTATCAAATAATTTCTCGCTGCGGCCGAAGCCAGTCATACTATATGCCATAAAACATCTCACAATCCAAAGTATATTTTTACAGTACAGAAAGGACGCAGAAATGAAACTTCTTTTCATTTACGCGTTCCTTGGACTTTGTATTATATATTATCGGGCAAATTTTTTCAAGAAAAACGCCTTTGCAAAAACGCCATAATCCCCGTAAAATAGGGCGTTTAGAGGGAATAAAAATATTTTTTCTTAACGTTTTATGACCATTTTTAAATCACATAATTTTGACTGGATTAAAACCTACATAATCAGATGAAGCACAAACAAATTCTGTATACGGATTACTGTCCAGTTTACCCTCAAAAACACTTCGATGGCCAAGTCCGTGAAGATGACCATAGATACATACATCAACCTTCGCCTCTTCCAGGATCTGTGTAAATCCTGTTTTGCAGTGCTGCTTTGTAAGAGGTGGATAATGAAGAGTAACAATCCATTTCTGTTTATGCTCTGGATCCGCCTTACGTAAAGATTCGATACAGATATTAAGTCTTATAAGTTCACGCTCATAAATCTTGCGGTCACTCTCAACAAATTCATTTATACCTGGGAAATTCCAGCCACGGGTACCAGCAATTATGGCATCCTGCTCAATAACGACATCGTCGTTACGAATAAAATCTATGGTGGAGTAGTTATTTTCGAGAAGAAAAGCGCGGATTTTATTCATAGTAGACCACCAGTAGTCATGGTTGCCACGGCTTATTATTTTGCGGCCATTCAGGCTGTTAAGATGGTCAAAATCTATTTTTGCCTCATTAAGTTTGGTTGCCCAGCAGATATCGCCTGGTACCAAAACAAGATCCTCATCGGATACAACGCGGTTCCAGTTCTCTTCAATGCGCGACATATAACTATCCCAGTTGCGACCAAAAACCTCCATGGTCTTTTCTGGGAAACCAAAAGCGAGATGCAAATCTGAAAGTGCGTATATTGCCATAAAATCCTTTACTCTTCACTTCCGTGGAAATACTCATAGATATTATCACAGTCGGAAGCAGATAATCCACTAACTTCTGCCAAAGCCTTTTTGTCAGCATTAGCTATCGCCTTAATTGTATCAAAATGGGCAAGAAGTCTCTTACGCTTTGCAGGGCCGATTCCACTGATATCCTCCAGAGTATAGTGGATATTACGCTTATGAGAGAGTTTTCTCTGATAGGTAATCGCATAGCGGTGGACCTCATTTTGCACTGCAGTAAGGAATCTTAAAAGCGGAATATTCTCATCCGTATTTAATTCGATTAAAGTTCCATCTTCAAGAAGAAGACTCTCTGTCTTATGGTGATTATTCTTAACCATGCCTGCCAGAGGAATGTTTATATTAAGTTCATTAAGGCTCTCTCTTATAGAGGTCATCTGGCCCTTGCCTCCATCGGCAAGAATGAGATCAGGGAATTTAAATCCATCCTTCTCATCGTGGCCGAATCGTCTTAGAAGAACCTCTCTCATAGAAGCAAAATCATCCTGAGTTATAACTGTTTTCATCTTAAACAGACGATATTCTTTCTTATCAGGTTTTCCACCATTAAATACAACCATACCTGCACAGATATCGTCGTTACCGAGGTTAGATATATCAAAAGCTTCTATTCTGTTAACTGAATTTACTTTAAGGCCCATGATTTTCTCCAGCATATGAACTGGTTCCATCGGATCCGAACTGGCATTTCCGCCTCGTAAAACTCTTCGAACCATCATCTCGCGGGAATTAAGATCCGCCATCTTAAGAAGCCTGTTAAGTTCGCCTCTTTCAGGAGTCTTAATCTCAACCTTACGGCCCTTGGCAGAAGACAACGCCTCTTCTATCGTGCTTTTATCCTCAAACTCATCACTTCCAGTAACCAGAATGAGCTGTGGAACGAAAGGAGATTCTGGGTAGTACTGCATGATAAAATTCGTCAAAATCTCGTTTCGGTCTTCATTTCCGCCCTTAACAAAGTACGTTGAAGAGCCGACAAGACGCCCCTGTCTTAACTCAAGCTTACGGATACAGGCCTCTCCAGCCTCCGCATAAAATCCGATTGCATCTGCATCACGCTCAACATCAAGGAACACCGACTGCTTCTCCTTTGTCGCCCTTAACGCGAAAAGTCGGTCTCTTACACCAGCCGCCAGCTCGAATTCATTATTCTCCGCATAAGCCTGCATCTTCTCAATGAGTTTCTTCTCAATCTCTTCGTATTTTCCCTCGAAAAGCTTAACGATCTCATTAATCATTTCCTTATATTCGTCACTCGATACCATGCCCGAACATGGCGCCATGCACTTACCGATGTGACTGTTAAGGCAAGGTCTTTCCTTACCTATGTCTCTTGGAAGAACTTTATTACATTTTTTTAGTGGAAATATCTCATCAATGGTCTTAAGCATTTTAAACTCATCGCCAGACATATAAGGACCAAAATATAGAGCTCCTGCTTTTTTAAGTTTCTCATCCACTCTGTATGCCTTAAACACGCGTGGATACTGTTCATTTAATGAGATACAAATATATGGGTATCCTCTGTCATCACGAAGAAGGATATTATACTGAGGCATATATCTCTTGATGAGATTAGCCTCAAGAAGAAGGGCCTCAGATTCTGAGCCCACTACAACATATTCAAAATCCGCAACATGGGATACCATCGCCTTAACCTTAGGGTTTGTTATCGTGCCAGATGCGAAATAACTGCTCAATCTGTTACGGAGTTTCTTTGCCTTTCCTACATAAATAACTAAACCCGAAGCATCCTTCATCAGGTAAACTCCGGGATTATAAGGTACTAAATCTAATCGAGCATCAAACTTTGCGTTTCTATTGCCCATAGCATACTCCGTATTCTGTGTCTAAACTCTTCGAATTCTGTGAATCCTGTGGCTTCTTGTTGTACAAACGTTTTACTAACTATTAGCCCTTCAAAATCTCTGCAAGAGCGTTAAGTGCTTCATTTGCATCCTCGCCCTCAGCCTCAAGATCAAGCTCAACATTCTCAGCGATACCAAGAGACATGATTCCAAGAAGGCTCTTTGCATTAGCTCTTCTCTGATCACGAATGATATAAATTGAACTCTTAAAGTTAGCTGCCTTCTGAACAAGAAGTGCTGCTGCGTTCATCTGAAGTGAATCGTTACAAACAATTTTTAATGAATTCTGCATCAATAAATCCTCCCAATGGTGCACCACCTATACCCACAATGGTGTACTGTAAGTCAAAGTATATTGACATAAGTTCTAATAGTCAATCACAAAAGCCACCCTCAAACGCTTTTCTATTTTTTGACATAAATATGTTGTTTAAACCTCAAATGTTTTGGATTATTTTGACAAGTGCACAAATAGTCGTCAAGTTGCTATTTTAGACTAATGCTAGTAAAATAATAGAATTGTTGAATATAGTTACTTATTATTTATTAAGTAATGCTACTAATTTATCGGAGGCTATTATGATTGACATTAAGTTTTTGCGTAACAATCCAGATATCGTAAAGAATAATATCAAGAACAAATTTCAGGACGATAAGCTCCCACTCGTTGACGAGGTTATCGAATTAGATAAGGAATTCCGTGATTCAAAGACTCGCGCAGAGTATTTGAGATCCCAGCGTAATAAAATCAGCAAGCAGATTGGTATGTTCATGGGCCAGGGCAAGAAGGATGAGGCTGAGGCTGCTAAGGCTGAGGTAGGTGCTATGGCAAAGGAGCTCGAGGAGCTCTCAGCTAAGGAAGTTGAGCTCGAAGCTAAGATTCGTAACATCATGCTCATCATCCCTAACATCATTGACCCATCTGTACCAATCGGTAAGGATGACAGTGAGAACGTTGAGATTGAGAGATTTGGTGATCCATTCACACCAGCTTTCGAGGTTCCATACCATGTTGATATCATGGAGAAGCTCGACGGTATCGATCTTGATGCAGCTCGTAAGACTTCAGGTAATGGCTTCTACTATTTGAAGGGCAACATTGCAAGACTTCACTCTGCAATTCTCTCATACGCTCGTGACTTCATGATTGACAGAGGATTCACATACTACATCCCACCTTTCATGATTCGTTCTTCAGTAGTTGATGGCGTTATGAGCTTTGCTGAGATGGAAAACATGATGTATAAAATCGAGGGCGAGGATTTGTATCTCATCGGTACTTCTGAGCACTCAATGATCGGTAAGTTCATCGACTCAATCATCGATGAGGCAGACCTCCCACAGACACTCACATCTTACTCACCTTGCTTCCGTAAGGAAGTTGGTGCTCACGGCATCGAGGAGCGTGGTGTATATCGTATCCACCAGTTCGAAAAGCAGGAGATGATCGTAGTTTGTAAGCCAGAAGAGAGCATGGACTGGTACAACAAGCTCTGGCAGAATTCAGTTGATTTCTTCAGAAGCCTTGATATTCCAGTAAGAACACTCGAGTGCTGCTCAGGCGATCTCGCTGACCTTAAGGTTAAGAGCTGCGACGTAGAGGCATGGTCACCACGTCAGCAGAAGTATTTTGAGGTTGGTTCTTGTTCAAACCTCGGCGATGCACAGGCTCGTCGTCTTGGCATTCGTATCCGTGGCGAAAATGGTAACTACCTCGCACACACACTTAACAACACAGTAGTTGCTCCACCTCGTATGCTTATCGCTTTCGTTGAGAATAACCTCAACGAGGATGGCTCAATCAGAATTCCAGTTGCTCTCCGTCCATACATGGGTGGTAAGGAAGTAATTGAAGTTCCAGAGAAGAACAAATAATTTAGCTTTTTTATTCTACAGGTTATAGAAAAGAAGAAATGACCCGCCTTGGAAACGAGGCGGGTTGTTTTATGGGATGATTATTTTATGACGAGTATCAGATGGGATGGCGCTATAGGTAGACTCAAATAGTGTTGTTCACTTAAAAGTGGCGTTTCATTCACTGGAGAGTGAATGAAACAAGCATTCTGAGTGAGATTCACTTAAAACAAGCGTTTCATTCACTGAAGAGTGAATGAAACAAGCATTCTGAGTGAGATTCACTTAAAACAAGCATTTCATTCACTGAAGAGTGAATGAA
>JAKSRE010000061.1 GCA_024403775.1 Clostridia bacterium | reverse complement strand
TGATGTGGTGTTCACGCTGTGAACACCTAGTGCTCTTGCGAGGCAAGAAACAATCCGAAACAAGATCTATAGAAAAACTACTTTTGGATTGAGTGATATTATTAGAAAAATACTGAAGTGATAGAAGTTGCATCTGATTTGAACATATTACAATGCTACCTAACAAGTACGACGTATTAGGTTTATACGTATTTGAAAATTCTACTGCTGTAGATTTCAATTTTCATCATGTGAAAATATGCTTATTAGTATACGTGTTACTGTACTAAAGTGATTGTTTTTTTGTTAAAAAGATTAATGACTCACGTGCGCTCGAATTATGAGGAATATCAATGATTCCGCATCCTAAAATCTTTTCTTTTTCATGTCTTATACATGGTAATGCTATATCATTATACAATTCCAAAGAAAAATCAAAGGAATTATTGCTATTCTTTTTTCTTAATGCTCCATTCATTATGCCACAAAAATAATCAGCCATTTGTAATCCAATGCTTTTTTCACTTTCATCAACCAGGATCCCAGGATATACAGTATTATAAGTGTCAATTAAATCGCCATTATTCAATATATTTGAAAAGAATTTCTTATATTTTTTTATCTGTACATTAGTAAGTTCATCCATTATAACAAGCGTATAACTGTTGCTTTTTTGTAAATGCATCTGAATTCTTTGGAACATATACTGTATGTGATTTTGAATTAGTGAATCTTTTTCTTCTTCAGTTGACAAACTTACTCTATTATTATCTGTTATCGTATAAATAAGAGTGATGCCACAGTCTTTAGCTTTGTATACTACTTCTTTTACAAATTCCTTTTTGGTTTCTTTATCTAAGTTTTGAAGATAGGTATATTCTGTTAATCTTGGGCTGTTTTTACGAATATAAATGTCAGACCACTTTAATTCGTTATTAAGAGGTATGTTAAGCTCTTTTTTTAAATTGTTTACGTATGTAGAGAGTTTTCTATACTCTTCAATTTTGATTAACACAGTACATCTAATATAGAATGGCGAATCTTTATTATTAAATGTTCCAGATTCATCAGTAAAGGCATAGTATGTATTCATATAATTCTCCAAACACTAAATCAAAACACTGCATTTAAATGTTAAAACTATTTAACATCCTAACACTATGAATATGTGAATAGCAACGACAAAATTTATGAAAATATTTTTATACACAAAAAAATCAAATGAAAACAATTAGTAAACTATATATTTTCTATCACCTTGCTAATTTTCTCTTCATATTCTTCCTTGCTGATAATTCCATCTTCAAGGGCCTGTTTTAGATTTGCAATGTCGTTAGTAACATTCTTTTCCATTAAGGCCGGAGTCTTTTTGTTTGGTAATTGTAGTTTTTGTTTACCTTTTGAAAGGAAACCAACGATGTTTTTTGTGGATAGTTTTTTCTGCTGAGAATAGGCATCAAGTTCGTATTTTAAGCGCTGAAAATCGGATTCGATATCATTTACTTGTATTCCAGCGCCAAAAAAAATATAGTCTTCCTTTGCTTTAATCATCAATGCAGGAATAATATTAATTGCTGGAGCAATAGGTTCACCTAATAAATGATATAACTCGTCATTTTTCATAATATCTGAAAATTTTCCATCAGCACGACCAAGTAGAGCAGGAATATCTTCCATATATGTCTGGAATACTCTACCAGTTTGACTTAGACAAGTGTATTTTTTTGAACGAATTGATTTAATATTGAATTTATCACCGATAGTTGTGCGAATATCGTGAAAGACATCAACAGCAGCAGTCTCTTTGAATGAATTAGCTTTATATTTAGAAAGTTGGGTTGATCCACCTTTCTCATCTATAATGGCAGCGTATGGTTGCATTCCAGCAAAAACATACTTGCTTCGTTTTTGAAAGAACACTTTTTCTTCTACTTCTTTGTAAGTTGGTCTATAGATGTATTCACGTTGTACTATACGAAAATCCTTAATGTCATCATATCTAATCAATGTACCGAATATTTCAAAAAAATCACTCATAGGCCTCGTCTCCTTTGTATATGTATTATATCAAATGAAAGAGTCTACAGTTATTCAATGATTTGTTAATATTTGTTAGTTAAATATCAGCTAAAATTGATTCTGATTCATTACAGAATGTGGAATAGTATTCTTTTAGAAGTATATTCTACTTTTTACTAGATGAATTTGTGGATAAACAAAAGACGTCCATCAAAGGGCGTCTTTTGCATATGTTTTAGCATTATGTTATTTGATTACTGCATCTAATATCTCTAACATTTTTTCAGTTTCAACTCTACATCTTCTAGTGTTTGAATAACGATTTATCTTTATCTCTTGTAATTCGGGTAATATCATTTTTGAATTAGCTATATTAAACAATCCAATTTCCAGGCATAAATCATACTGTTGAAAACGTTTTTTTGGATAGATGTAACCGATTCGCTTAGGATATCCATTTTTGAATACATCGATATTTTTTTCACCTGCTGTACTATTACGTTCAAAATAGTACTCGGTATCTTTGTATCTATCAGATAACAATCTGCGTGTTTGAGTTAGTATTTCCTCTACATTAAAATCCCAATCAATCATATTATGCCTCCTACAAATTTAATGTAAATTCATATTAGCATATATTTTGTTGTCGTGTTGCCACCTCTAGGGGGCAATAAAAAGGTGGTTACAGTAGTAGAAAACAATAAAAGTAAATATTCTTTTAAACATTTATATGAAGCAGTGATTAAATAGTGAATTGGCTTTAAAATATAAACAGTTTTATTCAAATATTATTCTAGTATGTGGAAGGTGAATGATTATGAATATGGATGCTGTAATCGATAGGTATATTGCTGTAGGGACAAGGCTGGATAAACAGTTTGAATCTAAAAGAATGTCTTTTGATGATGCAAATGTTAAGAAAAGCTTCGATCACTTCAAATCGAGATATAGATGGGAAACATTAACAAGCCTATCAGATAAAAAAATATTGGAAAGATTGTTTGATAATAAGAGAGATTCTCTGGCATATGATTGTTGTACTAATACTGATTACGAATCATTTGGAAGTGTTGGAACACGTAATAACAATTGGCCAACCTACAAAAAAGATAACAAATGGAGAACAAAAGACAAGATTATTGCAGAGACAGAGGCAATAAAAATAGCAAAAGAGTTTTCTGAAGCTCTAATAAATATTCAGAAAAAAATTGAGAAGATAAATGAGCAAAGCAATTTCTCTTCATTGAAGGATTATGAAGAGTTAGTAGTGTATATTAAATCCAGTTATCCACAGTTTCACTATTATACAAATTGGTGTCAAAAGTTATTACAAATGCTTTATCCTGATTTATTTTCTGAGATTTATTCAGAGGATTGGCAAAAGAATGCATTATTCTCATTAGCATTAATACCATCAGATGATTCATTATGTAGAAATGGGCAGTTAGCTTTAGTTGCAAGGAATACTAGATATCACAACGCTTGGTATTTTGCTAATGCATATTATAAATTATTTGGTTATGCTAATTCTTTTGAAGTATATAGATATGACTTAAATGATTATGAGAAGAATGATTTTGTTATCTGGGAAAAAAATAAAATAATAGGATTGCCAAGTGATGATAAAAGTGATGTGTTGCGAAAAGTTAAGTGCGAATTAAAGGAGGGTATGATTTGTTGTTGGAAATTGATTGTGGCGACGTATAATGATTTAATAATTGGAATAGGTTTTTCAAGTGAGGATAGCATACAACATGAGTCTAAGCAATTGATAACCAGTAATGATTTGTCAACAAAATATGTAAAGAAGTGTAATTGGATTATTCCTGAACACAACATTGTTTTAAAAAACTCAGATAGGCAGAGTAAGCGTATTTCAAAAATAACAAGTGATGCAAATTTGATATTGATATATGGAACATTTTTTAATTTTCTATCTAATACTGAGCAATTTAATGAGATAGAAGCATATTATCATCATCGTGCGATAAATGAAGAAATAGACAAAGAGAGTTTAATTCACTTTGTTGATGTTGATGAAGTGACATATCAAAGAGAAGATGTAAGAACTGATGCTGACTATGTTGATGCAGTAAACGAATATGAATTAGAAGATAGTATATTTGCGAAAGATGATTTATGCGATATACAAAAGACGATAGTAACTACTGAAAGATTCAGAAGAGATGTGAAAGTTGGAAGAATGGCTTTAGCGAGAGCCAATAACTTGTGTGAATATAATAACAAACATGAATCATTTATAAGATATTCGGATGGAAATATTTATATGGAACCTCATCATTTAGTTCCTATTTCTCAACAGGATAAATTTGATCATTCCCTAGATGTTCCGGCTAATGTAGTATCGTTATGTAGCAATTGCCACAACTGCATTCATTATGGTGTGGATAGCGAAGAGATGATAGAGGCTTTATATGAATTGAGACGTGAAGAATTAGAAGAATCTGGAATCTATATTACGTTGGATGCACTAAAAAAGATGTATCGAAAATCATAAATATATGGCTAATACTAATAACTAGTGTATAGGAGCAAGAAAACATGAAAGTTGAAGTAGGAGAATCATTAATCTATTCCTGGTTAAGGCATATAAAGAAATGTCAGATAGTCCAGAATAATTGGAAAAGTTCTTCTATGTGGGAACCACAACACAACGAAGAATTAGAGATATTAATGAAAGATAGCCAAGATTATTTTAATAATAAGTCATACGATATATACAAGAAGACAAAAAATATAGATCAACTTATTAAACAAACAGAGTGCGATGCTTTAGGAATTTTAATTGTTGATAATAAAAATAAATTAATAGTAGTTGATGTTGCTTTTCATGAAGCTGGTCTTGAATATGGTACTAAGCATGAAACTGCTGAGAAAGTGATTTCCAAAATGATTAAATCAGCAATGATGCTATATTCTTTCTTTGATTCAATAGAAGGAGATATTGTATTTGTATCACCTAAAGTTGGAAAGAAATTAACTGCTGAATTAAAAGAAGAAATAGATTTATTACAAGATTTTATGAATAATCGAGGCTTTAATTACTCATTTAGATTACTTTTAAATGAGCAGTTTAATGAAGAGATTGTAAAACCAGTATGTGATATTAGTAATAAAGTAGCTGATACATCTGAATTGTTTTTACGCTCATATCAGTTATTAAAGCTGTTTAATTGATTCTGGAGAGGGGGATGACATTTTGCTTAGTTTGATTCGTCAGGAATTGGAAACTGCTATGAAAAACAATATGCCGATGGCAGCTTTAATTGATGCATTATCTCTAATAGATGGAATAAGTAAAGTTGAATATCCAAGTGAAAAACAACAATCTATACGATACAAAAAATGGTGGGGGAAATACAAAGAAAATCTCTCTATTGATGAAGATACTGTTTACCAGATAAGATGTTTTGTAATGCATGAAAGTAAAATGCTTATTAAGTCAGAAAAAGTAGATATTCTGGCATTATCAATAGATCGAGAATGTGAGGGTCCTTTTATTAATACTTTGGATTATCTTCCGGATGGAAGATTATATTATCGTATGGATTTATATGGTTTCTGTAATGCTGTTTGTGTTGCTTATGATGATTATTACAATACCCATAAAGAGCAAGTTGATTTGGCAGATATGGAATTGTTTGTAGTTAATCAAAAGGATATTGATGAATATAATTCCAATCCTGAAAAGGCATATGCAAAAATGTATGAGGAAGCTACGACTTTAGCAAAATGTGGGATGCTTGAAGAAAAGCTAGGACATACAGTTCTTAATGAATAAATGTTATATACTTCGAACACCTTCTCGATAAATCTGCATAGAATAAATCTAGATTTTCACTAATTGGACATTCATATTTAATTCAGTAATTGGAATGCTACATTCAAGGCAATTGGAACAACTGTAAAATAAAGTATTCATTTTTTTTACCAAGTCGAATATATGGAGGAATTAACCAAATGAGCAACTACATCAAACATAACGATGAAGTTATCTTTCACCCAGGATACTATATTAGTGAACTGATGGATGAGAGTGGACTGACACAAGAAGATTTTGCAAGAAAATTAGATACTACACCTGAAGATTTGAGCCTCTTGATATGTGGTGAATTAAGTTTATCAATTGATATAGCAAAAGGGCTCGCGCAAATGACTGGAAGCAGTGTGAATTATTGGATTAATCTGCAGAATGCTTATGATGAGGCGACGACTGGACTGAAACCTGAGAAGTGAAGATTTGAGATTGAATAATCTTGGGATTCTCGCTTTCGCTACTTTTTGATACTATATTTGTTGTTAATAGGGAATAAGCAAAGGAGACAAATATGTTTAAAAGAAGTAGAAGTTTGCCTGCATTTGTGGTTTTGGGTCTGATTATTGGCCTGATTCTTGTTGGAGCAGGTATTTATTTTATTAATCTGGTGATTAATGAAGGTGCAGACGACATGATTATGGGTGCGGTTGGTGCACTTATTGTAGGTGTGATTCTTGTTATCATGGCTATTTATTTTGCGGTTATGTCTTGGGGTAGCCCAGCTGGGAGAAGTTCTAATAAGGACTTTGCAATATCTGTGGAGGTTGACCACAGACTTGTGTCTTCTTATCAGGCGACTGTCAGTCCTAAGGAAGAATACGTTAATTCTTTGAAGGATGGGAAGGATGTAAGTTTTATCTTTGATCCTGACTTCTTGGGGATGAGAAAAATAACATTGCGTAAGATAGGTGGGGCATATTATACTTTCGTATCTTACTCAAATGAGACTTCTGGATATGATTTCTTTTTGATGCCTCGCCAAAATGCGGCGGAGAGACTTAATGAAGTGTGCGCATGTATTGAGAATCGCAAGCCTATCTCGAATTCGCAGCTAATAAAGATTAAGAAATATAAGTCGATACTAAGTGTTTATAAGGTAAACGATCCACATTATGATGAGATGATCCGCAAATAATATGCGGTGCTACTTTTATCAGAAAGAAGTGTTAGAATATAGAAAACAGGAGGAAATAACAATGAAGAAAACAATTTGCTGTACATTGATTCTTTGTTTGGGATTGACGCTTTTTGCTTCATGCAGTGAGCAGAAGACAGAAAAAAAGCATAAAGATGATACAAAAAAAGAGACTGTCGTAGAGGATGAGAAGCCTGAGAAGACTACTGAAGAGACTACGGAAGCGACTACTTCTGAGGAAACTACTGAGTCATCCATAGTAGAAGGATTGATTACTGAAGAAGAGGCACTCTATGCTGTTAAGAGCTATTGCTATTTGAATAATCCAGACCTGGAAGAGATAGTTAATGAGGGAGTATATCCTGTTTATTGGGATATCGATTCTATTGATGACAGCCAGATAGTAGTTGTATACAGATCTTATACTGGTGCGCTGATTCGCTACTATATTGACAGAGTGTCTGGCTCAACTTATGTTACAAATTTTGTTGCAGGCATAACTGAGGAAGAAGAGAGAACAGACGAGTCTTTGAATATAAAAGACTATCTGATTTGATGGTTTAACAGTGTTATAAAGCCGCTTGTGGCGGTGGTTTACGTGAGATTTTAAGAGATTCTTGGAAATTTTATCTGGTGCGCCTCTTCGGAGGCGTATTTTTATATTTATATATTGTGGGAATAATACTTTCGAGAAATAAATACTTCATGGTACTATTGATTGGGAATTCAGTTCGCGCATCCGCTGGCGTGGCTGTTTGGTGATCTTTTGCTGGTGCCAGCTTTTATTTACTGTATGAGAAAAATTCGAAAACATAAGGCTTTATAGACTCTATATGAAGCCAGATAAAAGGAGTTAGTTAATATGGGAAAGGTTAAGTCAGTTTTACCTAATATTGTGTGTGCGGGATGGATGGTTTTCGCTTGTTATGCACTTATATACAGAAGCATCCTGATTGGACAGTACTTTAATGTTGTTCCTGCGATTTTTGCAATTATCATTGGGCTTGTGGTACGCAAAAACTGCCGAATTCGAACCAATGTTGTTGCCGTAATTGTTTTGCTTTTCGGCTACTACAATCTTGTTGGTATGATGCTTTTTAATTATATTGACCGTCGTGAGCCTTGGGCGGCCGCTTGCTATGGGATTGACATTAAATATATTAATTCTGCTTATCATACCAATTATGATTTTTTGCCAGAGAAGCTGCCTAGTGACGCACATAATTTATCTTTTATATTAATGCCTACCTTGCTTCAGGGTGGTGGACATACGAATGTGTTTTTTAAGACTTCTGATGAGAATATCGAGCAGTATATTGCATACTATCAGGAACAGGCAATACTTCCACCGTTTACTGTATCCGAATTATACGATCAGGATAACTCCCCTGTGCTATCACATTTGGGTGACTATGTGGAGGATATGAGTGAACCTGAGCTTCACATATCGATTCCAGAGTATGTTCGCAAGAATTATCCTGATGCAGAAGTTTATGTTATATATTCGAATTTTAATTGGAATCACATGTATTCCAACAGTTTTATTCTCGATAAAGAGGCTGGGATTGTCGGATTTACTGTTGGAGGTTGATGTTAAGGGTTCCACTGGTTTTGCGGTGGCCTGTGTTGAAGGCAGGCTTGCTGGAAGTTGATGCTGGCAGAAAATTACAGGCCCCCGCGGAAGCGGTGGTCGGCGTTGAAAAGTGGTTTTGATATGAAGCTTCCGGTTCTGCGGTCGCCCTCCGCGTTGAAGGGTGGGTTTGGATTCGCTGTAAAGGATGCCGCTTCGGAGGTGCGCCCTCCGCGTTGAAGAGGGGGCTTGCTGGAAGTTAATGCTGGCAGAAAAATATAGGCCCCCGCGGTTTTGCGGTGGCCTGTGTTGAAGATTGGTTTGCTGGTTACTTATGGATATTATCTGGCTGATACATAATCAGGCTGTCGATGCAGTTGAACTGCTTATCCTCAGGCACCTTGAATCTGTGGCACATGCAGTACTGCTCCGGGCCGTACTCCGCCTTCTCGTCGTCTGAAGTCTTGCCATCAACAATCTCCTTAAGAGCATCAATGAGATATGTAACCAGGGAGATGTCATCGTAGCTGTCGCCATGACCGTGAAGTATGAAGTCCGCTTTCGCGAAAATGGATTTCTTATCGATAATCACTTCCATACTCTCCTCAACTGAGAGGCATCCGTCAAGCTGCAGGAAAAGGTGATGGTTGATGCTGTCGCCAGTGAAGAGGATTCGCTCTTCTGGGCACAGGAGCATGATGCTTCCGATGGTGTGGCCCGGAATGGCATAGACTTCAAGGGTTCTTCCGCCCAAATCAATGATGTCGCCTTCCTTGATGTCCGAAAGTTCCGCAAAGCTCCAGCCGTTCTTCTCGAGTGCGGCGATGGCGTCAGGATGATTCATGAAAGACTTGGCCAAATCCCAATCCTTAGAATTCATATATGCCAAATCGAAACTACGATTTCCCATCATATGGTCAGGATGTCCGTGTGTATTGATGACAGTCAGCGGCTTGTCAGTCAGCTTATGAACAGCTTCTGCGATATCGATTATTCCGTTTGCAGTGTCGATAAGGCAGGCCTTGTCCGTGCCCTCGATAAGAAACGCTTTGGAGATGCCGCTGTCGTCGATGCGATAGAGTCCCTCTCTTAATTTAAGTATGTCAAATTTAAATTCCTTTGGTATTTCCATGATTCCACTCCTTAATGTTTTTATGATTTAATTTTACCACTCTTTTGTGGGAGGGGAGGTGCGTGGGGCTGTGCTGTGTTGGCGTGAAAAACTGGATGAAAAACCAAAGCTATGCGGTGATGTAGAAAAGTTAAAAAAAGAAATGGAAGAATATGAAAAAGCTCATGAGAATATACCTTTTCTTTCACCACCACTGGTTACTAATGGAACTTTTGCATTAGAACTATCAATGAAAGAAGATTTGAGTAATAGGATTGATGAAATGGATTAGGTTAGTAAATTTGTAGAATTTCACCTTTAAATAATATTTCACCAAAATGGTGAAAATGGTATTAACGGTGAAAATATATATTGAAAAAACAAGTTTCATTGTTATAATTAATTTCACCAGAATGGTGAAAGAGGTGATAAGTGTGAAA
>JAKSRE010000060.1 GCA_024403775.1 Clostridia bacterium | reverse complement strand
TTAAAACAGGCATTTCATTCACTGAAGAGTGAATGAAACAGGCATTCTGAGTGAATGAGTAGGACAGTTGCTTTAACGGCTTCACCTAATGATGAAATCATGCTTTTGCCAACCGATGATTGAACATTTTTTGTTTCTATAGTGGAATCTCACAAAAAACGCTCGATTTATACACCTAACAGTTGAATGAAAACGCTATTTCAAGTGAATCTCACAAAAAACGCTCGATTTATACACCTAACAGTTGAATGAAAACGCCATTTCAAGTGAATCTCACAAAAAACGCTCGATTTATACACCTAGCAGTTGAATGAAAACGCCATTTCAAGTGAATCTCACAAAAAACGCTCGATTTATACACCTAACAGTTGAATAAAAACGTCATTTCAAGTGAATACAATCAAGCCCAATCAGGCCAATCATCGTCAACACCCTGTCATGTTACAATCCTGTCCTAGCCACAAGTCCCGTCGCATTCAAGCCTGCGCCCGACAACCTACTGCCACGTTCAAGTCAAGCCTGCGCCCGATAACCTACTGCCACGCTCAAGTCAAGCCTGCGCCCCTACAAGCCTCTGCCACGCTCTCCCCGCCCGAGCTCCCCACCCCCCAAAAAAAAAAAACAAACAACCTCATCCACAAAACTCAAGTTGGAACGTTTGCAAATTGTTTGTAATTTCTATCCGTGTTATAATTAACTTCACGCTTATAAACAAACTAATGGAGTAAAAAATAGATGGCGAACTCAGGAGATGAATTAAATTTACTTATCAATGACACTATGGTGCCTGACGTTTTTGTTGTTCAATATATGGAGCAGTTAAGCAAAAATGCTGTGTTTTACTATATGTGGATTAAGATGAATTATGGTAATAAATCCTTTAATGAGGAAGAGGCACTTAAGGCTGCACCATATCCTGAGAAGGTGGTAAAAGAGGCTCTTGCTGAACTTATTAGTACAGGAATTCTTTTGGTTAAGAATCAGGTATACTCATTTATAGATTTGAAGAAGCGTGAAGTAAATTCTTATTGTAAGCATGTAGCTGCCATGGGAATTAATCCAGATACATTGCAGCTTACTGCTAATGAGGAAGCTAGAAATCTTCTTGCAGAGAGCATTAGTAAGACATGCTTTAACGGTAAGATGGCGTACTGCTACTATACTTTGATAGATAAATGTCTTGGTGAGTATGATTTTACTAATGATGTAGTCTATTATCTCTTTGATATCGGAAAGCAGAGGCTGATTCAGTATCAGTATCCTCGTATGTGTAAACTTGCAGAGGAGTGGTACAAGTCTGGTATTACTACTGCCGATAAGGTTGATGAGTACATAAAGCACGATGAAGATATTAACAAGATGACTAAACTTGTTGGTAAGATTACTCGTAAGCGTCTTAATGAATTCGACCTGACTCGTATTCGTAAGTGGGTTATTGATTATAAAATCGATGCCGATATGGTTGAATATGCTTTTAGAATAAATGAATATCGAGGCAATATAACAACACAGATTGTGGAAGATACTCTTGCACTCTGGAAGGAAAACGGTATAAATACAGTTGATGAAGCAACCGTATTTGAGGATGAGAAACATAAAGAGAATAAGCGTAAGGCTACGAAGCGTAAAAATAAAAACAGTAGCTGGAAAACTGGTTCAGAGGCAGGAATTGCGGTGTCTGGCGAAGAGGATACTGTAAGTATCGAAGACACTAATAGTAAAGAGACAAATAACGAAGAAGTCAGAGAGCCTGTGAGTGAGAATATTAAGACTACAGAGCCTGATGACGATATACTTAATCTTTTCGAGGATGACGATGAGGACGATTGATTACTATATTGACTTAGAAAGACAGCAGAGAAATGTAGACAGGACTATAAGACATGAGGCTTTTATAGAGGAGTTTTATGCAAAAAATCCTGAGCTTAAGCGCATGGATACTGAGATTGTATCTCAAAGAACTAATAAGCTGACTGCTATTCTTGACGGTGATTTTGAGGCTCAGAAGTCTGCTGAATTGATAAAACAAAGAGTTGAGCAGAGCAAAAAAGAATATTTACTTAAGCATAATATTCCATCAAATTATGAGGATGAACTTCCTATCTGCGATAAGTGTAATGATACTGGTTATGTTGGTGAGAATCAGCAGCGTAAGGTTTGTAGGTGCATGCAGGAGGCCAAAGAACAGGCTTTTAATGCAGCTGGCCTTGGTAATTTCACCCGCATTAATGCAAAAAATTATGAGGAAGATTACTGCAAAAACAAGGTGAGACGTAAGGAAGTTACAACAAAACTTACGAAGATTTATCAGAAGAAGGAAAGTAGCCGTAATAACATATGGATTTATACTGATAAAATTCAGAGTGGTAAGACATATGTGTCTGTAGTGTTGATTAAGCAGATTATTGGAAGAGGAGATACAGCTTCTTATATTAAGTTTGAGGATATAGGAGATTTATCCGAGTCCAATAGAGAACTTGTAAATGAGGCTGATGTACTTTTCATTGATGATTTTTCAGCTGCTTTGACAACAAGTGGCAATAACGGAAGCATTCTAAATAATATTCTTGAGACCAGATCAGGAAAGGAACTTCCAACTATTTTTATTACAAATGAGTCTGTTGCGGAGCTTTTGGCAGAATCTGATGTAAGAATTGCGGGAAAGATTAAGTATGCTGAGAAAATCTAATATGGATATCAGATGCGGTGTTGATATTGTTGATATAGATAGAATTAAGAAGCTTCTCGATAAACACGAGGAGTCATTTGTGACAAGAACTTTTACAAAAAAAGAGATAGAATACTGTAAATCCAAAGGTAATGAGTTAAGAGTGGCTGAGAGTTTTGCAGCAAATTACGCTGCAAAGGAAGCCGCAAGTAAGGCGCTTGGCACTGGTATCATGACAAAAGGCATCGGATTTCTTGACTTTGAAGTAATACATGAGGATAATGGCTGTCCAGGGTTAATAATTATGGGTAAGGCTCTTGAAGAAGCCCAAAGATTAGGAATGGTATCTTTGTCGCTTTCCATGTCGCATGATGCTGGTAAGGCTGTAGCTTTTTGTACAATGCTTATTGAGCCAGAAAAAGATTAAGAGGTATAGGTTTGTTCGGTAAGAATAAAGATGACAATAATATATCCGAAGAGAAAACAACTCCTATTTTGAAGGATAAGACTTCAGAAAAGGATTCTTCTGGTGTGCTTGGATTTCTTGGTATTGGCGGCCCTCATAAGGAATTCGACTATGAGCCTGAGAAGAAAGATAAAGGCATAAGACATAACGAGTCACTTCTTGATGATATGGAGGATATTATCAAGGATAATACTATCTATGGTGAGGAGCAGGATCTTAAAAAGGAGTGGAATCTTCAAAAAAAAGATTTTGGACTTGAGAGAAAGCCAAAGAATAATATTATCGCGCTCATATTTGCGATTGCTGCCTTTGCGATGATTATTTTGGGAGTTTTTATCATTCTTCCTAATGTTCTTCCAGGAATGTTTAAGGGTTCGAATATCGAGCTTTTCGCTGAGAAAGAAGTAAAGCTTGTTTATGATGAACGCTACAGAGTAGTAATGTCAGTTGCTGAGAATATAATGACTGAGCCTAATATTGCCTCTGAGCGAATTACGCAGGTCCTGTATAACGATGTTGTTGAGGTAATAAGTAAGACTCCTATACAGGGAACAGATGGTAACTACTACCTGTATGTGTCAACCAGCGACGGTATCAAGGGCTATATAAATTCGCGTAATCTGACAGAGAATCTCGACTCTGTGGAACCAGACCTTCATGCCTATAAAATAGTAATATCAGATACAGTAAAGAACGTCATGACTCATGCTACCAATGGTACTCTTATCACGAAAGTGATGATGAATACGGTTTTATATGCTGACGTCAAGCGTGATGGCGTTTATCAGGTCTGCCTGCCAAATGGTGATATGGGATGGGTTGGATCTTCAGGTGTAATTGAACTTGATGTAAGAGGTACGATTGAGGAAGTATCTACCCGTTATTTTGTCAGCTCGGCACTTACTTTTGCCAATGCAACATATCTTAATAATGGCGTGACGATGAATGGAATATCGGTTAATGGCCTTGTATATGTATGTGCTAATGTAAATGGTGTTAAGGCACCACGTACAATTGAAGGACTTATGGAGCTTGGTACAGAGGTTGAGCTTCAGTATGACGTCGTAACAGGAGAATTAGTAATTGATTCCATAATGCCTGGAGACCTTGTATTTCTTCGTGCCACAGCAAACTCAGGAGATGAGGTTACTGAGATGGCAATCTGTACTGATACAGGAACTTTACTAATGTTATCCAAGGCCAGAACAACAATTAGGTTGCGTAATTTCACTTCTTCTGATAATATATGCGAGCGTATCGTAATGGTAAGAAGAGTATTCAGTGCATAAAGGAAAACACGGGTATCATAAGTAATTTGAAAATTATTAAAAATGATATTGCATATTTAATAAACCTGTGGTATTATCTTTTACGCGCGTTAAAGACTAATAGGAGGTGTTACCGATATGGCTAAGTGTGAGATTTGTCAGAAAGATACATTCTTTGGCAGAAAGATTAGAATTACGCGTTCGCAGATTTCTCGTCGTGCATTGACACAACAGCAACCAAACGTTCATAGCGTTAAAGTGGTTGTTGATGGCACCCCTACTACTAAGAAGGTTTGCACACGTTGTCTCCGTTCTGGACTCGTTAAGAGAGCATAATGCGAACTACATTTTAATTTGAGAATAACAGCCTGTCGATCTCGGCAGGCTTTTTCTTTTCCTGGTATTTTTAATAACGCAGGTTTTGCTATATAAACTATTCTATTTTGACTGGAAATAATAAGAAACAATATTTATTTCTATTCCGTTATAGAAACTATTTAACATAATTCATGTTACAATATTTTAGGATTTAAGAGAATTTGGGAGAGGAGTGACAAAAATGCTTTTTTCATTAATCATTCTATTAATTATCATTAAGGGCGTAAGAGATCAAAAGGGAGATTTCCACAGAAACTTTCATATAGACGGTTTGGATGAAATGGAAGACTTCGTTAAGACAAGCGATTTTGCTGATTCAGTAAGATATTTCTTTAGCTATGTTACTACTGACTCTCCTGCTTCATCTACACATAGTGCAGGTAATTCACTCGCTGATACAGCACTTGCAAAGATTGCAATCTGTTACTATATTGCAAGAGCTGACGGAAGCATTGGAAGAGCAGAGCAGATGGTTCTCGACAATGCATTAAGTGGAGTTTTAAACGATAACAGAATTCCACAGTCATTCAGAGATGAACTCGTTAAAATTGCAAATGATTCAGGAAACAGCTTCTTGTTTGTTGAGCAGTATCTTAACAAAGTAAAGCCAGAACTTCTTGTTTCTTTCCTTGAGGATGCCAGAGCAATTGCTTCAGCTGATAACAGAATTTCTGTTGATGAGCAGAAGGCACTTAATGTCTTTGAGAAATATCTTGAAGGTAAGACAGGCCGCACATTCTTTGCTGGTTCAACAATTGATACAAGATGTGATAACTGTGGTGCAACAATGAAGATTAATCCAGATGTATCACAGATTAACTGCCCATATTGCGGTCATGTTAAGATGCTCAGACTTTAAATTAGTTTTGAAGTTTTAATTTAGGTGGATGGTTCAAAAGCGTGAGCCATCCACCAATTCGTTTTGAAAAGAAATTAGTAGCAGATTTGGCAGTTAGTAAATATGCAAACTGATAGAATGTCAGAAATCGAGTAAACTAATAGTTAACATCAAACCATTTTGAATTGAAAAATAACCTTTTCGAGAGTATACTTAAATTTGCGTGAATTTGCGTTTAGACGCTAAAAATATATTTATTAAGAGGTGGCAATTATGGCATTTATTGACATGATTAAAGAGAAGGCTAAGCAGAATAAGAAGACTGTAATTCTTCCTGAGTCAATGGACAGAAGAACATTTGAGGCTGCTGCTGAGATTTTGGCAGATGATATCGCTAACATCGTTATCATTGGTACTGAAGAAGAGTGCAAGAAGAACAGCGAAGGTCTTGATATTTCAAAGGCAACAATCATTGATCCTAAGACAAATCCTAAGACAGAAGAGTACATCGACGCTTTTGTTGAGCTCCGTAAGTCAAAGGGTATGACAAAGGAAGAGGCTACAAAGATTTTCCTCGACGAGTCAAATAATAACAGATATATGTTCTATGCTTGTATGATGGTTAAGATGGGTGACGGTGACGGAATCGTTTCTGGTGCTTGCCATTCAACAGCTGATACATTGAGACCATCTCTTCAGATTATCAAGACAGCTCCAGGCACAAAGCTTGTTTCAGCTTTCTTCGTAATGTGTGTACCAGATTGTGATCTTGGTAATGACGGTGTATTCGTATTCGGTGACTGTGGTCTTAATCAGAATCCTACAGCTGAGGAACTCGCTGCTATCGCTGGTTCATCTGCAGCTTCATTTAAGCAGCTCGTTGGCGAGGAGCCAATCGTTGCTATGCTCTCACACTCATCAATGGGTTCAGCTAAGCACGCTGATGTTGATAAGGTTGCTGAAGCTACAAGAATTGCAAAAGAAGAGTATCCTGAGTTCATGATCGATGGTGAGCTCCAGGCAGATGCTGCTATGGTTCCATCAGTTGGTAAGTCAAAGGCTCCTAATAGTAAGGTAGCTGGTCAGGCTAACGTTCTTATTTTCCCAGATCTTGATGCAGGTAACATTGGTTACAAGCTCGTTCAGAGACTTGCAAAGGCAGAGGCTTATGGTCCTATGTGCCAGGGTATTGCAAAGCCAGTTAACGATTTGTCAAGAGGCTGCTCAAGCAGTGATATCGCTGGTGTTATTGCTATCACAGCAGTACAGGCTCAGGCTCAGGGCTAATTACTAAGAATAGTAAATATCAGATAACAACTATATTAAAGGAGTTACAAAAATGAAAATTTTGGTTATTAACTGCGGAAGCTCATCTTGTAAGTTCCAGCTTTTCGAGACATCAACTGGTGATGTTTTGGCAAAGGGTAACTGCGAGAGAATTGGTATCGACGGTAAGCTTACATATAAGGCTCCAGGCAAGGAAGACTATATCTCAACAGAGGCTATGCCAGATCATAAGGTAGCTGTACAGCTCATCCTCAACGCTCTCGTTGACAAGGATCATGGCGTTCTTTCTGATATCGGTGAGATTAAGGCTGTTGGACACAGAGTACTTCACGGTGGTATGTACTACAGCAAGTCAGTTATCGTTAATGACGATGTTAAGAAGGTTATCAGAGACTGTTTCCCACTTGGACCTCTCCATAACCCAGCAAACCTTACAGGTATTGAGGCTTGTGAGGCAGTTCTCCCAGAGGGCACACCACAGATTGCAGTATTCGATACAGCTTTCCATATGACAATGCCACCTAAGGCTTATACATATGCTCTCCCATATGAGATCACAGAGAAGTATTCAATCCGTCGTTATGGTTTCCACGGTACATCACACAGATATGTATCACACCGTGTAGCTGAGTTCCTCGGCAAGAACTATGAGGACTTAAAGATTGTTACATGTCACCTTGGTAATGGTTCATCTTTTGCTGCTGTTGATCAGGGTAAGTGCGTTGATACAACAATGGGTCTTACACCTCTCGCTGGTATCTGCATGGGTACACGTTGCGGTGATATCGATCCAGCTATCGTTCCATTCCTTATGAAGAACGAGAATCTTACACCAGATGAGGTTGATACACTTATGAACAAGAAGTCAGGTGTTCAGGGTCTTTCTGGCGTATCTTCAGACTTCCGTGACCTCGAGAAGGCTTCAAAGGAAGGCAACGAGCGTGCTACATTGGCTCTCGATATGTTCGAGTATCAGGCTCGTAAGATTATCGGTTCATATGCTGCAGCTATGCAGGGTGTTGACGTAATCGTTTTCACAGCTGGTATCGGTGAGAACACAGATTACATCCGTGCTAAGGCTTGTGAAGGCCTTGAGTTCATGGGCGTTAAGATTGACCCAGCTAAGAACAACGGCAACCGTTCAGAGTCTATCATCTCTAGCGATGATTCAAGAGTAACAGTTTGTATCATTCCTACAAACGAGGAGCTCGCTATCGCTCAGGAGACAGAGGAACTCGTAAAATAATTAAATTTTGTCTTAAAAAAATGGCACTCATGGTACTTCCGTGGGTGCTATTTTTTTGTTTTCCCTCCTCGAAAATAAAACCCTAATAGTGTATAATTCTTTGTACGCGACTTAACTTTCAAGTCCTTATATTTGTACATTGTTTTCATATAATAGATATATATTTTTTTACATTGGAGATACCTAGTGGACGATATGAATGAACTCGACTTCCTCGATGAGTTAAATCAGGCATACGAGGAAGCTTTAACAACCAATAATAACGGCGCTGATGAAGCTGAAAGGCTTCTTGATGAGCTTAATCCTGAGCAAAGAGAGGCAGTTAAGACAATTGACGGACCACTTCTTATTCTTGCTGGTGCGGGTTCAGGTAAGACCAGAGTTATTACATACAGAATTGCCTATATGATTAAAAAGCATGGAATATATCCAGGCTCTATTATGGCAATCACTTTTACTAATAAGGCTGCTAATGAGATGCGTTCAAGAATCGCCGCTCTTGTTGGTGAGGAAGCTAAATACATCTGGTGCGGAACTTTCCACAGTATCTTTGCGAGAATTTTAAGACGTCATGCTGATCTTTTGGGTTATGACAAAAACTTTAAGATTATCGATACTGATGATCAGCTTAAGATAATTAAGGAGTCACTTAAGGAACTTAACTATTCTGATAAGACTTATCCACCAAAATCCATCCAGAGCGTTATTTCTGATGCTAAGAATAAGATGATGACTGTTGCAGAGTTTTCTTCTTACTCAGGTACAGATCCATACTATAAGTGCTGTGCTCTTGTTTTCAAAAAATATGAGACAAAATTGAAGCAGAATAATGCTATGGACTTTGATGATATTCTTCTTAATACGGTTAAACTCTTCAGAGAGAATCCTGATGTGCTTAATATCTATCACAGAAGATTTAAATACATCATGGTCGATGAGTATCAGGATACCAATAATCCTCAGTATGAGGCGATAAAACTTTTATCAGCCTATAGCCGTAATATCTGTGTAGTAGGTGATGATGATCAGTCAATTTATGCATTCCGTGGTGCTAATGTTCAGGTTATTCTCGATTTTGAGAAGGACTTCGATAACGCTGTTGTAGTAAAACTTGAAGAAAACTACCGTTCTACACAGACAATTCTGGATGCAGCTAATGAAGTTATTGCCAATAACAAATATCGTAAGGATAAGAGTCTTAGAACCAGTAATGAGCAGGGAAGTCCTATTATCGTGATGAATGCCGAATCCCAGATTGATGAAGCTAATTTCACAGCGAATATGATTAAGACTTTCGTAAATAAGAATCAGTTCAAATATTCTGATATGGCAGTTCTTTTCAGAATGAACTCTCTGTCACGTTCAATAGAAATCGCGTTAAGAGAAGCAGGAATTCCATATAAGATTTTTGGTGGTACACGATTCTACGACCGTAAAGAGATTAAGGATGTAATTGCATACTTAAGACTCATTATGGATGATAAGGATGACTTGGCTTTTGGAAGAATTATTAATGTTCCTGCAAGAGGTATTGGTACAACGACAGTTGAACGCATACATGAGCTTGCAGTTATTAATGAGACGTCTTCCATGGCTATCTGCAAAAATGTGGATATGTATCCAGAATTATCCCGTGCATCTTCGAAGATAAAAGAATTTGTTATGCTTATCGAGATGTTTCGTAATATTCTTGCTCTCAATGAGCTTTCCTTTGATGGCTTTATTCAGGAAGTACAGGATAAGTCAGGAATTATAGATGAGATTATAAGAGAGAAAGAAAAGAAGAATGAGGTTACAGATCGCGTTGAGAACTTAAAGGAATTGCTTTCTGAAGCAATTGAATTTGAGAAAAAGGCGAGAGTTACCCCAGAAGAGGCTGCAGAAGCAGCTGCCAAAAAGGCGCTTATAAGTTCTGAAGATAACCCTGATGGAGAATATGATGACATAGAGAATCAGACTGCAGATACTCTGTCAGGTCTTCTTAATCTCTATCTTACTAATGTTGCCCTTTATTCGGAGGGGGATAACTTTACAGATACTGATGATTTTGTACGAATGATGTCTATCCATAGTAGTAAAGGTCTTGAGTTTGGTGCGGTTTTCCTTGTAGGTCTTGAGGAGAGTATCTTCCCAAGCTACAGATCTCAGACTGAGAAAGAACTTGAGGAAGAGCGACGTCTCATGTATGTTGCCATCACGCGTGCAAAGAAGAAACTTATGATTCTTCTGTCACAGAGAAGAACGCTTTTTGGTCAGACACAGATGAATGCTCCTTCCAGATTCCTTAAAGAAATTCATCCGGAGCATCTCTACAAGATGGGACACCAGAGACCGAAGGTTGAAGAAGATACCAATATGCCTAAGGATCTTCGTAAGCAGTCACAGAATCAGATTGCGTCTGCCTTGTCGACTGGATTCCTTAACGGAGCCAAGGCTACAGGAGTTAAGAGTATAAATAAGAGCAAGGCACCAGTAAGACCTGGAATGGGTCAGCCTAGTGGTGCAGGGGCTTCAAATAGTAATACCCCAAAGGCAAGCGAGATGGTCGAAGGTATTAAGATTGTCCATCCACGTTTTGGTGAAGGAGTTGTCGTTAAGGTTGAGCCGGTTGCAGGTGATGTTTTATTGTCACTTGACTTTGATGGAATGCATAAGAATCTGCTTTTAAGTACAAGTGGTATTAAGAAGGCGTAAGTATTATTTATTGTTATTCATTATGTAAGAACAGCTATTTGAATCGACATTGAATATTAAATAGTAGTATCCCTTTTGAAGAAAATACTTCGAAAGGGATATTTAATTCGCTATAAAATAAGTTGATAGGAACTAATAAAAATGCTACTATCGAAAAGTAAATAAATATTTATAAGTAGGGATAGAAAATGAAAAGACTAGTATCAACATTATTAACGGTTGT
>JAKSRE010000006.1 GCA_024403775.1 Clostridia bacterium | reverse complement strand
GAATCCCTCCATCTCCGCCATTTAAAAATAGTTACACATAATTAACTTCTCCTAGACGCACACACATATATAATAAAAACATATTATTATTCTGAGGGGCAGTGATAATTATGAAATCAAAACGCGCATTAAGTGTTTTACTCTCGGCAGCTATGGCTTGTTCAGTAGTAGGCACGACATTAGTAAACACCCAGACTATACTCACTAATTCAGTATATGCGGCAGAAGATGAATCTTCTGGAGTCGGTGGTTTTGTAGACAGACTTTATACATTAACTTTGGGCCGTAAGCCTGACAACAGTGGCTACGAATACTGGGTAAGCCAGCTTAAGGAAGGCAGCATAGACGGTGGAACGTGCGCCTTTGGCTTTTTATTCAGCGATGAATTTACAAATAAGAATGTGTCTAACGAAGAATATGTTGACACTTTGTATCATGTATTCTTTGATCGTAATCCTGATTCTGAAGGTCTGGCATACTGGGTCCAGATGCTTAATAATGGGGATGACAAGATGACCATTTTCGCTGGGTTTGTTAATTCTACTGAATGGGCTGAATTATGTGCCAAATACGGAATCCAGCCAGGCAGTGCTAGTATAAATCCAGGTCCAAATTCACAGGCAGACGATATTGAGACTTTTGTCAGAAGTCTTTACAGAGACTGCTTGGGACGAGATGCTGATACCAACGGCCTTAACGACTGGGTAAATAGATTAACTACTGGTGAGATTACTGGTAAGGAAGCTGCCTACGGGTTCTTCTTCAGCCCTGAATTCATAGACAGAGGCGTTGCATACTATGACAAGGAAGAACTCTCTGAATATGTATCACTCTATTATAGAGTTTTCCTTAACAGAGAACCTGATCAGGATGGACTTAATTACTGGGTAGACAAGACTTTCTGCAATTATTATGTAAATCTTATACTTTTTGAGGGTTTCTCTGATTCAAAAGAATTCGCAAACAAGTGCGAAGCCTGCGGTATTACTCCTGGAAAGCATATCAATGTAGGCGGATCTGATGATGATTTTACTTACTGGGCAATGTCTTTTTCGACTTCTGGAGCTAACTGGAACAACTTATTAGAATATGTTTTGGCAGGATATACATCCGCTTCTCCTTCAAGCATGGCACCACATTTCCCATATGTTTATGGCGGACTCTCCCTCGAAAGTGGTATCGACTGTTCTGGATTGATTGTATATTTCATCCAGACATACCACAATGTTAATAATGTTCCTCATCACATGCTGACTATGGCTCAGACTTATGGTACTGATATCAGCGCAAATGAGATTCGTCCAGGCGACCTTATTTGTGACGGTTCTGGAGATCATGGCTGGGTATATCTGTATGTTGGAAGAATTGGACCTGACTGCAATGGTAACTATCACGACTTCTATCTCTATGGCACTTCTGCTGACTGGGTATTCACAGAAGAAAAGAGTTACTATGAATCCTGGATGCCAGTTATAAGCGAAGTATCTTATACTTATGAAGGCGAATGGGAATCTTCACCAATGACCGTAAATAACTGGGTAACCAAAGATCCAAACTTTAGAATTGCAAGAGTTACACATTAAGATTATAAGTTAATTTTAATGACAAAAACTGGTCTGATTAATATGCTTCCTGGCATACAAAATCAGACCAATTTATTTTTAAGTTCAAGAATATTTTTCTCTATTTCCCTAATAACAAGCTCGAATTCCTCATCGGATTTACCTGTAGGATCTTCAAGTCCCCAGTTATCATCGAAGTCTCTTCCGATAAAAGGGCAACTGCTATTACAACCCATCGATATGGCAATATCAGGTTCTGGAATCGAACTTAAAAGTTTGGAATACTGTGTAGCCTCCATATCAATGTTATAAAGACGCTTCATAATACGTACTGCATCCTGATTAATCTTAGGTTTTGTCTCTGTTCCAGCTGAATAACTCTCAAATACATCTGAGGCCAAATGTTTACCAAGTGCCTCTGCAATCTGACTTCTACAAGAATTATGAACACAAATAAAAGCTACTTTCTTCATGACGCTCTCTCCTCACCAATTATTCAGAAGCATCATTACCAATACCCAAAGCGGCATCACTATAAAATTAAAAGCTATAATTCCCGTTATCAAAATACCCCAATGTCCGGGATGAATCTGGTCAGGCTGGTCTGGATTAATTTTGATTTTACCGATATCGCCCATATGATACTTGCAGCTACCTGATCCGACTGGATGTCTTTGAACGTATTTCTTCCCGTTATATGTGTACTCCCACACTGGCGAATAGTAGATTGTACTTACGCCATCAGCGTCATAGCTATAATCCGCATAAACACTTACAACCCTTGCTTCAACTTCTTCAGTCATATGCTTATGGGCATAAATCATTTTAGGAACACGAATCAGGAGAAAGCACACCCCAACCATAACAAACAGAAGTAAAGCTGCTATAACTAATAACTTTTCTGATTGATTTTTTGTATTATTAGATCCGAACTGAAGCACACACCCAGTTACGAAGAGAACCAATCCAACATAATCAAAAATAATACAAATCATAGTAGTTGGAGTCATTAGTTTGGGAGGAGCATTCTCACGGACATATTCATTAATCGCATCGTAATCTTTCTTTAATTTATAAGTGATGGCACAGCCAAATACCAAAAAGAACTGACCTAAGCATATCAGGGAAAGGCCCATCTGCCCCATGTTTGAGAAAACAATAAGCAGTCCTATGGAAACCACCGCCCATAAGACAGCAATCACAGTTTTAAACAAACTATTATTTCTCTCTTCATCTTCCATAATCTTTCTCCTTTGAAATCTATCACTACATACACCATTTACTATACACTACACAATAACTTTTTTGAGCAACTCGCCCAAAATATTGTTCAAAACTTTTTTTGTATTTTTTCAATTTCTTATTGTAGTTCTGATTGTTATAGCGAGGTTTTACTATTAAAATACATAATGTATTAATAGTCTTTAAATAGCGAGGTGCTTTATGGGCGGTTTTTTTGGTGTTACATCAAGCGAAGATTGCGTTTTTGATTTATTTTTTGGTATTGACTACCATTCACATCTTGGAACAAGACGTGGCGGTATGACAATTTATGGTCCTAATGGATTTCAGAGAGCTATTCACAATATTGAGAATGCCCCTTTTCGAACAAAATTCGATAAAGATATCATGGAGATGAAGGGTAACTACGGTATTGGCTGTATTTCCGACTACGAGGCACAGCCACTCATCATTCGTTCACATCATGGTTCATATGCTCTTACAACAGTTGGTAAGATTAACAATGTGGATGAGATTCTCGATGAGCTTTTTAAGGCTGGTTTCGTTCATTTCCAGGAAATGAGTTCTGGTGAAGTTAATGCAACTGAGCTCGTAGCTGCACTCATTAACACTAAGGCAAACCTTATCGACGGTATCAAATATGTTCAGGATATCGTTGACGGATCAATGTCACTTCTCCTTTTGAACGGCGCTGGTATTTACTGTGCACGTGACAAGCTGGGAAGAACTCCTGTTGTTATTGGTAAGAAGGCAGAAGGTTTCTGCGTTTCTTTTGAGAATTTTGCATTTAAGAACCTTGGTTACAAGCCATATAAGGAACTTGGACCTGGTGAGATTAGTGTTATCACTGAGAAGAACTGCATTACTCTTGCTAACCCAGGCGACAAGATGAAGATTTGTACATTCCTCTGGGTATATTACGGTTATCCATGTAGTAGTTACGAAGGCATTTCTGTTGAGCAGATGCGTGTTAATAACGGTATGGCAATGGCAAAGAGAGACACTGTTAAGCCAGATATCGTTGCAGGTGTTCCAGATTCAGGTACAGCTCATGCTGTAGGTTATGCTAATGAGTCAGGTGTTCCTTTCTCAAGACCATTCATCAAATACACACCAACATGGCCACGTTCATTCATGCCAACAATGCAGAGCAAGAGAAATCTCATTGCCAAGATGAAGCTCATCGCTGTAGATGATCTCATTGTTGATAAGAGCATCCTCCTTATCGATGACTCAATCGTTCGTGGTACACAGCTTCGTGAGACAACTGAGTATCTCTACGAGAGCGGTGCTAAGGAAGTTCATATCAGACCTGCTTGTCCACCACTTCTCTTTGGTTGTAAGTATTTGAATTTCTCACGTTCTAAGTCAGAGATGGATCTTATCGCTCGTCGTGTAATCGAGAGACTTGAGAATGGTAATGTTACTGATGAGATTTTGGCTGAATATGCTGATCCAGAGACAGAGAGATATAAGAGAATGGTTGGCGAGATCTGTAAGGAACTCAACTTCACAACTCTTCAGTTTGCTCGTCTTGACGATATGCTTGAGGCTACAGGACTTGAAGCTTGTAAGCTCTGTACTTACTGCTGGAACGGCCGAGAGTAATATATCGCCTTCGAATTGGGCACAACATAATAAAAAACAAATGAACTGTCTTAGAGCTTTTCTGGTTCTAGGACAGTTTTTTATTTAAAAATACATCTCAAACCTTATTAAAAAATTCCATACAAAAAACTTGTAACGAATCCTTTTTTGAATTGTTTAACAGATATAAGACAAAACAAAAGGAGATTTTTATATGAACAAGAAATTTATCAAAGGCACAGCTATTACAATGTTATCTCTCACACTTTTGGCGCTTTATATTACTCCATTTAAGAAAATTAACAGCAAAGATATAAGCGTAGTATTTGATTCACATGTTGCAGAAGATAATACCTGGAACCTTAAAGACTGTGTACATATGGTTGATCCTGCTTTCGGTGTAGTAACTGATGAAAATACTGTTTATGCTTATTATGGTGAAAATACAAAAAACAACATGCAAATTCCAGCTAACAAGGATTTTACAGTAATAGAGCTCACAACACCTTATTACATTTACGATTATGATTACCATAGCGAAGTAATAGATGGAAAAACAATTCTTGTTATAGACAGATTAGGAACCCGCCTTACTTCTTCAAGAAACGATGAAGGCTATGCTAACTATTTGTATTTTGATACATATTATGATGGTTATAAGATTGCCTAAGAAGCCTTGCCTTCAGCCATAAGCCTCATATAAGTGCCTATTCACTCCCATAGGTTGGTAAATATATTTTTATTGATTTGGCAAATCAATAAATGTAGAATACCTTTTAGGAGGATAATAGTATGATTTCAACAAAAGGAAGATATGCAATAAGACTTTTACTGGATATGGCAGAACAGCCTTCTGGAACTCCAGTTACATTAGACTCTATTGCAGAGAGACAGGATATATCAAAAAAGTACTTAGAGAGCGTAGTTAGGCTTCTTGTCACAGCGAAAATGGTTAAAGGCTCAAGTGGTAAAGGCGGTGGCTACCAGTTATTACGTAAGCCAGAAGAATATACTATTGGCGAGATTTTAAGAAAGACAGAGATATCTCTTGCCCCTGTTGCCTGCCTCATGGACAACGCAGATGTCTGTCCTCGCGAGAAGAATTGTAAGACTCTTCCAATGTGGATTAACTTTAATAAGATGGTTAATGACTTTTTTGATGATATTACAATCGCTGATTTAATAAGCGGAGATAAATTTTAGAGTTTTTTCTTCATCTTTTACTTAAACGACAAATTTAAAGGCTGCCTTGAACCAAAAAAATAAAAATGGTCTAAGGCAGCCTTCTTGTATTTATTTAAATTTCTTACGTATATAAACTACAGCAATCACAAGTACTATTGGAAAACCTATTCCGGCAAGTACACCCGCCTGCAAATTATTATTCATCGATTGTGAGACGCTTCCAACTATATAAGGTCCAATGGCGCCACCCATATCTCCTGCCAGTGCAAGAAACGCGAACAAATTAGTTCCACCTGTAGGAAGTATATGAGAAGAGATACTTATTGATCCAGGCCACATGATGCCAACTGAGAAGCCACAAAGAGCACAGCCAATTAATCCTAATAATGGAATACCTGCAAGACCAGCCGTCAAATAGCATAGAAGGCACATAATACCTGATGCCATCATAAAAACTGTAAGATCCACCCGTTCACCGAACTTACCGTAAAGAAGTCGGCTTACACCCATGCATATTGCAAAACCGCAAGGTCCCATAAGATCTCCAACCGACTTTGATACATGAAGTGCAGATTCTGCAAAAGCTGAAGCCCACTGTGCCATAGAAATCTCTGAAGACCCAGCACACACCATAAGGATAATAAAAATCCAGAACGCCTTTGTCCTAAAAAGCTGAACCATAGTCATGCTCTTTCCCTCTTCGACCAGAGGTTCAATCGGGCAGGTAATAAAATTACAGATATTATATAGTGGCACAATCGCCCAGATCAGGGCCATAATCTTCCAGTTCTCAATTCCAAATATGGCAAAAAAGGCAGTCGAACCAAGAATAACTGCTACTGAACCCCAGCAGTAAAATGAATGAAGAAGACTCATCATGGCTTCCTTATTCTCAAAAGGACACGCTTCAATAATAGGACTTCCAAGAACTTCCGTTAATCCGCTTCCAATAGCGTAGATAACAACACAGATTAATATTCCCATATAAGGAGACGGACACAACTCAGGAATAAAGGCCAGCCCTGCAAGACCTAGTGCCGAAGTCACCTGCGCTGCAATAACGCATATTCTATAGCCAAACCTATCAACTATTCCTGTGCAGGCAAAATCAACTACCAGCTGAGTTACAAAGAAACATGTAGATATCAGCGCAAGCCTTCCAAATGATACATCATATATATTATGGAAAGTTATAAACAGAAGTGGAACAAAATTTGCACAGATAGCCTGAGTCACAAATGCCAGATAACATGCCAGCTGCGTCTTTTTGTAATTCTTTGAAGTATCCAATTCTCGCTCCTGTAATGCCTTAAATTCAAGTTAAAAGAATAAATAGTATCTTCGTAATTATATCCCAAAATTATTAGTTAGGCACTAATCTCATCGAATTCTATAGACATAAAAAGAAACCATCTTAATAGTAATTCATAAATCACTATTAAGACGGTCTCATTATTTTTTAATATCTAATTCTAATAGATTACTTCTTAACAAGAAGTGACTTACCTGTCATCTCTGCTGGCTGCTCAAGACCCATGATCTCAAGAAGTGTAGGAGCGATATCGCAAAGTCTTCCGCCCTCAGCAAGAGTATAAGCATCATCATAGTTATAAAGGATGAATGGAACAGGGTTAGTTGTATGAGCTGTATGTGGATTACCTGTCTCATAGTTAATCATCTGCTCTGCATTACCGTGGTCAGCACAAATGAAGAGAACACCGTCCATCTTCTTTGTTGCCTCTACAGCAGCACCAACACAAGCATCAACACGCTCAACAGCCTTTATAGCAGCTTCGATAACACCAGTATGACCAACCATGTCTGGGTTAGCAAAGTTGATGATGATTACATCGTAATCACCAGATGTGATAGCAGCATCCAACTTCTCAGATACTTCTGGAGCACTCATCTCTGGCTGGAGATCATATGTAGCAACCTTAGGTGAATTTACAAGAGTTCTGTCCTCACCATTGTTTGGCTCCTCGATACCACCGTTAAAGAAGAATGTAACGTGAGCATACTTCTCAGTCTCAGCAAGACGGAGCTGACGAAGTCCCTTAGCTGCCAAGTACTCACCAAGAGTATTTGTAATCTCAACCTTCTTAAATGCGATGTACTTGTTACCGATTGTCTCGTCGTAATCCTTGAAACAAACGTATGTCAAAGGCATAAAGCCGTTTGCTCTCTTCAATGAAGCGATTGACTTATTGTCAGAGCTGTCACCGCCCTGAGCCTTAATATCCTCATCGCTGAAGCAGAAAGCCTTAGTAATCTCACGAGCACGGTCTGGACGGAAGTTAAAGAAAATAACTGAGTCATTTGGCTTAACTGAAGCTACTGGTGTGCCATCCTCGTTAGTGATAACTGTTGGGAGAACGAACTCATCTGTTACGCCAGCATCGTAAGAAGCCTGCATAGCCTCGATACAATTTGTAGCCTTAACGCCTTCACCAAGAACCAATGCATCGTATGCCTTCTGGATACGATCCCAGTTGTTATCTCTGTCCATTGCATAGTAACGGCCTGACATTGTAGCAACCTTACCTACACCAATCTCATTCATCTTGTCAACGAGTGCCTGGAGGTAATCCTTACCTGATGCAGGAGGTGTATCACGTCCATCAAAGAAAGGATGAACATATACATTCTCAAGACCATTCTTCTTACACATCTCGATAATTGCATAGAGGTGTGTGATGTGGCTGTGTACACCACCATCTGAGAGAAGACCCCAGATGTGAAGATCTGAATTATTAGCCTTACAATTGTTGATAGCTCTCAAAAGCTCTTCATTCTCGAAGAAAACGCCATCCTCAATGTACTTTGTGATAAGAGTAAGATCCTGGTAAATAATTCTACCTGAACCGATATTCATGTGACCTACCTCTGAGTTACCCATCTGGCCATCTGGAAGACCAACTGAGAGACCTGAAGCATATCCGAGCTGATATGGACACTCAGCCATAAGCTTGTCCATGTTAGGTGTGTTAGCAGCTGCAATTGCGTTACCCTCTTTACGGTCATCTGTAATACCATAACCATCGAGTACCATCAAAACTACTGGTTTCTGACTCATTTTATTATCTCCTTATATATAAAAATTTATTCTTTGCGAAAAGTTGCTTTTCGAATAATTGACCTCAAAAATTATAACATCTCTATAATCAAATTTGGTGATAATTATTAAAATGTTTCTGCCCAAATTACATAAAGCGATTCTGCTCAGAATTGTATGTATAGCCTATACCCTCAAGCTTACTAATTATTGTCTCTTCGTCTTCATCATATGCTCGTACAAATTCCGCCAAACTTGAATAATTATCACGAAGTTGTGTATTAACAAAACTTAAAAGCATTACTGGATCATTTGGAATACTCATATATTATCTCCTTTTAATATTTGATGAATGTACCATATAGTTGTCAATATCCTGTACCTCTACATCCTGAAGCTTAGTTGCTTCTTTTTCCTTTGTTACATCAGGAACCAAAGCCTCTATCTTCTCCATTAGTGATTTAGCAGCATATTCACTGTCAACAACTACCGATGCTGATGATTTATCTTTATTAACAAAAACAACTCTGTCCTGTCGTTTTACAGCATCATTACCTTTAACCCATCTGAATTCATTATATACTTTGTCTAGTTCAGAATAGATTATCGTTCCAACATTTTTTGGCGACATGGCAAGTGCATATCTTTTACCTATCATAACACCAGCATATTCTTCGCCGTTTAATACATCTTCCGCAAACTGCTCAGGATCTATTCTTTTCTCAGTAAGATAGTTAATCATATCTTTGTTACTGAATCTCTTAATAGCCCCAACAAAGAAGTAAATAGCACCTAGAAGAAACCCTATAGGAGCAATCAGCGCACCAAACAAATCAAAACCGCCAAAACTTGATAACGGTAAATATACGATAAACTTTGGAACAATCTGATCACTTGTATAATCAATACCCTCTATCTCCAAAGTTTCTTCAAACCAGCCACACTCCATGGAATTTAAATCCCACACCATGCCGCAGCCCTTAATAGGACCGCCTTTACCAGTCTCCATGAGTCTGTCAGCTTTTTCCAGCATATCTCCCTTCAGATAAAGACCAATATATTTTGTATTTCCATCTTTATCCTCGAAAGGCATGATGTAAGAATATGCTCCTTCCTCACGATAGACTTCATAAACTCCTTCAAGTGAAGTAGCATTAAATCTTATAAACTGTTCCTCTTTATAATTATCTATATCAACAGTAGATACTGATTTGGTACAGGTAATGAAATTCATAAAATCCTTGCCAAGAAAATAGTAGCAGGAAACTATAGATAAAAGTAAGAAGAAAAATGCACCTGCAACCGCTGGCCAGAAAAACTTTTTACGATGAAGTCTGTTAAGTTTATGCATTAATTAATATCCCCTTTTGGTTTGTCATTGGGTTTATTTTATCACTTAAATAAGTAATGTTATAATGGTGAAGTTAAGATTTTCGCAAAGAAGAAAAGGGGTAAATGTGATTAAAATGCTTTTAAGGATGCTGGTATTACTTACTGCTGCATACTTTTTATATAATTTTCTGACTATCATTATTAATGGAACAGGCCGTCATCTTGGAAGTGCTGTGGGTGTGGTTTTATGCCTTATTTTAGGCTCATATGTGATATTTATGCCAAAGATTAACGCTTTCATTCTTGGGCTTAGCAAGCCTGTTAAAATTATTGGAGGTATTGTCATTTTACTTGCTCTGGCTATTATTTTAACTGAGACTGTTTTTCTAATAATGGCTACAAAGAAAACTACAAATTCTGATACAAGACCTGTTGTTCTGGTTCTTGGCTGCAGAGTACAAGATGGAAGGCCTAGTCTCATGCTTAATGAGAGAATTAATGCGGCCTATTCTTATTTAGAAGAAAATCCTGATTTATTATGTATCGTGTCTGGTGGCAAGGGTGAAGACGAATTAATTTCTGAAGCCCAATGCATGTTTAATGAATTAGTGAATCGTGGAATTAGTCCTGACAGAATCATTATGGAAGATAAATCCACAAATACAAAAGAGAATTTTTTATTTAGCAAAAAAATAATGACGGACCTTAATCTGGGTGATTCCGTCATCATTGTTACTAATAATTTTCATCAGCTAAGAGCTCAGATGGACGCTTCAGAATGTGGCCTTACATATGGCGCCTGCCCATCCAAAACCTCATTTTTTATGTTCCCTTCCTACTACTTAAGAGAACTCGTAGGCATATTATACGAATTCATTTTCTAAGTATTAGATATGCTTTTCATAACCATGTCATATGCTAAATTTCTTTTTTCTCACTTCGAAATACAAAATCAACATAATCTTCCTCTGAATCAAATACACGAAGCATATGATAGTTCACATTACCTGATTTTCTATGATAGCGGAAAAGATTTTTCCAACTTTCTGAATATCATCAATCTTTATAGCAAAATATCTTAGTAAAAGCCCAGTTGAACCTAAAATCCAGTTTTGGGTTACAGCAAAACACACACCAAATAAATACTTCTCCAGATAAACAGGATTACTCATCTCTTTATCAATATCAGATAAAGCCATCGGTTTTTGACGTATCTTCTTAAGTTCTTATACAAATCCATTCTCCTGTGGTCTTATTCTGCCAAGAATTTCTCCAAAGCAGAATCGATATCTTTCTTGGCTGCAAAAAACGCTTCGATAACATCTGGATCAAAATGAGTTCCTACTTCTTCTTTAATAATTGAATATGCTTTCTCTGGTGGCATTGGCTCTTTATAAACTCGTCTTGATGTCAGTGCATCAAATACATCTGCTACTGCCATAATTCTTGCAGAAAGCGGAATCTCATTATATGAAGTTCCAAGTGGATAACCACGCTTACTACCGTCCCACCACTCATGATGTGAGCCAGCCATCTGAACTGCAACATCCAAATAACTAAAATCCCCTAATTGATCTTTGGCATGTTCAAGAATCTTGCGTCCTTCCGAAGTATGTGACTTCATTATATCGAATTCTTCATCACTAAGTTTACCGTTCTTGTTAAGTACTAAATCCGAGATATGAATCTTTCCGATATCATGAAGAGGCGCAGCTACAATAATATCTGCAATATATTCATCAGTAAGTTCCTCCGTAAACTTACCCATAGACTTAAGTTTTTTGGCGATTATCTCGACATACTTTGCAGTTCTCTTAATATGACCGCCTGTATTAGCATCACGGTTCTCAACAAGGTCTGCCATCATGACAATTATATTGAACTGCATGTCATTAACACGGTCTTTATAGTAACTCTGCTTATTGCCAGCTGCTACAGTAATAATTACCATTACTGTCATTATGAAACAAACAATACCCAGAACAAATATAGATGCACTCATAGCTTCATAATATGTCTCAGGGTCGTCCAAAGGATTCATATCAGGAATCTCAAACAACCCTACTGCAGCAGCAAGAACCAATCCTATTACTACAAGAAGCGTTCTTTCCCAATTACGTAAAGTCCTTTTTCCCCAATCGACACTTAAAAGTTTATCGATTCTTTTTTTGTTAATTAAACCAATAACCAGAACTATAGTAACTAAAGAATATGAGAAGAATGCATACTGTAATTTACTCTGACCTTCAAGTCTAAATAAATGTCCTGGCATATTAACAATTGGTAAGAATAATCCAGCTGCAATTCCAGAGACAGGAAATGAAAGTAAAGCTCCTAATATCTTATGTTCTTTACGCGCAAGGAAAACATTTAATCCAATTGCCACTAAGATTAAGCTACATGCCACATCATAACCAATCGCAAGCAGACTAACCACAATCAACGCATAGGAAACTATATAATAGATTTTTTGTTTTCTTGCTTCGAGTGGTCTCTCAAAAAATATGTATCTCAAGATCAAAAACATAGATGTAAGCTGCAAAAGCACATCCCACAAGTCAAATACTTTATCTAGCATATTGTCACTTTCCCTTCCTCACGGATAAATCGCTACACGATTATAATATCACATTTCGGCAAGAAAAAACGGCATAAGAAAAGACTGTTCCAAAACCATCAAAAGTCTTAGAACAGTCCCACTTTAGCACTAATTAATCTTAATGGATATTAGTCATCCATATCCTCTGTATCGATGTCGTCTTCTACGTTAGAAGCCTTCTCTTCTGGCTCTGTAGCAACGATTGTCTTTACGATTGTCTCAGTAACCTTCTTTGAATCATCAACATTTACTGTAACGCCCTCAAGACCTGTAAGGTTAACATTGCGGTTTACCTTAGCATCGTATGTATCAGCCTTAACAATCTCAGCGAGATCGATACCAGTTGTCTCCTTCATGCTCTCAAATACCTTAGCCATAACTACAGGTACATTACCAGCTACTGAATTAACACCGCCATTTGATGACTCACCGCCACCGATAATTGTTACCTTATCAATAGCTGAGAGTGGTTCAGCGATCTTACCAGCGATATCTGGGAGAACCTTGATGAGCATCTCGGCAACAGCTGCCTTGTTATACTTAGCATAAGCTTCAGCCTTCTTCTCCATTGCCTCAGCTTCAGCGATACCCTTAGCCTCGATAGCCTTAGCTTCAGCTTCACCGACTGCACGGATACCTGCAGCTTCCTGCTCTTTTGCATACTTATCAGCCTCAGCCTGTGCCTTACGAGCTTCAGCTGCACGCTCTGCTTCGAACTTACGAGCCTCAGCATCCTTCTGGCGCTGATAGAGCTCTGCATCTGCTCTCTGCTGTGCTGCGTATCTCTCAGCCTCAGCCTGCTTCTTAACCTGTGCATCGAGAGCCTGCTCACGTACAGCAACCTCTTTCTGCTTCAACTCAATCTCACGCTCCTGCTTAGCAATGTTAGCATTAGCTGTTGTGATCTCGATAACTTTACGCTGCTCTTCTTTCTGAATCTCATAAGCCGCATCAGCCATGGCGCGCTTTGTATCTGCGTCACGCTGCAACTCTGACTTCTTAATATCGAGCTCATTCTGCTTCTTAGCGATTTCAGTCTGTGCAGCTACAGCAGCATCGTTTGATTCCTTATCAGCTGCAGCCTGTGCAACCTTGATATCTCTCTCACTTTCTGCTCTAGCAATAGCAGCAGCCTTCTTAATCTTTACGATATTATCAATACCGAGATTCTCAATTACATCATTTCCGTCTACGAAATTCTGAACGTTAAAGCTGATGATATCAAGACCCATTGCAGCGAGGTCAGGCTCAGCATTCTCTTTAACGAGATTAGCAAACTTCTGACGATCAGATACCATCTCTTCGAGACGCATCTTACCAACAATCTCACGAACGTTACCTTCAAGAACTTCTCTTGCTACTGAAGCAATATAATCTGAATTCTTATTAAGGAAGTTCTCAGCAGCGAGATGTAACTTCTCTGGCTGATTGCTAATCTTAATATTTACTGTAGCATCAACATTGATGTTGATGTAGTCAGCTGTTGGAACTGCGTTGCTTGTCTTAACATCGATAGGAATAAGCTTTAAGCTTACCTTATCAAGTCTCTCGAAGAAAGGAACCTTAACGCTTGCCTTTCCCATTACGTAACGTGGCTTCTTACGAAGACCTGAAATGATATAAGCCATGTCAGGTGGTGCCTTAACATAACCAATACAGAATAAAATAATAACAGCAATTGCGATTATTAAACCCACAATTAATGCGCTTGATACTTCAAATGGCATTTTTTTATCCTCCTAAATTCTTAATGACAATATTCTATCAAATTGAATTAACATCGTAAACTATACCCGAGGCAAAATAACTCATATTATTTGCAGAGCCGCTGCAAATTATGTAAAATTGGGATATGAAGCGTAGAAAACTCCTTTTATTAATACTACTATTAATTATTATTGTTTCAGTCATTTTCGAGATTCCTGTGACTGAATCTTTTGACTTTAGATCCGATAAAATAAGTGACAGTAACCCTGTAAGGGTCTGCTTTATCTCGGATTTTCACTCCTGTTATTATGGAAAAGACCAAAATCAGTTAGTCAGGATGGTTGATAAATCTAATCCAGATATCGTGATATTTGGAGGCGACACTTTCGACGATAAGGAAAATAACAGTAATACTGAAGAACTAATCAGGGTTCTTGCAGCTAAATACCCATGTTTTTATTCGACAGGAAATCACGAATACTGGAGCCTTCATGTAAACGAGATGAAGGCCTTTATGAGAGAAAACAACGTTACCGTTCTTGAAGGTGAGACTGTCACTATAGAAATAAACGGAAATCTTATCGACATCTGCGGTGTCAATGACCCTACTGATATTGGAATTAATGAGTGGGCAAAAGAACTTGAATCAGCTTATAAAAGCACTGATTCTTCCCATTACAGAATTTTAGTCTCACACAGACCTGAACTCGTTGATTTTTATGAGAAATACGATTTTGATCTCGTGCTCTCTGGTCACGCTCATGGTGGCCAGTGGGAGATTCCTTTTATAAAAATCGGCCTTTATGCGCCTCATCAGGGATTATTTGCAAAATATATTGATGGCGAATACATACTTAATGACACTTCCACACTGATTGTAAGCCGTGGCTTAGCAAGAGAGAGTATCCCTCTTCCAAGATTTTTTAATTCACCTGAACTTGTCATAATTAATCTGTCATAAGAACTAGAATAGACAAAACGTGACATGTTATAATTTATTTGATTGGGGAATCGTGGTTAGAAATGAGAGGTTTATGATGAGTATTTTCGAGGATAAAAACTTTTTACTTGGTTCTGAGAAAGCAGCATATTACTATGAGACTTATGCTAAGAATCTGCCTATAATTGATTATCACTGTCATCTTGAGGCAAAAGAGATTTATGAGGATATCGGCTTTACAAATCTTACAGAGTTGTGGCTCACTTACGATCACTACAAGTGGAGACTTATGCGTGCTGCTGGCGTCGAAGAGAAATACATCACTGGAAATGCTTCTGACAAGGATAAATTTATCAAGTGGTGCGAGGTTTGTGGAAGAGCCATTGGTAATCCTCTTTATCACTGGAGCAATCTGGAATTAAACCGCTACTTTGGCATTACTGAACCACTTAGTGAGAAAAACGCTCTCGACATCTGGTACAGAGCTATGGATGCTCTCAAAGATGACCGAATTACCGCCAGAAAGTTTATCCAGAAATCCAATGTAAAGCTCATCTGCACAACTAACGATCCCGTCGAAGATCTTGCTTATCACAGCGCACTCGCAGCTGATTCCTCTTTTGATGTTAAGGTTCTTCCTACATTCAGACCAGATCCTGCTTTTGATATTCGTAAAGACTCATTTATTGAATATATCGCTACTTTAAGCGAAGTAAGCGGAGTTCAGATTAACAGCTTTGATTCACTTGTCAAAGCACTTCTTAATAGAATTGACTTCTTCGCTTTTAACGGCTGTGTTCTTGCTGACCATGGAATGACAGAAATCTTTTTTGATCCACAGTACACTGATCTGGATGCTGATAAGGCACTTAAGCGTCGTCTTAACAAGAGCCGAATTCTTGAAGAAGAAGCTTGTGCTTTTAGAACCAGACTTATGGCAGCAGTTTGTAAAAAATACTGTGAACTCGGATGGACTGTACAGATTCACTATTCATGTCTTCGCGATGCAAACTCTGTAATTCTTAACAAAATTGGTGTTAATGCAGGCTGCGATTCAATTGCTTCTGGTTTTGATTCAATCACACCGCTTGCAAGAATGTTCGACTACCTGAATTCAAATTCAATTCTTCCAAGAATGATTATTTATAGTCTTAATCCAAATGACAACATCCTTATTGATACATTAATCGGTTCTTTCCAGGAACATATTAAGCGTGAGCCTACTAAATTAGATGAGATCAGATTCTCTGATGAATTAGAGGATGTGGATAAGACTCTTGATAGAATTAAGCTTGAATCTGATTCACTTAATTCAGAAAATAATTTTAAGCTTCCAAGACTTATCCATGGGGCTGCCTGGTGGTTTAATGATTCTTATGAGGGAATCAGAAATCATCTTAAGACTACAGCTGAGCAGGGCTTCTTACCTTCATTTGTAGGTATGCTGACTGATTCACGAAGCTTTTTGTCTTATACTAGACATGAGTATTTTAGAAGAATTCTCTGTGACTTTATTGGAAATCAGGTCGCAACTGGAATGTTCCCTGACGATGAGGAGATTATTGGAAAGATAATCACGGATATCTGCTTTGGAAACGCCGCTTCCCTCTTCGATATTAACGATTAACAGTTGACAGATAAATAACACTAGCGTATCTTAAAAAAAATACACGGAAGGAATCTTATAAAGATGAGTCGTATGGCAATAGCTTTCACAACCACCACAGCTTTTGTAACACGTACCAATATACGTGGAGTGGTTTGTGCAGCTAATAATACAACTTCCTGTTAAGATTTCATTTAACAAATTATTTAGTTTACGAGACCACTTATCACTACCTTTGATAAGTGGTTTTTATTTTATTTATATTTTGAATTGGAGGATATACAAATGGATTTACATGATTTTAAAGATGTAGCAGAGAATTACGACAGATATCTGGAAGTTATGTACGCAGATGTGGACAAACATGAGAACTTTCAGGAATTCTATCTTAATCTTGCAAGAGAATACGGAAAAGGCGGCGTCGTTGATATCGCCTGCGGAACAGGTGCTGTTCTTTTATACCTTGCCGCAAGAGGGATTAATATCGATGGCACAGATTTATCAGATGAGATGTGTAAGGTTGCCAAATCCAAAGCTTCTTCAATGGGATTAAACCTTAATATCTTCCCTTCCGATATGACAGTTTTTGATTCAGGCAGGAAATATTCTCTTGCCATTATTGCCAGAAGCGGCTTTATGCATCTTCCAACACAGGAACTTCAGATTGCTGCACTTAAAAACATAAATAAGCAGCTTCTTCCTGGTGGAATCTTAACATTTAACACTTTTGATCCATGGCCACCAATGCAGGCCGAGCAGATGAGATGTTCTCCTTCTGATTACAGTTTCAGACTGGAATATGTAAATAAAGATGGCTACAGAGAGAAAATCTATAATGCCATTTCATATAATCCCCTCTCACAGCAGATGTTTGGTAACTGGAAGTTTGAGACACTGGATGATAAGGGAAATATTATAGATGTGAGAATCAGACCTCTTCTTATGCGTCAGACGTCAAGATATGAAATTAAACTTCTGGCAAACCTCTGCGGCTTTGAAGTAGTTGATATCTACAGAGGCTATAATGGCGATAAAGAAGACTTAAATGACATTTCTTCAGCTGAAAAATACAGAAGCAATTTAATCTGGATTCTTAAGAAAGTCTAAATACAAAAAAACTTCTTGAATAATATTTTAAATCAAGATATAGTGCTTCTACACTGATTTTTGGGAGGTACTATTAATGAACTATTATGAGATGATCTTTAAACGTAAGTCCTATCACATCTTCAGAAATACTGAGAAATTATCTGAAGAGGACTTAAACGAACTTAATTCCTTTCTTGATAGTGTCATTCCTTTGGACAGTTCTATCAGATTTAAAGCAAAGGTTCTTCCAGAATCCGAGACATCCTGCAGAAGAGGCGCTGAATATGTAATAGAACTTTATAGTGAGACCAAAGGCAACTATCTTAGAAACATTGGCTTCATTGGTGAACAGATTGATTTGTGGCTTGCGAGTAGAAACATAGGTGCCCTCTGGTTTGGAATCGGAAAGCCTGATATAAAGTCTATAGATAATATGGACTTTATCATCATGATTGCAATATCAAAGATGGGAGAGACCACCTTTCGCAAAGATATGTTCAAGGCTAAGCGTAAACCTGTTGAGGAGTTCTGGACTGGTGACACACTTAATATAGCTGAGATTGTAAGATTTACTCCAAGTGCCTGCAACACACAGCCATGGATTGTGGAGAATAACGGCAGCGAGCTTACAGTTTACCGCTACAAAAAGCCAGGCAAGCGAGGAATCATGCCAGCAGATAAGGTTCGCTACTATAACAGAATTGATATCGGAATATTTTTGTTTTTCCTTGAGGTGTGCCTTAAACACGAAGGATACACATTTAAGGGAACTCAATTCTTTGAGGATGAGCCAGACACGGTTGAGAAAGCACTTGTCGCCAAGTATGAAATTAGTAAAGAGGAGATTGCTTGATAGCAATCTCTTTTTTGTTATAATTTCTTCGAAGAGTGTTTAGTATGAATAAGAAAAGAGAAGCCTATAAAGACTACTGTAAGAGTCCTTCAAGACTTCTCATTCTTCCTAAGCGATAAACCAAAAGTTTACTATCATTACAATATTTTATTTGCTATTACTTACTATAAATTAACTCAAGTACAGACTTTGCAAATCTGATACCAAGTTCTGACTTTCTTCTAGGATGAATCTCCTGTGGCTCACCAAGATCTCTTGCATAGCAGGTAATTGAATTAGGTAATACCTCTGGTGTATTATGCTGAGCTTCCTGAATCTTGGTCCAGTTATCATCTGCTCCGTTTATCGGATCAATATAATCTGGCATCTCAACAAGAACAACTGGAAAATCATAACCCTGAATCTCGCGCCACTTAGTTACCATATCCTTAAACTGATTCAGATAGTTATTTGGACGCTCTGCATTTGTCTCACCCTGATACCACCACATTCCTTTTATCTTAAAGTCCTTAAGTGGCACAACTGCACTCTGATAGAGAGCTGTTGGTATCGTCTGACCCATAAGCGCATTTTCTGCTTCCTCGGTTTTAGTAACCTCTTTCCACATCTTCCAGCTGCCAGTAAGTTCGATACGATTTGTTCCCTGCTCAAAATAGAATGGATGCTCTGGAACAATTCCGCCCATGCCATGCTGAACGAGAAGACGTACTGCAATTAAGTTAACGCCCTTCTTAAGAATTGAAGAATCAAAAGTATACTGACGTGGTGGATATCTGTATTCTGTTCTTCCTACAAAAACACCATTAACATAGGTTCTGTCTATATCAATCATATTACTAAGATACATAAATCCAGAATCCTCTGTAACTTCATCAAGAACAATCTCCTTATAAAGCCATACGCATCCAAGAAGGCCATCAATCATGCCAGGCTGAACCACATCTATTGCCGAATCTGGAATAGAAGAGGCATTCTTCTCGTCCATTTTTGTCTCACATGAATCTCTCCAGGCAATCTCTTTAACCTGAGCGTCATCAAGATACTTCTGAACAGAACCATCCTCCATAAATCTGTCAATCATCTCAGATAAATCCTCATATTTAAGGATATCCTTACGGCACATCCAGGATTCCAGGCTTGCACCACCCTGAGCGGACAAAATAAGGCCAATAGGTACATTAACTTCTTTTTGAATATGTTTACTTGCATAAAAACCAAGTGCACTCATCTGCATAATCTCGCCCTGAACTGCCTTGGTCCATTTACAGTCCGGAAGTTCAGAAAGCTTATCTGGATCAAGTCTGTAGTTAGGCATAAGTCTGTACTGACGAATATTTTCAAAATCTGCCTGCTTCACCTCATCAAGGCTTAAATCCAAAGTTCTGTCTACAGGAAGTTCCATATTCGACTGGCCTGCAAGAACATATACATCTCCAAAACAAATATCTGATATGGTTTTAGAACCATTGTCTGAGCTAAAACACATCTCATAATCTGTTCCTGCCTCATGAGAAGGCATCTTTATCTCAAATCTGTCGCCATTTATTACGGCCTCATATGTATTTCCTTCAAATTCAAGTCTGATATTACTGTCACCATTGGTATTTCCGAAGAAAACAAGTTCCATATCTCTCTGAAGCACCATATGTTCATTAAATATTCCATCTAAACTAAAACAACCCATTTGAATATTGCTCCGTTCTTTGATAAATTAGTTTATGTTTTTACTTTATATTAGTATAAAAGTTTGTCAATAATATTTTCGCGAGGGAAAATCGATGTCAACAGAAACTGAACAGAAATCAAATATAAATATTATGAGCGAGATCGGAAAGGCTTTTGTTCTTTCCATTTTGTGGGTTGTTTTTTCTTTGCCGATTGTAACTATCGGAGCCTCTTCTTCTGCGCTTTACTATGTTATTCATAAGAACACTGATTCTGGCGCATCAAGCCTGGCTTCAAGCTTCTGGCATTCATTTAAGAGCAATATAAAGCAGGGCTTAAGCCTTGGAATTATTACTATTATTTTTGTTGGGCTTAGCGCGGTTAATCTCTACTTCGCGAAAGTGGGTTATAAAGATTTCCAGTTCCCTGAATGGTATTTACCAGTATCTTTCATACCAGTAGCAATTATCATCTTTATCCTTCCTTACCTTTTCCCATATCTTGCAAGATTTGACGATAAGAATTCAGCTATCATCAAAAACTGTTTCACTATTGGTTTAATTAATATTTTTAATACTTTTCTTCTTGTCGTTGCCATGACTGCTGCTGCTACAGCTATTTACTTTTTCCCACCTTGTCTTATTCTCGTACCTGCACTTCTCTGTAAGTATGCTCACTACGTGTGTGAGAAGCCTTTTGGGACAATTCTTCTTTTGATGGACAGACGAGCTCATCCAGAAAAGTATCAGGATCAAGATGCTTATAATTCTGATGACGAAGACTCTGAGGAAACTGATGAGAAAGAAGAAATTGAAGATTCTGACGAAGATTTTACTAGTGAAACCGATGAAATCAATGAAGATTCCTAGTTTTTTCTTGATATTATCCGGTTGCAAATTGGCTTTTTGGTGTGCTAACATACTAATCGTTTGATATAAGTAATATTCATTTGACACTTATTATTTTATAACTTTTGAATGTATTCTCACTTTCGTGAGTGCATATATTTGGGGCTTGCCTGCCAGTCGCTTGGTTACACGTGGCTGGCAGGCTCACTTATTTAGTGAAAAAAATGTTTGAACCCACTTTCGAGAAAAATAAGCATTAATTGTGCTATATTAGTTATATTTAGGAGGAATTTATATGGATTTTAAAGAAAACAATGAAAAACTTGCAAAAATCACCATGGTGGAGCCTGATGAAGCATTGGCAGCAAGAGTAAACTCAGCCAATAAAAGCATGCTTAAAAATGGTCTTCCATTACAAATCTGCTTAACTCTGGCTTTCATTTGCGGGGGTATAGCTTCAAAATCTGCAGCAAAATATGTACTTCTTGCCTGTGGCGTGTTATTTTTGCTTTTTCTCATTTTTGCAATCCTTCCACACAAACTTATGGTTTGTAAGGAGACTCTTACTATCTCTGATTATAGAATGCTTGGCTCAGCAAAGAATCCAACCTGGTTTGCAAGCCTTCGCGTATCTGAGATTAATGACACAGTCGAGGTAGCACCTTACATTGCTTTGTACCCTGCAGGTTCTCTCAACACACCAAAAGAGCCTTTTGAACGAGGAACCGAAGTTAAGCTTATCAGATTCGGCAAAGCATATTATTTTGTGCCTGTGGCAATCTTTGGTGAGAACGAGCCATTATCATAATTTAGATTAATATGGATATTATTACTGATTTTTATTTAAACAGCAGCAGCTCAGGGATTCTTGGCGTCATAGGAAGTTCGATTAAGATGACCTTCCTGTTTCTTCTTGCCATGATTGTAATTGGTATGATTGCCTCAGCAATCGAACATATAACTAATGTAATTATCAGCATGGTTCTTGGTGGTGCCTTTGCCCTTGTTTTTTGTAATTACCTTACTCTACCTGGGACAATTCTTCACGAATTAAGCCATGCGATTGTAGCTACTATTACAGGCGCCAGAGTAACAGAGATTAGTTTCTTTGATATTGGACTGTCTCTGGGGCACGTCAGCTATCGTAACCGTGGACCTAAGTTTTTAAGAGCCCTTCAGGATTCGCTTACTGCCTGTGCGCCAGTTATAGGCGGAGTTTTTGCGCTGGCATTTTTGTGGGAGAAATTAACCTATCAGGACCACGGCCTTGGAGCAACAATTGGGCTTATCTATCTGATAGTAAGTGTAATTGATCACATGACAATGAGTATTCCAGATGTAATAAATTACTTTAAAGGAATATGGGCTTCCGCAATAGTTGTGTTTTTGATAAATATTGTTATTTTTATTGCTATTCTATAAATAACAATATTTGTATTATTTATGCTATATATGCAAAAGTTGCCGTATATCTAATATGTGATATAACAAACAAAATATTCTAAATGGATCTTAGGATCCATTTTTTGTTTGAAAAATATTTTCATGAAAAACTTTAATCATTTTTGGCATCAGAAATCTGCAAAAGTTAATTTCTCATATTTTGCTCAATTGTTTACATAAATTGTTATTGAACAAATTGTTAATTTTAAAATTGTAAAAACTGAGTTTTCCACAAAGCCGACAAACCTTGATTTTATCGGCATGTTCATAGAGTTTGTAGGGTAAAAATAGAATTTGTCGGTATAACTTCACCTATACCAAATGAGCAACTTTTGTATTTCAGCAATAAATGTAAAAATAATAGCAATAATTTTATTGCTACAAACCCCTATATGGAATAGAATACTATCGTAATGAAAAATTATTTGCCCCAAATAATATTTGCCTCATTTGTAAAAGAGAGCCTTAACACGATTGTCACTTGTCGTAAGGCTCTTTTTAATTGCTCAAAATAGAAAAAAGTGTACAAAAATTGCTTTTTTGCACACTTTTCTTGCTAAGCGTAATTCAGTTACCAATTTTACAATAATGAATAAATTCAAAAAATACGTTAGATAGCTGCATCTATCTCACAGATCATATACTCACCTGGCTGCAGATTATAATGCTTTGTTCTGTTTCCGAGCTCACGATTATAAAGGAATGCAGACTCAGAAGAGAAACGGGCATAACTGTTATTCTCATAGATAAACTCATCACTTCTAAGACCAAATCTTACAAGTTCATCTGAAGTATTGAAAACGATTATATATAGCTTATTATCCTTATAAAAAGATCTGGCATATGCATACTTAATGAATTCCTCTGAGCTGTCACCAGCTTCCTTATCAAGAGGTTCCACAAATTCCGTGGTTAATTCACTGGCATATGAAGTTACAGCCAGATTACCTATAACAGCTACCTTGGTATATTCAAATGACAATAATTCTTTTCTGCTGTTTACCTTCTCAAGCTCAGATAAAGAATATCCAGATACATCAATATCAAGAAGGATAGATTTAAATCCTGTTGCCTGTTCACACATCAGGAATGATAAAAGTTCCGCAGAAGTAAGTTTTCTAACCTCATCAAAATTTTGAAGCTTAAGTGAAGATATCATTTCCCCACCATCACCAGGAGCGGCCTGATTATGTCTTGGAACTGAATAACCATAATCCTTATAAAGTTCATTTATTGCAAGAATAAAGTTATTTGAAGGATTACCAGAATTCACTTCGTTAGAAGTGTCAGGCTCTTCTTCGCTAGTCTCATCATAATATGTAGAGAAATCAGTCTCATTAAGCATCCTGTAAAAATCATATGCATCCACATTAAGACTTCCACAATGGAAATCAGCTGATGACAGTACTGTCGCACCATCGTAATTCATTCCATCAACAAACACTACAACATCCTTTATGTCATTATAGAAGTCTGGCTGTTGTACCGCGGTCATAATGAAGTTAACATAGGAACTTCTCTGGATATCACTTTCGAAGCGGTTATTGCTGTCATTTATCTCAATATAAATCTTCTCAAACTGCCTGCTCCATGGAATTGCAGTACCATTATCGATTCTAAGACGGCCATAACTGCTTCCAATCGAGCCACACAGATACTCCATAAGAGCGCTGATGTTATCGTAATCCGCATCTGAGCCAATAACCAGCCACGGCACTGCTTTACACTCAAGAACAAGTCTTAAGCTGTCCTCGATTGAAGTACAGCTAGGATACTTCACCTCAGAATTCACATAGACAGAATTATTGGTCATGGAATAAGTTGCGGTATCACTGTATCCAAATTCGCCAAGATCCAGATTATTAAGACGAATTATACTTGGTGTTCCTGAAGTAATAAGATCTGTAACAGGATTAATAATTGAAGATTCAGCATACTTATCAAGACCCACGTAGATTCCGTCAACATTGAGCTTGCCAGAACCCTCATAGGCAACATTAAATCTTAGAGAAGCATTCTCATATTTCTCATCTGTAAAGTCTGTAGTTACAGCAAAAACATAATCAAACTTCTTAAATTTACCTCCGACAGATTCAACAGTAAATCCCTCCTGATATACTGTCTGTTCTACGCCCCTGTCATCTGTAGTGATTACGCTAAGCCAGACATCAACAGGTCGGTCAGAGATACCTTTCTGCTTCATATTTAGGCTAATTCTATAGAAACTGTCCTTTGCAAGGTAATCCGAAGGATTGATTCCAATCTCCTGCGACAGAATATTTATTCCTTCTCCACTTCCATTAAGGACCGCAGAAGTGTCACCAAAGCCAACAGCAGAAGAAAGTTCATAACTTAAAGAAGTATCCTCACCAAAGCACTCCCATGGCGCCTCAATATTAGGATTGTCATTCTTGGAAGAAACAATATCGATATAACACAAATCTCCTGGAAGAATTGCATCATCTCCAATAGTAGTATCCACCTTAAAACTCATATAAACAGAGGACTCAAAAATCTCATCTCCGCTCGTAATAACCACTTTATTATCAGGAAGAGTAAAAACATTATCGATAAAAGAAGAATCATCAGTAAGATATAAAACCTTGTCCTCATTCGCATTAAGAAGATATGCCCTGCCCTGCATATCACTTACAATAATCTCACTGGAACTTACAATATCCGAACTCTTTATAGTAATATTCTCTCCGAAAAGCGAATCAAAACGCTCCATACTAATCTTTAAAGCCTCATCCTCAGACTCTTCAGGTTTATCAGCAGATAAATCATCAAGACCTTCGTTAAAGATTCGCTCTATATTAAAGCGAAGCAGTTTACCATTAGATGCAAGAATATATACACTATCGTCAACCACATCAATTGACACTATTGAATTAACTACCTCCTCAGGAGTATCTCCCGAGAATACATCTATAAGTGCAGTCTTAATTTCATCTAATCTATAATAGATAACGCCGTTAGAAGAACAATATGCATCACATTCCTCATTTATGATTACCGTCATCTTATCTGTACTGGTCATTGCTACCGGAATTCCATATGGACTTTTAAGAATGGTATATGAACCATTATCAAATAAAACCATATCACCATTATCCAAGACTTCAGTTATTACCTTGTTAGAACATACCAGACCACAAACTGAAGGTTTACGAATCTCTGAATTACTGAGAGCAGCTTCAGTCATATAAGCTGAACTAATAGTAAAATCTGCTGAAATCTTTGAGAAGCTTCTTCCGTCAGTTGAATAGAACACTTCACCATTCTGAGAAGCAGCTGCTATACCTGAAGAAGCTTCGATAATATCTACAAAGCGGTAATCACCAGTATCTGCAACCGATGTCAGATCTGAAAGCAAATCGCTAATAATCTTACCTTCAGAAGTGAGTGCCACAACTGAATTATCGATAATACAAAGATCTATTATTTCCTCATTATTTATATATTCATCTGACACTTCAACCTCATGCAGAACACCCAGTTCAGCAAGAGAATAACCAGTTATTTTCCCTTCAAAGCTCTCAAGGAAAGTAAAAGTATTACCAGAAGAAGTCAATATTCTGATATCACTTCCAATGAGTTTACTCTCGAGCCAGTCAGCCCTCTCGCCATTCCACGAAGCATCTTCACTCCTGAAATAGATACTCTGAGAACTACTGTCTGAGGCCTTAACCACATAAGAAAAGGTCTGAAGCTCAAAAGAAGAATCTTTTACCATATTACTTACAGGAATAGAATCAAGATTGATTCCATAGCCATTTGATACATATGAGGTTGGAATACTGGAAGTCTTAATTGTAACCAGCTGGCTATTCATACCAATAATTCCAATAGAAGCTAGAATAATAGAAACAAGCAAAAATATGCAAAGAAAAATCACAACCACAAGCAGCCACTTGCGCTTGGAATACTTTCCCAACTGCATAATTCCTGAACCTGCCATATTTCTTACTCCTTCACAGTTAAAGTTATATCACCATTGTCTGATTTCTTAATTGGATGATATCCCTTTTTTACAAGATAAATCATTAACAAAATTGTAGGAAGTATTGCAAAAGACTCCGCATAGTAAAAAATCATATTAATGATACTAACAAGATTTCTGGTTACCGGAAAATCAGTACTTATACTGAACATTACCCCGCCAAGAAAATTAAATATTGCATGAACCGCAATAGAACAGTAAATCGAATCACAGTAATAATAGACCAGGCTTAAAATCACACCAGCAATCATGGCATATCCAATCTGAATCGAGATACCATGAATAATTCCAAATAAGAAAGCAGAAGCAAGAGCTGCCGCCCAAAATGGCATTCTTCTCTTATACTGGCCAAAAACAAATCCTCTAAACATCAATTCTTCAACTACAGGCACACAGAAAACGAGTAAAAAGTACTGAAGAATCACATCCCATTTAGGCACAATTTCCTGATCAACATAAGCATATCGATCCATTGCAGTATCATAATCATTAAGTGCCTGCTCCACGGCTCCACCAGAGAATTTATCAGCTATAATATTGGCAGTAGACAAATAAAAAGTTATTATCCCAAGTAATCCTAACGATATAATGATAATCACCAGAAACTTATAACGGTTGATTGCTGTTTTCTTAATGGTTCTTCCATCACACCAGGTCATATCTCTTTTCTTGGGAGTACTAAACTGAAAATCCGAATCATCATTTTTATGAGTAATGAGATAATATTCTCTGTTATTTGTCTTGTGTTCAACCAGATACATCAATCCAAGAAATACTAAGGCAATAACGATATAGATAAGCTCCCATGTACCTTCATAGACATTATAATTTACGTGCATGACAGATAAAATGAGCATGGAAATAACCTGTGCACCAAGCATCAGCAAAATATATACGCTAAGACGCAGAGTCGTCGCGCAAAACCAGATTAAATCATCTATTGCCGCCTTTAATTTACTCATCCTTTTACCTAAAAAGCACCGAAGCAAAAAATACCTCGGTGCAAAAATATCACTTAGATTCTGCTGAATAAAACCTTCTCATAAAGAAATCAAATGCTTCATTCAACTCTTTACGATCCTTGATAGAAATGAACTGCTGCGTTCCCTTCTCACCAAAGACTGTACGCATGATAACAAGTTCAGGCTTGGAATGTGAACCATCATCAGGCGCGAAATTATACATTACAATGTATTCATTGTGATTGAGGACAAAATTATCTACAACTGAAAGGAAATATTCCTTGTTGTTAGAAGTATCACGAATAACAATAAGTTCATCACTATTATCGTAAGAGTTCTTGTGTTCCTCTCTCGAATACTGATTATCTCTTCCCTTACTCTGGGAACTACGACTTGAATTATTACTTCTCTGAGTCTTCATCGTCTACGTCTTCAAAAGCTGCCTCATAGATTGAATCATAGTAATCATAGATCTCATCTATCATAGGGTCATCTTCTGCCATTGTAAGAATTGAACTCTCACCGTTCTCATCCTCAATAACTTCAGCAATAGTAAATTCTTCGTACTCATCGTCAGCTTCCTGCTCAACCAATGGAACGAGAACATAATAAGACTTATCCTTGTATTCAAAATCATCAATTACTACAAAATCACGTGATTCATTTGTCTCACAATCTGTTAATGTAATAACCTGCTCCTCTACTTCTGGACATTCCTCCAAAGAACAGTTATCACAATCCATATTGCATTTATTCTCATCTGCCATAATATTTTCCTCCAAAAAAACTTGATATAAAATTATAACACATACCTACTCAAAGGTCTATTATCCGCGATGCTGCTCAAGATATTCACGCAAAATAACTTCAGCTGCCATCTGGTCAATAATCTTCTTCTGCTTTTTTGCCTTAATATTATTCGCATGAAGCATCTGAGAAGCGATGACAGTTGTATATCTCTCATCCTTAAGTACTGGCTTAATTCCTATTCTTGCTTCAAGTTTATCACCAAAAGCCTTGGCCTTACGCTCTGACTCAGACTCCTCACCGTTTGCCTTGGAAGGCTTACCAAGAACTATCTCCTTAACATTTTTATCTTCGATAATCTCGCAAATTCTGTTAAGAGCCCACTCGTCATCTTCGCCATTCCAGTTAACTGTCTCATATCCTGATGCAATTATTCTTAATTCATCAGATAAAGCTATACCGATATGTCTCATACCAAAATCAATAGCCATTACTCGTCCCTTACCCATTTTATTACCACCTTTCGGCAAAAAGCCAATAGAAATCTGTATTAATAAAATAAGACCGCCTAACAGACGGTCTCTAATTCTTAATTAAGTAAATTACAATACTCTTTAAGTATCATCTCAAGAAGCTCGTCACGTTCCATTCTCTTGATATATCCACGAGCTCCATTATAGCTTGTGATATAAGTTGGATCGCTTGAAATAAAATATCCAACCAACTGATTTACTGGATCGTATCCCTTCTCCTTAAGGGCATTAACTACATATGTCATTATCTCTCTTGCTTCCAATGTTCTGTCGCTTGGAAAATTAAATCTTGTTGTCTCCTGTGACACGTCTATATCCCCCTTCTTCAAACTTTAATCCTACATTTATATTAGCACAAATTAAAACTCTTCGATAGCATAAAGAGTTAAGAATTCTATAAGATTTCCTTCTATTACTCTGCCAACATATTTTTTAGCCTCAGCTTCATCTTTAAACTTAATAACGACCTTAACATATTCTTCTGTATATCCTGTATAGAATACACCCGAATCACCTGATAATTTCTCGGCTTCAGCGCTTCTGTTAGCTTCAACAAGAACACGAACCTTACGACCAACAAATCTTCTTGCAAACTCATCCTCAGCTTTCGAAGAAAAATCATTAAGAACAGCCGTTCTGGCCTTTGAGATACTCTTTGGAACCTGCTCCATCTTTGCCGCAACTGTACCTTCACGCACAGAATAAGGGAAAACATGAAGTTTACTAAACTTAAGTCTGTTTACAAATTCATATGTCTCATTAAATTCCTCTTCTGTCTCGCCTGGGAATCCGCAAATAACATCTGTAGTAAGAGACATATCCGGATAAACTTCTCTTAAAGCATTTACGCGAGCCTCATACTCTGAAGAATTATACTTACGATTCATTCTTTTAAGAACCGTATCGCTTCCGCTCTGAAGAGATAAATGAAAATGTGGACAAAGCTTATTTATCGACTTAAGACCAGCAATAAACTCAGGTGTAAGAGACATCGGCTCAAGAGAACCAAGTCTTATTCTTTCAATTCCATCTATAGCATTAATTTTCTGAAGAAGTCTTAGGAGTGCCTCTGTTCCTTCACCTCGGTCTTTACCATAGGAGCACAAATGAATACCAGTCAGAACGACCTCAGCAAACCCTTCCGATGCAAGTTCCATGACTTCCTTAACAACATTTTCTTCTTCGCGGCTGACAACTCTTCCTCTAGTATATGGAATAATGCAGTAAGTACAAAAATTATTGCAGCCATCCTCAATCTTTACAAAAGCTCTGGTTCCTTCAGGAGACTGAACTGTTCCAAACTCCTGATATACATCTTCCTTACTAACCTCTGGTCTTTTATGCATACAAAAACCAGTCGTAGTTCTTGTTATATATTCCTCAGAATTACAAAACTCATTTATTCTGTCTGGAAGAAGCTTCTTGTCTCTGGTTCCAAGAATAATATCAGCCTCAACTTTACCTTCAGCAGCCTCAACCTGACAGCCCATAGCGCATATGATTGCCTTTGGATTAACCTTACGCATATGTCTAATCTGCTGTCTTGATTTACGATCCGCCTCGCCTGTAACCGAACAGGTATTTATTACAACAACATCTGCTTCTTCTGGCAAATCAACTGAAGTCATCCCGGAATTCTCACAGAGTTTACGCACTGCATCTGTCTCATATTGATTTACGCGACAACCCAATGTGTAAAAATACACTTTCATACTGATATTTTTCTCCTTTTTCTTGTCGAAAATATGCTATTTTGCGAATTAATTACAAAGGAATTATATGTTACAATTCTTTCAGAATCAAACATTACATTCATTGGAGGTATTTAAAGTGAAAACAGTTGTTGTAAAGCTTTCCAAAATTAATGATGTTAAGGATCTTGTTAACGCAGCTCACCTTTGTGATTACGATATCGATATTATCTCAGGAAAATACATTGCTGATGCCAAGAGCATCATGGGTATCTTTGGTCTGGATTTAAATTCAGAGCTTACCCTTCAGATTTATTCAGATACTTGCGATGATTTCCTTGATCAGATTAAAAATATCATCGTTAGATGATTTTTTGATTCAATAAATTAATAATTCTTTGATTTTGGCTACTGTCTCCAAACCACGTCTGTGGTTTGGAGATGTTTTTTATTTACAAACCGAGTGTTAGAGCACGAAGCATTGGTGACAGAATACCAGTTATAGTTAGTGGAGTATGGCTAGGCGGGGCGAGTTTATAATTATTGGAGAAAGGGGCTTAAATTATAAATTGCTGAAAGCAAGATTTATAATTTTACTTAAATGGAAGGAAAATTATAAACTGGGGAAATGGAAATTTATAATTACCTATGAATCTTAGGAAAATTATAAACTGCCAATGGCCCTTCGAAGGCAAGAATTCGTCTCTTGAGTAAGATATCTGCCTATTAGCCCCCTATTGTATGCTTAAGAGGCAAAATCCAGTTTATAAAAAACGTTAGTTTGGGCTTAAATTATAAACTCAAGAAGAATGAGTTTATAAAAATTGGCTTTAACCTTGATAATTATAAACTGGCTTTGGATAAATTTATAATTTTGGTCAGAATAGGAAGAAATTATAAACTGACGACTTTTCCAGCCCCTTGTCTGCCGCTTGCCCCTTAGAGAATTCAGAATAACTGCTGGTTTGGCCCATTATTCTAAATTCATTTTTCCTAAATTTAGAATAAAAAACGATATGTCGGAATTTTTCTAAATTCACTTTTGTCAGATTTAGAAAATTTAGCAGATTCCCTGAATTTTCTAAAGAGATTTCCATTCAAAATCTGCTCTGGAGCATGGCTTTCTCTATACACATTCAGATTCGCCAATATTAAGAAGTTTTTCCATTTAGAATATTTACTAGAAACCACCAAAATTCTAAAAGCGCCTTTGAAGATTTAGAATAATCGACGTAAATCCCAATTATTCTAAATGTCATTCAATTAAATTTAGAATATTCTCTGTTTACCCCCATTATTCTGAATCCTGCGCTTCAAAAGCCCTGCCACCTGAACCCGAAGTAGCGTTTGTAAAATTCCGGGCTAAGCTATATTTTTACAAATCCAGCTTCCCCATGTTTGTAAAACAAGCGCCTACCCTATCTTTTTACAAACAACCGCCTTCAACTCCACAAAAACGGGCTTAAAAACCACACAGTCTTGCAGAAGGATGGGGGTCTACCTCCAGGACTTAGCACAAACTTCAAGCTTCACACAAAAAAGAAGCCTCAAAGCAGATTAAAATCTGCTTTGAGGCCACTAATCCTAACATTATTAAAACTCAGTTGTTCTAGGTGTAGATGAACGTCTGGTACTTCTTGAACCAGAGCTCTTTCTTCCTGAAGAAGCCTTGCGGCCTTCCATTCTGGAAGATGGTCTGGATGAAGATCTTGAAGAACTTCTGGCTTTAGTAGATTCTGACTTTCGAGAAGAAGATCTTCCTGACTTACCAGAATCTCGTGAACTGCGTTTTCCTGAACTTCTTCCCTCACTTCTTGACTTACGGCCACGAGAACTTCTCTCCTCAAGCCTTGAACTTCTGGAAGATGCGCTTCTTGGAGGTCTTCCACCGCCCATCTCTTCTTCCAGCTCAAAATCAATATGGTTAGTAGTCAGGTCAACTCTTACAAGTCTTACCTTTACCTTGCTTCCAATAGTAAGCTTGGTTCCGTATCTTTTGCCCATCGCCCACATAAAGCGCTCATCAAATACATAGTGGTCATTCATTGTTCTAAAGGCAACAAAACCCTCAACAGTATTTGGAAGCTCAACAAAGATACCTGGATCAATAATTGAAGATACCATTGCCTCATAGACAGTTCCAACCTTGTCGCTCATATAAAGCGCTACCTTTGCGTCTACTGAAGCTCTCTCTGCATCAACAGAATTACGCTCCATATCCGAACTATGCTGTGCTATCTCATCAACCTTATTGGCAAAATATCTCTTCTTATTCTTCTTATGAAGGAAAGACTTGATGATTCTGTGAATATAAAGATCAGGATATCGTCTGATTGGACTCGTAAAGTGACAATAGAACTTTGATGCAAGTCCATAGTGGCCGCAATTCTCTGAAGAATACTTGGCTTTGGCAAGAGATCTAAGGAGCATTGTATTAATGGAAGGGAGAATCTCCTGTCTTCTTATTGTCTCAACATAGTTTCGAAGATCTCCAGGTCTGGCATCATTTTTAATAGTACCAACCGCACCAAAATTACGGGCAACTCTTGCGAATTTCTGAAGTTTAATTGGATCTGGATTCTCATGAATTCTGTATACGAATGGATAATTTCTGCTACAGAAATATTCTGCAATAAATTCATTTGCAGCAATCATGAACTCCTCAATCATGCCATGGCAGTAATTGATTGGGTATGCCATTACATCCTTAACAGAGCCGTCTTCGTTAAGGATTACTTTCGTCTCTGGAATATTGAAATTCAGTGTGCCTCTGGCATCTCTTTTAGCCTTAAGAACATCAGTTAAGTTCTTCATAAGCCAGAGCATATCTACTATTTGTGGCTGATCTTCAATCTTCTCGTCCTCGAAAAGGATTCGATAGCACTCGTTATAGCTCATTCTTCGATCACTGTTTATAACACTCTCATATACGTGGCCATCGATAATCTCACCGTTATTGCGGTTAATAATCATCTCAGCTGTCATGGTAAGTCTGTCAACATGCGGATTTAAGCTGCAGAGGCCATTTGAAAGTTTTGGCGGAAGCATTGGAATAACTCTGTCTGCAAGATAAACTGATGTGGCACGAAGTCTTGCTTCCTTATCAAGAATTGTCTCATCCTGAACATAGTGAGATACATCTGCAATATGTACGAAAAGCTTAAAATCTCCATTTGCAAGTCTCTTTACGGTGATAGCATCATCCAGGTCCTTAGCCTCTTCACCATCGATTGTGATAGTGAGAAGACCTCTTAAATCTACACGTCCCTTTGCAAATTCTTCATTTATATCATCCTCAGTAGGATTAAGAGGAAGATTTTGAACAGATTCTTTTACTGCTTCAGGAAAATCAGGACTTAAGCCAAACTGTCTGTAAAGTGAGAGCATCTTGGCATCATCGTCATCAATTCCTCCGAGAACTTCAATTACTTTTCCTCTGAATTTTCCTTTAACTGCCTCTGGATTTAAAATCTCACAGACAACACGCATATCAAAAGGAGCACCGTTTAAGTGATTACGGTCAATTTTAATTGCACCTATCTGATTAGCATCCTTAAACTGGGCATCAGGTATTACAACACCTGCTTCTACGCCACTGCCATCTACATTTCTTAAAATTCCTACAACGGTATTTTTTACCTGAAGCGGTCCACGCGGTTCCAAATCCGCAAAACTAAATTCATTTTCCATATTAATCCCTCAATGTGCACACGCATCAGTTTACTGAGCACCAATAGATGAAGTCATGTGCTATAACTTCTGGTGCACCAAATCTCTCAGTAAGTCTATTAAACATCTCTATATACTTTGGATCCTGATCTCCTTCGATAAAGTTCTTTGGAGACATGAGGAAACCGTCATATCCAAGGTTAACTGCAAAATCAATCTGCTCGTCGACTGTATGATTAGTGAATAAATCATAAAGTTCTAGGTCAAAAGGTCTGTTCTCAGGGGCACCATATGACAGACACAGATTCTCATCATGAACTATAAGCTGTGTATGTCTCTGATGATCCACAACTTCTGATACTGTCTCATCTCTAACATATGGCATTACAAATAAATCCACTGTGCCATCAGGAGGATTAAATGTGGTCGCATAATTCATAATAAGAGATACAATTTCCTCATCACGCTGAAAATAGCCTTGAGATACAAGAGCTGCTGATTCATCTTTTATAATTCCAGTCTGATCCCATGCACCAATTATAACAACCGTGGTCATGAGAAAAATACATACTATTGAGGCTAAGATTTGTGGAACAAATTTTCGAATATAAACAAAAACATATTCTGCTACATATGCAGCAGAGATAGCAGCCATAAAAGCTACATAAACTACAGCTCTGTTATAACATCTAAGGTATGGGAAAATCTTAACCACAATAAAATTCATACAGGAAGGACTTCCTATAAGAAGAATGAACATCGTAAAAAGTGCCAGTGGTGTATAAAGTGACTTATTGTTGTGAAGTGGCAAAATAAAAATATAGATAAGAATCAGCATAAGTCCACAGGCAAATACAAGACCAATATAACCTGATTCCGTCCACTCACCAAGAGTATAAGTTCCATCTCTGTACATAGATGCAATTCGGGAGAAAATACCAAGGCGATGCTCCTTATTAGGAACAAAGCACTGAATTAACTTAAGACCCATGTCCTCTGAGACTCTGGCGCTGTTTTGAGCCATTCTCATATTAGCTACAACCGTTCTTCCATTGTTTTTCCAATAGATAATTGAAGGCAAAGCAGACATTATAAAGGTAAATGCGCTGACGCTTATTGCAGCAATGGCACTTCCAAAATCCTTTATCTTTCTGTCATTTATCAGATGAAGAACTGCCGCAAAAGCAATAAACAGGCATGATAAAAGTGCATAGTATACGCCTGTCATGCCAATCATTATCATTATAAACAGATTGACTAGTGTCTTTTTGATATCAGTTTTTGAAGGCTTATATCCCTTAAAATTAAATGGCCACTTAAATACAAAATCGCCTCTGAACACCTCAATAGCAAGTACAATTGCCAGAGGAGCTACAAAGAAAAACGTAAGATAAACATGTGCTCTGTAGCGGCCAAAGAAGAATGGCAGAAGTCCATAAAGAATTCCCATTCCAACTGAGCTCGTCTTGGAAAACTGAAGTCTTCTTAAACTGTAAATAGCTGAAATCCCATTAAAATAAATGGCACTTAATAAAAAGAGGTTATAGCCAAGAACGTAATTTGCTGCAATATTGGCAAACACAAACTGTATAAGAAGCAGCAGCAAATCGAAAGTATAATAATCGTAAGTACTTGAACCATAAGGTGAAGCGAGCTGATCGTATGTAAAAATCGAATGATCAAAACGCATCTCATGGGTTCTGTGAATAACAGATACACCATCACCCTGAAAGTATGCGATTGGATAATTTACAATATCGATCGTATTTAATCTGAACAGAATATTTATGAGCACAGTTAAAATAACTATCGCCAAAAAATAAGGTGATATAGCAACAAGGGCATCCTTAATACTACTGATGCCCTGCTTACTTATTCGTTTACTATTTAATGCTTTTTTATCCATTCAGATTTGTGTGCCTCTGTATAACAAAAGGACATTAGTCCTTCTTCTTATTAGCTCTGTTATCGATAAAATCTTCGTTGAAACCGTCTTTATTAAGAGTATAGTCCAAATCACGAACTCTTTTCTGGATATCCTCAAGAATCTTACGATTAGCTGCAATAACATCTGCAAGAAGTCCAACTACCCAGATAAGCGCTGCAATCATAATGAGAAGAGAGCAAAGGATAAGTGACTGAACATTACCTGAACCCTGGCCCATAGCATAGAAAACGATAAATCTAACGCCAAGAGCAAGACCAGCAATCAATGGAATGATTGACATAAAACTAAAGAACTTAAATGGCTTATACATAAGATATGCTCTTACGATTGTAACCATTGAACGCTTAACATATCCCATCATGCTGTGGAAAAGTCTTGATGGTCTGAGCTCACCGTTTGTTCTGATTGGTACAGAAGTCATTGGAATCTTTGATCTTCCTGCCTGAACAATCTGCTCGAGTGTATATGTATATTCATTAACAACATTAAGTCTTAAGCCTGCATCTCTGCTATAAGCTCTGAATCCACTAGGAGCATCTGGAATATCAGATTTTGAAGCCTTACGAACTACCCAGCTGCCAAAGTGCTGAAGCTTCTTCTTTACAAATGAGAAGTGCTCTGTCTGATCAATAGGACGTGCACCAATTACAATGTCAGCCTCACCCTTAATGATAGGCTCAACAATCTTAGCAATATCCTCACCACAATACTGGTTATCAGCATCTGTATTTACAATTATATCTGCACCACATCTTAAAGCAGCATCAAGACCTGCCATAAATCCGTGAGCAAGACCCTTGTTCTTCTTAAAACTTACGATGTAATCAACACCCCAGTTCTTAGCAACTTCAACTGTCTTATCTTTACTTCCATCGTTGATAATTAAATATTCAATCTCATCTATACCATCGATATGCTTTGGAAGATCATTAAGTGCGATCTCGAGTGTCTCTGCTTCGTTGTAACAAGGAATCTGTATAATAAGCTTCATTTTATTCTCTCCTAATAAAAGTATCGTTTTATTATACACGACTTAAATCATTTACTCAAATTAAAAGTGTCGAATATATCCCTCTCTTTTATATCCTTTATTGTCGAAAAGTGTACATTCCCACGTAAAATGTATGTTATAATTGATTATCTATAAAATCAAATAAAGGGGATTAACTTATGAAGATTGCTATCGCCGGCACTGGCTACGTTGGCTTAAGTAATGCTGTCCTTCTTGCTCAGCACAATGAAGTTTATGCTGTTGACATCATTCCTGAGAAGGTTGAGATGATTAATAACCGTCGTTCACCTATCGTTGACAAGGATATCGAAGAATATCTTGCTACTAAGGAACTTAATCTTACTGCTACACTTGATGCTGAATTAGCTTATAAGGATGCAGATTTTGTTATCATCGCTGCTCCAACAAATTATGATAGTGAAAAGAATTTCTTTGATACATCTGCTGTTGAGACAGTTATTGATCTCGTAATTAAATATAATCCAAATGCGATTATGATTATTAAATCTACTATCCCTGTTGGATTTACAAAGGCTATTCGTGAGAATAAAAAATCAGACAATATTATCTTCAGCCCTGAATTCTTAAGAGAGAGTAAGGCACTTTACGATAATCTCTATCCTTCAAGAATCATTGTTGGTACAGATATGGATAATGAGAAACTTGTTAAGGCTGCTAATACATTTGCTAATCTTCTTAAAGAAGGTGCAATTAAGGAAAATATTGAGACTCTCTTCATGGGCTTTACTGAAGCTGAAGCTGTTAAACTCTTTGCTAATACATATCTTGCGCTTCGCGTAAGTTACTTTAACGAGCTCGATACATATGCAGAACTTAAGGGACTTGACACCAAGTCAATTATTGAAGGCGTCTGCCTCGATCCACGTATCGGAACACATTACAATAACCCATCATTTGGTTATGGTGGATACTGTCTTCCTAAGGATACGAAGCAGCTTCTTGCAAACTTTGACGGTGTTCCAGAGAATCTTATCAAGGCTATCGTTGAATCTAATCGTACTCGTAAAGAGTTTATTTCCGAGCAAGTTCTTAAGAAAGCTGGCTACTACGCATATCAGTTCGATTCCAAGTTCGATGCAACTAAGGAGAAGAATGTTACTGTAGGTGTATACAGACTTACAATGAAAACTAACTCTGATAATTTCAGACAAAGTTCAATTCAGGGTGTAATCAGAAGAGTTAAAGCAAATGGTGCCAAGGTTATTATTTATGAACCAACTCTTGCCGATGGCACTACATTCTTTGGCGATGTTGTTGTAAATGATCTTGATAAGTTTAAATCTTCTTCTGATGTTATTATCGCTAACAGATATGATCCAATTCTTGATGATGTAAATGACAAGGTTTACACAAGAGATTTGTTCAGAAGAGACTAATATTAAGTTGTTTTTTTGATTTATAAGCTCGCGGGGTTCAGTTTGAATCCCGCGTTTTTAATTTCATAAAAAATCTCACCTGACAAGATTATTTTCTCATGTCAGGCGAGACTAAATTAACAAAGTAATCTTTTATATAAACCAGTTTTATCAGCCGTGAATCTTTAAAGCTGCCTCTTCAAGAGTGCTTATTACCTTGTCACACCATGCGTCAAATTCAGGATCTTCAACCTGAAATTCCGGATGGTTAAGAACATTTTTAATTGTCATATCGATACCCTGTCTGGCAGTAATTTCAGCGTTAAAATCAGGAACTACTTTTTTAAGTTTACTGTTATCAAACACAACTGAATTTGCTTTATCACCAATAAGACTTCCAATATAATCATTATCTCCTGCAGCAGCAAGGAAACTTGATGATACATAGTATGGCTTAAGTTCTATTCCAAGACTATCTGCGATAGCCTTATAAATCTGATTCCATGTAACGCTCTCATCAGAAGTAATCTGGAATGCTTCACCTATAGCATGCTGATTAGCCATAAGACCAACAAAACCCTTGGCAAAGTCAGAATTATGAGTGATTGTCCAGAGAGAAGTTCCGTCACCATGGATGATAACCTTCTTTCCTTCCATAATTCTCTTTACTACCTGCCAGCTGCCCTTCTCTCCATGAACACCAAGTGGAATGCTTCTCTCATCATAAGTATGGCTTGGACGAATGATAGTAACTGGAAAGCCCTCTTCCTCATAATATTTCATGAGAAGTCTCTCACATTTGGCCTTATTACGTGAGTATTCCCAATATGGATTAATAAGTGAAGTACCCTCGTTAATAAGGTATGAAGCACATGGCTTATGGTAAGCAGAAGCTGAGCTTATATACATAAACTGTGATGTCTTGCCCTTAAAAATTCTGTAGTCTCTCTCGAGCTGCTCAGGAACGAAACCAATAAAATCACAGACTGAATCAAAATAAAGATCTTTTATCGCATCTTTAACCTTCTCTTCGTCATTAATGTCCATATTAATAACATTTACTTCTGAAGGAAGTTCATCACTTCTTGAACCACGATTGATAAGGTATACCTCCCAGCCCTTTTTAACAAGTAGCTTGGTTATTGCCATACTGATCGTGCCTGTTCCGCCAATAAACAATGCTTTCATATAAGAATCCCTCTCAAATTATAAATACTTGATAAGTTCGTCACGTACCTTATCCATGCGCTCATCTGAAATACCAAAATCCATCTTTCGATAAGACCAGCAGGCTCTTCCTATATTATGCTTATTAAATACATTACCAATCAGCTTATACCAAGCAAGAATCTCTTCTGGCTCACATCTGTCGATAACTCCATACTCACCGCAGTAAAGCTGAACATTACGCTCTTTTGCTACTTTAATAGCCTCTGCGAAAAGCTGTTCAAAATATTCCTCGTTAGGAGCTTCATCTGGGTCATATGCGCCATACTTGGCACTCATCTGGTCGATGTTTTTCATTGACTGCTCTTCATAATATGAGAACTTACTGTTAAGCTTCATTCGGAAGTTTACATCCATTCCAGAAACCCAGTGTGCTCCCTGATGAGTAAAAATAAGTGGCTCATAGCAGTGGAAATTATAAATAATATTCTCATCCTGTGGCATTCTCAAATCTGGCACAGCCTCAACACTGTTATTCCAGTAACCGCCAACAAGGATTCTTACATCTGAATCGATTGCTCTAATACGCTTAATACAAGTATCAGAAATCTCATTCCAGATTTCTGAATAGGCCTGATCTGTAACCTCATTAAGTAGCTCAAAGCAGAGCATATCTTTATTAGAAGCATATCGTGTAGCAAACTGCTCCCAAAGCTTATAGAAACGCTCCTGATAAGCTTTAGACTCGAAGAAGCCATCCTCTTTCTCACCAACATCAAAGGAATAACCAAAAGTCTTGTGAAGATCAAGAATCATATTAAGACCATTCTTCTTACACCATGAGATAACATCATCAATGTACTTAAAGCCTTCTTCAATATAATTACCATCTTTATCCTCAACGAGATCATAGTCTACAGGAACTCTGATGTGATCAAGATTCCAGCTTTTAATGATGGCAATGTCTTCTTCCTTGATAAAAGAATCATAGTGCTCTTTAGTGTGAACGCACTGAGAGAGCCAGCCACCAAGATTAATACCATGCTTAAAACCAGTTAATTTGTCCATTTTGCCTCCAAATAAACACTGTAATGAATTATTTATTTCCTGCTACAAATCTCCAAGAATCTTTGCACATTCTCTCCAAATCGAACTTTGCCTCCCATCCGATTTCCTTCTTAGCCTTGGCTGGATTTGCGTAGCACTCTGCTATATCACCAGGACGTCTGTCCTTGATTACATATGGAACCTTAACTCCGTTTGCCTTCTCGAAAGCCTTAACAACATCGAGTACAGAATATCCAATTCCCGTTCCAAGATTATATATGTTAACACCAGTTGCATTTATAACCTTATCTATAGCACAAACGTGTCCCTTGGCAAGATCAACTACATGAATGTAATCTCTTACACCTGTACCATCTGGTGTATCATAATCGTCACCGAATACACCAAGAACTTCAAGTTCGCCATTTGCAACCTTAACAATATATGGCATAAGGTTATTTGGAATACCATTAGGTTCTTCGCCAATAAGTCCGCTCTCATGAGCGCCAATAGGATTAAAATACCTGAGAAGTATAACACTCCAGGATGGATCACCAATGGTTAAGTCTGTAAGCACATTTTCGAGCATAAGCTTAGTGCTGCCATAAGGGTTAGTTGTATGAAGTGGAAAATCTTCTGTGATAGGCACTGACTTTGGAGCACCATATACGGTTGCTGAAGAACTAAAAATAATATTCTTACAATTATATTCATTCATTATCTCGAGAAGATTTAATGTGCCTGTAAGATTATTCTTATAATAAAGAAGTGGCTTTAAAACAGATTCACCAACTGCCTTAAGACCAGCAAAATGAATTACTGCATCAAAGTTTTTATTGGTATTTTTTGCATCTTCGAAAATAACTCTGAGACCCTCTTTATCAAGCATATCAACTTCATAAAACAAAGGCTTAATTCCTGTAATAGTCTCTATCTTATCAAGTACATCAATCTTGGAATTTACCAAATTATCAAAAATTACTACCTCGTGGCCAGCATTAATCAATTCCACACAAGTGTGAGAACCGATGTATCCTGTGCCGCCCGTTACCAAAATCCTCATAAATTTATCCTTTCGCAAATAAGTAGTACTTAACATTATACTCCATAAAAAGAAATAATTGCATGAAACTAAATTACGAAGTGTTAACTTGATGTTAATCTCCAAAAGGATAATTATCTATCAAATGCAGGGCTTATTTGGCAGAATTCTGATTAAGGTTTCATTCGAAAAGCGAATCTACATAAATTGCACGCTCACCACTAGAGGTATCTATCAGGACAATAAACTTGGCATAATCCGGATTCTCAGCATAACTAAGCGGCAAGGTAGCCATACTGAATCCACCATAAGAACTGTCAATATATGTATCAGTCAGATCAACAGAATCTATATCCAAATCATCAAATAATTCTTTTACTAATCCTGCACTACAAATAACATAATTTATCTCATTAAATACAAACTCATCAGGAAAATCTCCGTCAATCTCGATGTCTTTGACATTTGTTGCTTCCTGGAAATTCTCTCCAGCAACTTCTTCAACCAATGCATCATCTGACTGCACATTCTCTTCAGCATATGCTGCAGTAACCTCAGCAGAATTCGAATAACCTCTGATTGCTTCCTTATATTCAGCGTCAAATGCCACATAAGATTCCATATCCGAGCTCTTTACATTGGATGCTCTGTTTACCATAATTACTATTGCTCCAACAATGAGAAGTGCTGCTGCCACTGCAGCTATCTTTGATCCAGTATTAATCATTTTATTAAGACTTGTTACTTTGGCCTTTTTTTGCTCCTTGTTATTAAAATATTCCTCTCTTAAACGAGATACATCATAAATATCCTTATCGTCAATTGTTCCAATAATATCCTCAAGGAGTTCAGCTTTTACTTTTATATCATTATCATTTCTCATGCAAAAAAGCCCTCCTTCTTAAGATATTCCTTCAGATCCTGTCTAAGTCTGAAAAGAGTTGTTTTAACTTTTGACTCAGAAATATGAAGATATCCTGCGATATCCTTAACTGAATCCATATAAAAATAACGTCCAATAAAAAGTCGTCTTGATTCTTCGTTAAGACCAGCAATAAATTTCATTATTATCTCATGCCTTAAGCTCTCTTCTCGATCCTTTACAGGATTAGTTCCCTCATCAGCCTTCATATCTTCTGTCTCGCCAATGGTCTCACATAGTTCTTCAAGTGAAGCTTCGTAATTTGAACCACTTCGCTTCTCGGCGTTCTTACGTCTATAGAGATCTATTGATATCCTTCGTGTTATTTTTGCAAGATAAGCAGACAACAATGAAGGTCTCTGTGGTGGAATAGAATTCCAGGCACCAAGATAAGTATCATTCACACATTCTGAGGAGTCTTCCATATTATTTAGAATATTCAAAGCTACAGTCGTCAGATAACGCCCGTATTTTGTCTCAGTCTCTGTGATAGCATATTCATCGCGATTCCAGTAAAGATCAACTATCGCACTATCTTCCATCGTCTTCTCCTTGTCTCATATCTATACTCGTTTAAATGTTAGCGAGGTTACAAAAATTATGGATTATTTCCAAAAATTATATTATCTCCACTCATTATTATAATATTTTCTGCTGATTTATACGAATAATCATTAGATACATTCATAGTAGACCAGTCCTTGTAATTTATAGAGAAACTTAATACCAGATAATCTCCTTTATTAAGTGTCGCATTATCACCATAACTTATCTCACAAACTGTATCAGCCTCAGAAGCACTTAAGTCCTTATATGTTCCAGTTACATTTGTAAGCTGAGTATAAGAACCTGATGCCCCCTGAACTGCTGAATGATAGCAGGCAAAATCAAGATCTTTTTTACTGTCATTTGTAAAATAGTAAAGAATCTTAAGACCATTTACAGGTACTATCTCAGATCCATTATTGGTAATTCTAAGTTCGCCTGATATGGAATTTATATTATCACCACTATTACTGTAATTTAAAGTTACTTCCAGATTTCCACTAGTCACAGAGGTAACCGGATTAGTTACAGGAGTTGTTACAGGGGTAGTAGTACCAGGTTCATTACTTGTTCCCTCTGAAGTAACAATTACTGTACTTCCACTTGAATTACCATCTGGCTCAGCACCATATACCAGTTTTCCATTCTCATAAAGAGCAAGATTTAATCCTTCAGTCTGATTTCCAGAACTTAATCCCTTGTAAGAAGGATCATTACCTGAATCCCAGACTCCATCTGGGCCAAGTAGTCTTACCTGTATTTCCTTTTTATATTCTGACTGTCCACCTGGATAGAACTCATTCTGATTAAAGCTAACAGACAAATAGTATATATTATTCTCTTCGTTCCAGGTTCCTATTCCGCTTACAGTGGCACCCTGCATATAGTTTGTTGTCCAGGTTACATCAGAAACCTGATATCCCTTATCTACTACCTCACTTAAATCAACATAATATCTAAGTTCAAAATTCTCTGGTGCTCTTGCAGGCCATGCTGACATATTCATGACAATGGCCTTAATCTCTGTAAATCCATCTCCTTCTGCATTTATAGAAGCAGTGCAGGAGAATTCATTTACAGTTTTTTCTTCATAACAGCCAAAATCCTTAAGTGTCTGACCGTGATATTCTTCATAAAGATATGCAAGAAGGCCAGTAAATCCTGCATTATAATCACATGCAACCTCGTTTGTGTTATAGTTTGAGACTTCATCGGTATATCCATCATTTGAATCTGGCCCGCCGACAAGTGCTCCACAAAGTACATGTCTTGATGTTCCTGGCTCATTCATATTGTCGCAGTATGATCCCTGGGCAGTTCTATGATGAGGATGAACAGGATAGTTATCACCAAAACCAATCATAAAGGATCTTCCAGAATCACCAAGAGCATAATTAGCCTGACTCTCAGCAAATCTCCTGTATACATCTGCCTTACCAGAATCACATGAATCTGTATCAGCATAAACCATCGCAATAAAACCTGTGGTTGTTGCATATCTTAATGAGCCCCAGCTATCAAGCCATGCCAAGCCCTTAGGTGTATAAGTTATATCATTTACCCAGAAATCCAGGTGCTGTTCAACATCTCTTGAATATTTATCCTGAGATGTAAGCTCTGACAACATAACAGCAGCACCAATGTGCACGTCATCCCAGCAAAAAGCCCAGTTATAATCATGGCCGCTCTGCTCATAATATTTCTGAGCATTATCAAGATAGTTATTATCATCTGTTAATATATAAAGCCAGCATGAGGCCCAGGAAAGTTCATCATAAAATCCACTCCAGGAATTATAAAAACCATTGGCCGCAGTATAACCCGAATCACTTTTATATTTCTCGGAAAAATTATAAAGACTTATAGCGTGATTTTTGCATTCGTCAGAAAAGCTTTTATCAACATTTTCGAAAACAATAGCGCAGAGCGCAAGAGAAGCAGCAGCCTCAGCAGTAACTGTTGATCCAGGATTATTGGAATCTACTTTATAACAGGGACGATTCATCTCATATTCCAAAACCTCGCATGGTCCCCACCAGGAGTGATCCTGATTACCGTCACCAACCTGATAGTAATAGACTTCCTCTTCAGGATGACATTTTATGAAATACTCATTAGCCCATCTTATATTGTCGAGAGCATATTGGAGCTGACCTGATTCTTCATAGGCAAGAGGTGTCTCATATACTGACCAGGAAAGAACAGATGCTGTATATGCCATTGGGAGATTAAATTTTACATTATCGCCTGCATCATACCATCCGCCAGATAAATCAAGGCCTTCACTTTTACCATCATTTATGCAGGAATCACCACGCCAGTTGCTTCTGGTCTGCTCTGGCAGAATACCGCTTCTTTGAAGTTCATAAAACATCAGTGACTTCTGAAGTGCCTCACCATAATTATATTTTCCTGTGCCTTCTATTCCTTCATATCCAGTGCCGTTAATTGTACCCATCCTGAATTCTGAAGAAGAAGGAATAGTATCTACCAAAGTCTCAGTAGTAGTTTCATTTACTGCTTCTTCTGTAGTATAAGTTGGGATTACTTCTTCGGTTTCTTTTGTACTTTCAGGCTCGCTTTCAGTAGTTTTATTAACTACTTCTTCGCTTGTCTTTGTTTCAATTGAATCTTTACTATTATCTGGTTCAGAAGCACAGGATGTGATCTCTGTTCCTAATAAAGATAAAACTAACAACACAGATACGAGCTTACCTATTTTTCTGTTCATATAATCCCCCTAATACTACCAGTAAATCTATCTATATATTTTCTCATAAAATGCCACTCAAAAAAACAGTCTCAAAACTTATTTGTTGTTTTGAGACTGTTTTAGTTAATACCTATTACTTATTATCAAATCAGATTTGTTCGTAATCAAGCATTTATTCCATATGAAGCGCAAAGGTTAATAAACTCTGCTGAACCAGTAAAGCCATTAAATACATCCTCATAAGATCCACCGTCAATAAGTGTCTGTACCCATGCTGCAAATCCTGCTTCATCTGCTTCTCTTCCAAAGAATGCTCTGTACATATATGCTACAAACTCTTCGTTACTTGGATTCTTGCCAATAAACTCTGGTGAGAATACAAATCCATAGCTACATGTTGTACCAGATACTTCACCACTCATAAGTTTTAGTACCCAGCCAGCTTGTCCTCCCATATCAGGAAGTCTATTTAAGCATACCTTATACATACGTGCTACAAAGCAGTTAACTCCACCCTGTACATCGTTTGGAACACCTACCAGATATGTTCCACATACTACACCATACTTATTACAAAGGTTATTGAACTCTTCTGAATTAGCAAAGCCTGCCATTATATCTTCGCGTGTTAAGCCGCTTTCAAGTAAGCCTACCCAGTAGTTAAATCCATCTATGTCTGCTTCGCGTCCAAAATACATAGCATACATATCGTTTACGAACTCTTCGTTAGTTCTGTTTTTATTTATATATTCTTCTGAGAAGATAAAGCCGTAACCAACCTGAGCACCACAAGCCTGTCCGTTATTAAGGTTATCTACCCAATAGTTATATCCTGCCTCATCAGCGCTACGGCCAAGAGCTACGCTATAGCAGCGATTAATAAAATCACCAACACTAAGTTCTGGAGCTGTTGTTGGAGAAGCTGTTGGAACGACTAATGGAACTCCAATACTAAATACTTCTGAACTAAACCAAATCCAGGAATATCCAGAATCAGGATCAACAACATACTTATCACTTACTGTCCATGCCTTGCCATTAATATTAAGTTTTACAGAAGGATCCAAAAGATATGTATTACCACCATCTGTTCTTAACTGGCAGTTAATTCTATACTTTCCAGCTACAAATGTTCCATTCTCATAGGCAACCCATTCATCATTTTGTAATGTCTCCCACTGAATCATTTGTTCTGGCAGACAGGCTGGAAGTCCTGCAGTTACCTCAAAAGAAGGAACTACTACTTCACCTCCGATAGTAGGTGCCTTAATACTACCTGTTGCCTCAACCTGATTAATATAGGTTGTTGTTGCAACAAACTTAAATTTGACATCAATCTTTATATCACTATCGCCAACAACAAATTTCTTATTTAAATCAGTTCCTGACAAAGTAACATCTCCATTGTCATCTTTAACAGATATAGTGTCTACTACATATCCTTCAAACGGAGTTATAGTCATTGATATTGTATCGCCTTTGCGGGCACTGCCTACAGATAAATCAACTGTACCATTCTTGATATCAGCTAATAATATAGCGTGTGTATTTGTATCAGCAGCCACTTCATAAACATCAGAAATATACCAAACCCAGCCAAAGCCATCTTCATCATAGTAATCTTTGAAAGAACCCTCTTCCATATTCCACTTCTGACCATTTACATAAAGTTCAGTAGCATCCGAGATTCTGTCAGTTGCAACATCTGTTCTAAGCTGGCATGAAACTCTGTATTTACCAGAAGTAAACTCACTTAAATAACATGGCAGCCACCTTTCTTCAGCGTTATCATACTTTTCCCAGTAAATCATACTCTCGGAAATATAAGCTGGTGAGCCTTCTACTACTTCAGTAACAACTGGAAATCGAACTCCATCATTCTCTACAGGTGTAACAATCTCCGCGTTAACTCTAACGATATTAATAGCATTAAAATCCAAACCAAATACAATTGATGGCATCATTAATACTGCTACCAAAGCACCTGATATAAAGCGAGCTAATTTTTTGCCTATCATAAATCCCCCTCCACAAAAAATATTAATAATATTTTATCATCTTTCTTTCGCGAAAATCTACAAAAAAACGTCGACCAGTTTTCCTAATCGACGCCTTTAAATTACCAGTTTATAGAACTTTATTAAGCTGTTATACCGTATTCAGCACAGAGAATCATAAATTCTGTTGAACCACTAAATCCAGCGAATACTTCTTCAAAAGTCTTGCCATTATTAATAGCCTCAACCCAGCCATTAAGGCCTTCACTATCAGCCTCACGGCCAAAGAAAGCACTATACATATATCTGACAAATTCTTCTGGTGTCTTCTCTACATTAATAAATTCCTGGCTGAATGCAAAACCAAATGCAGCTTCTGTTCCTGTTACTTCGCCATTAATTAACTTAGTAACCCAGCCGCTCTGACCTGCCATATCTGGAAGTCTGTTAAGGCAGATATCATAAAGTCTTGCTACGAAGCAGTTAACACCAGCCTGCTTCATATTCTCAACACCACTAACGTAGTAACCAGTAATAACATTATATGACTTACAGAGATTATCAAATTCAAGAGAGTTTGCAAAACCTGCAAAAACCTCTTCTCTTGTCATCTTTCCGCTCTCAAGAAGACCTGACCAGTAATTAAATCCATCTTCATCTGGCTTACGTCCAAAGAACATCAAATACAAATCTTCAACATAAATCTTATCTGAAGTATTCTTCTTTGTATACTCTTCACTAAAGATAAAGCCGTAACCAGCCTGAGCTCCACAAATCTTACCGCCATTAAGAGACTCAACCCAGTAATCATATCCATCTTTATCAGCCTCACGACCAAGTGCAATCTCATAGCAGCGATCAACAAAATCACCAACGCCCTTATATTCTGTAACAATCTTGATGTCTGAAGAAATGGATATAGCAATAACGCCATTCTCACTATAGTATATGTGGAAATCTTTATCTGATCCCTCCACAGGATTTATCTCTGGTGTTGTATTATTGTAAATCTCAAGAAGTATTGGATTGTTGCCAATATTTATCTCGCTAAGATCACTCCATCCACAAAACAAAGAAGCCATCTTAGGATTATTACTGATATCTATTCTGTTGATGCTTGTAAAAGCCATTGCAAGACTCCACAACTCAGGATTTTTACTTAAATCAATACTTCTGATATTAGTACTACTAATAAGAAGAGATTCAAGTTTTGGATTATTTGAGACATCAAGAATTCCTATATCAGTCTCAATAATATCAAGCATTAGTAATTCAGGATTCTTGCTAACGTCAATTTTATTAATAAGATTACTTGTCATCGTCAGTATCTGAAGATTAGGAAGCATGCTGACATCAATCGACTCAATTATATTATTGTCTAACCAGGCACTAACAAGATTAGTGTTATTTTTTAAATCAATACCTGTTAATCCACATTCTTCTGCATGCAAATCAATAAGATTTACATTCTTACTTAGATCAATACTACTAATACTATTATAGCTAATATCCAGACACTCTAAGTTAACATTCGCACTTAAATCAATATTAGTAAGCTTGTTAGTACTAACATCCAAGTCCTTTAATTTAGTATTCTTACTTAAATCAATCGAAGTTAATGAATTTTCAAAAAGAAAAAGATACTCTAATTCAGTAAAATTCTCAATTCCTGTTAAATCAGATAACCCTTTTTGTGATAAGTTAATCATTTTTACTGCATTAATCTCATCACTACTTAATACTCCATCAGAATCTATGTCGATTTCTAATTCAACACAGTCTCTAAAAGCCTTATCAGGAAAAGTTTTCTCATCAATGTTAATTCCATCAGCAAATACTGAAGGAGCAATACTCATGACTATTGCTAATGAAATAATTCCTGAAACCAGTTTTTTTACAGTCTTCATTCTATTTTTCCTCCTAACAAAAACTAATATAAATTTAACAGTTATCCTTGAATAGTGCCACACAAAAAAGTATTTATACTTTTGTGTAAAAACAACACATAGTAAATGAAACATTTTCTTTTTATACAAAAAAACACCTCAGAACTAACTTAATAGTTCCGAGGCGTAAAATAAACAAAACTTATTTATTAAAGAAGATTAACGCCATGAGCTTTTGCTTCGTTGACAACATCTTCTGGCCAGATTGAAGACTGAACCTCACCAATATGAGCACGCTGCAAGAAGAACATGCAGATTCTTGACTGACCGATACCACCGCCGATTGTAAGTGGAAGCTCATCATTTAAGATTGCCTTCTGGAATGGAAGTTCTGCTCTGTCCTCGCAGTTAGCCTTCTTAAGCTGTGACTTCATTGAAGCAGCATCTACTCTGATACCCATTGAAGAAAGCTCAAGTGAAGAACCAAGAACAGGATAATAAACAAGAATATCACCATTCATTGTCCAGTCATCATAGTCTGGAGCTCTTCCATCATGTATCTTACCGCTCTTAAGCTTATCACCAATCTGCATAAGGAATACTGCACCATACTTCTTAGTAATCAAAGTCTCGCGTTCCTTCTGAGTCTTATCAGGATACATATCCTCTAATTCCTGAGTTGTTACAAATGTAATCTCATTAGGAAGGAATGGATCCATAAAGTGATACTTGCCACACATATAATATTCAGTCTGCTTGATAGCCATATAGATTCTGAATACTGTTTCCTTCAAAGTCTCGATTGTACGAGTCTCACGAGTGATAACCTTTTCCCAGTCCCACTGATCTACATAGATAGAATGAAGGTTATCTGTCTCCTCATCACGACGGATAGCAGTCATATCTGTATAAAGGCCCTCACCTGGCATAAAACCATACTCCTTAAGAGCCTTTCTCTTCCACTTAGCAAGAGAATGAACAATCTCAACTACCTTTCCATCCTGCTCTTTGATGTCGAAAGCAACTGGACGCTCAACACCGTTAAGGTTATCGTTAAGACCTGTCTCAGGCTTTACAAAAAGTGGAGCAGATACTCTTGTAAGATTAAGAGCATTAGCCAAAGCACGTTCAAAATAATCTTTTACTTCTTTAATTGCAACTTCTGTCTCACGAATTGTCTGTGGGCTCTTGTAGCCATCTGGAATATAAATTGTTCCCATTTGTGTCACCTCTTTTCGAAAATCTGTTATAAAAATACTTAAATTAAAGTTCGCAGTTGTTTACTGTACGTGGGAAAGGAATAACGTCTCTGATGTTACCCATACCTGTCATGTACATTACGCAACGCTCAAATCCGAGACCGAATCCAGCGTGTCTAGCTGAACCATACTTACGAAGATCAAGATAGAAGTCATAGTCTTCTTTCTTAAGACCAAGCTCATCCATTCTTGTGCAGAGCTTCTCGTAATCGTCCTCTCTCTGGCTACCACCGATGATCTCACCGATACCAGGAACGAGGCAGTCCATAGCTGCTACAGTCTTACCATCTTCATTAAGCTTCATGTAGAAAGCCTTAATCTCCTTAGGATAATCTGTTACGAATACTGGCTTCTTGAATACTTCTTCTGTGAGATATCTCTCATGCTCAGTCTGAAGATCACAGCCCCAGTAAACCTTATAGTCAAACTTGTCGTTATTCTTCTCCAAAATCTCGATAGCCTCTGTATATGTAACGTGGCCAAAGTCTGAGTTAGCAACGTGTGTAAGTCTCTCGATAAGGCCCTTATCAACAAAACTGTTAAAGAAAGCCATCTCTTCTGGTGCATTCTCAAGAACATAGTTAATAATGTACTTAATCATTGACTCAGCAAGAATCATGTCATCCTTAAGATCAGCAAAAGCAATCTCAGGCTCAATCATCCAGAACTCAGCAGCATGTCTTGTTGTATTTGAATTCTCAGCTCTGAATGTAGGACCAAATGTATAGATATTACGGAAAGCCATAGCAAAAGTCTCACCGTTAAGCTGACCTGATACTGTAAGGTTAGTTGGTTTACCAAAGAAGTCCTGAGTAAAATCAATCTTTCCCTCTTCTGTCTTAGGGATATTATTAAGATCCATTGTTGTTACCTGGAACATCTCACCAGCACCTTCGCAGTCACTGCCTGTGATAAGTGGTGTATGTACATAGACAAAGTCTCTTTCCTGGAAGAACTTATGAATAGCATAAGCACAAAGTGATCTTACTCTGAATGTCGCCTGGAAAATATTTGTTCTTGGTCTCAAGTGAGAAATAGTTCTCAAATATTCCATTGTATGACGCTTCTTCTGCATTGGATAATCTGGGGTTGACTCACCCTCAACAAAAACCTCAGTAGCCTGAATCTCAAAAGGCTGCTTAGCCTCTGGTGTAGGAACAAGTGTACCCTTAACAATAAGAGCAGCACCATTATTTATTTTACAAATTGCATCAAAATTATTAAGACCATTATTATATACAACCTGAATTGGTTCAAAGAAAGTACCATCATGAAGTACGATAAAACCAAATGTCTTTGAATCACGATTAGAACGAACCCATCCACCAATAGTGATTTCCTTGTTGAGATATTCTTCTCTGTTTCTGAAGATTTCTCTTACTGTTAAAAGCTTCTCCATCTTGTTTCTCCTTTAAATAAATTAATTAGATGCTTTTATTAGATGTTCTGCTTTATTTTTTCAAACAAAAAAATCCCAAGCAAAACGCCTTTGTTTTGCTCAGGACGATTAAACTTAATAATCGCGGTGCCACCTGATTTACTGTTATTAAATAACAATCACTCATTAGGTTCCAACAAACCCTGCCCTCGTTACGTGCGGCCTACGGCTCAGCTACTTGAATCTTTATAGACTCTTTCCCATCGCGGCTCTTAAGTGTTATTCACGTGAATTCAATTCTATGGGATCTCACCATTCCCACTCTCTGTAAGTGATAAGTCACGCTACTTCTCTTCGTCATAGCCTTTATCTATTCAATTACTACGCATTTTACAACTTAAAACTTTATGTTGTCAATAACTTAATTCTTCTTGGTAACCTTTGTGATAGTTCCATCTGGATGCTTTATTGACATTGTATTAAGCTGAGCGCTCATGTTGCCAAGAATAGCCTTTCTGTATTCATCTCGAAGGGCTTGCTGCTCCTTTTGTTCTTCGTCTGTAAGACCAGTTGATTTAGATTTATGATAAAGTTCATTTATTCTGGCAATGAGTTGATTAATTTCCATATAGTCCTCTGTTCTTCTAGTATTATTTTCGAGAAGTAAAAATATACTTCTTGATATTTGGGTTAAGAATAAAAGCTATTGTTATATAGATAGCACAGATAACCCAGATTGCTGGTTCACAGATTATTATACCCCAATACTTATACTTTTGAACAAGTAGGCCCGCTGTCAAAACTTTAAGAATCATTTCTGCAAAACTTGCAACAAGTGGCACAATCTTGGCGCCGAGGCTCTGAAGCGACATTCGAAGCTGGCACAAAGGCACAAGTGAATAGTAGAAAACTATATCAAATTTAAGATAAAGAAAGGCTGTGGAAATAAGAGTCTCGTTTGTAGAACCAGATATAAACTCAATAAGACCTCCGCCAAAAAGATACATGAACACAATCTGAACAGAGATGACTGCGAACATAAATATATGTGCCTGCTTAATGCCCTTAATAACTCTGTCATAACGTTTTGCACCATGATTCTGGCTTACAAAAGTGGCAACAGCAGTAGAAAGAGTTGAATTTGGCATCATCATAAGTTCAGTAATCTTACGTGCGGTAGTATGCGCAGCTATTACGGTCTGGCCAAGGCTGTTAATTGCAGACTGCAAAACAACTGTACCGAGGTTAACTATTGTGAACATGAGACCAAAAGACAGTCCTGAAGTTAATAGTTCAACTGCGATTTTTTTATTAAGCTTAAGATCTTCCTTTTTAATTCTTATTTCTGGAACCTTATAAATGATATATATCAGGCACACAGCCGACGCGATAAATACAGAAGTAACTGTTGCTATTGCAGTTCCTTTAAGGCCGAATTCCAGCTTATATACAAAGAGAAAATCCAGTAAGACGTTTAATCCGGCACTTAAGATAAGAACACATAATGGAATAAAGGAATTTCCAAGTGCACGAAGAATTCCCGCCTCGATATTATATATAAATGAGAGTCCTAGGCCTGCGAGCATGATTGTAAGATATGGTAGACCTGTCTCAATACAGTTCTGAGGTGTATTAATCAGATTAAGAAGAGGTACTCTAAGGCTTATGGTAAAAACTGTAAGGAAAACTATCCACATTGAAGCTATCGTAATACTGTTTCCTATAGCCTTACGCATGTTCGTTGAATCTTTGGCACCAAAAAAACGCCCAATAACGACAGAGAATCCATTATTCATTCCGAAAACAAAGGAAGAAAACATATTATAGATAATTGATACGGTTCCAATTGCAGCCAAAGCATCATCACCAAGTTTATGACCAATAATAGTAACATCGGTCATGTTATAGATCTGCTGGAAAACATTGCTCAATAACAAAGGTAATGCAAAAATCAGTATTACCTTAATAGGATTTCCCACTGTTAAGTTAGTTGTATTGCTTCTTTGGGTACTCATCGCAGACATTCTATTACTTTGTTTGAAAACTTTATAACAGATTTTTTGTATTTTTTGCGAAAAGTAGTTGACAAATTAAAAACTTCTAACTATAATACTCAAGTCAGTTAACAAACCGACAACACACGCGGGATTAACTCAGTGGTAGAGTGTCACCTTGCCAAGGTGAAAGTCGCGAGTTCAAGTCTCGTATCCCGCTCCACCTAAGACGATTGCTTAACAAAGCAATCGTTTTTTTATGCCTGATTTTTGAATAGATAAAAGGGGTTATTCTTAAGATAACCCCTTTATATTATTTACTAATTATTCTTATGGATTTATTCCATACTCTGCACACAAATTATAAAACTCGGCTGAGCCAGTAAAGCCAGAGAAAACCTCTTCTCTCGTCTTCACTCCATTATACAAATCATTCACCCAGCCATTAAATCCGTCAAGATCTGGTTCACGTCCAAAAAACGCTCTGTAAAGGTAGGCTACGTACTCTTCGTTGGACAGATTTCTATTAACAAACTCAGGGCTGAAAATGAAGCCATAAGATATTTGTGTTCCACTTACTTCACCACTAACCAGTTTCTGAACCCAGCCAATCTGGCTTTCGATATCAGGTTCACGACTAAGACAGATTCTGTAAAGTCTGGATACAAAACAATTGGTTCCTATTTGTAAACTGTTCGGCAAGCCCATTATATAGCTTCCTGCTGGCACACCATATTGCTTACAGAGGTTTTGGAACTCTATCGAATTTGCAAATGCAAAAAATACTTCTTCTCTAGTCTGCTGCTGCTGTGCCAACACGGCATACCAGTCATTAAGTTCATTTCCAGAAGGCGTTCTTCCAAAAAACAAATCATATAATTCCAAGATATAATCTTTATTGTCCGTATCTTTTTCAATATATTCTTGACTATATAAGAAGGAATATGCCACCTGAGCCGCACAGATCTTTCCGTTCTTAAGCATCCATACCCACTGATCATAACTTTCAGCATCAGGCTGTCTATCCATTGTAATTCTGTAACAACGCTCTACAAAAACACCAACTTCATATAGTGGTTCTGGCGTAGGAGCATCAGTTGGAATAGCACCGTTATAGTAGTTAGTTGGAGCATTTGTTGGAGTTTCTCCACCACTCACCGGAGCTGATGTAGGATTTGATGGTTCCTGCTGTGAAGCCGGGGTTACTACATTACCATTATGGTTTATTGCAAGAAATTCAGTGCTATCGCTTCTACCATACATATCGATATTATGTGTCTCAACGTCAGAATAGCACACTGTTGTATTTTTAACCAGGTTTACAAGAATAGGATTATTACTAATATCTACCATAGTAACTCCTGTATTGGTTAAATCCAGATATGATAAGTTAGGACAGCCGCTTACATCAATCTCAATAATTCCACTGACATTTGTGAGATTGAGGTACTTCAGCATCGCATTATTACTTAAATCCAACTCTTCAATAATAGTATTCGAGAGTAACAGAGTCTCAAGTTTTGGATTAGAAGATACGTTTACAGACTTAAGTTTGGTTGAACTTCCGCACTCTATTGTTTTAAGTTCTGGCAAATACTCAATTCCTGCCAAATTGGCTATATTAACGTAGCTACTGTCATTCTCTTTAATAATAATACTTTTAACTAAAGAAAGTTCAGTTGGATCAAGATATCCATTTGAATCAATATCATATGGCTTCAAGTAATTTCTTAATCTGAAATCCTTAAAAAACTGAGTTGTTAAAGGTATGGCCCCATCTGGGTGTTCTATAATAATATTCTTCAAATTTGCAACAGAAATTCTAAAATAATGATTTGTTCCATTTACATCTAACGTATAAGAATTTGAATATGTGAACTCAGCATATTTACCATTCTCCATAGTTTCAAGAATAAGTGGGCAGAAAGATATATCTATACTTGTAATTGGGCAGTTTGCACCTATATCAAGATAATAAAGATTAGGACAGCCCAACACATTTAATGATTTAAGCGGTGCATCATAGCAGGAAAGAACCTTAAGCTTACTTCTATAACCTAAAGTAAGTGAAGTAACACCTGATTCTTTAATTACTATCTTGGTAAGCTTAGTATTTATTCTATCGAGATTTACTTTAGTTACAAGTTTATTCTCAACACGAAGTTCGGTTATCTCTGTAAAGTATTTTACACCAGTAATATCTTTAACTTTGCTATCAGAAGCAATAGCTATCTTCTTTACTGCATTCAACTCATCTACCTGAAGAACTTTATCGCCATTTGTATCAAAGGCCTGAATATACTTACGGAATTCCTCATCTGGAAAATTCTCAGCAGTTAAAGCAACATCCGCAGTTGCTGCCTCAACTTCAAAATCTGATAAAGTAAAAATGGTACTAAATACTATAGTAAGCATAAGTACTATTGATGTTAATTTCTTAATTCTCTCCACTCTCTTCCCCTCCGAGTCTTTTTTTACTTATACAACTTGAATATGATACCACTTATTTTTGATATAAAAGTTAAGATTTCTATAATTTACGCTTTTCGAAGCACATGATTATTGCATGGTCATTACTCCCATAGTAATTCTTTCTGACATTAATCTCTTCAAAACCACACTTAATATAAAGCTTATGCGCTGGTTCATTCTGAGAAGATACTTCAAGGAAAACCTTCTCAACGCCATTAGCGGAAGAAAATGTAAATAGTTCTTCAAGTAACTTTTGTGCTATACCCTGTCTTCTATAAGTGGTATCTACACAAAGATTTCCTATCTCCAACTCTTCAAAAATATAGGTGTAATTAACATAGCCAACAATTATGCCATCGTTGTCGACCGCCTTGATAGCACCGCCACGCGGATTTTCCAGTACCTCAAGAATCATCTCTTTATTCCATGGGTGCTTCATATTATTGCTTTCAAGTATGCTTAATTCTTCTGCATCTTCTGGTAATGCCTGTAAAAATTTAATTTCAGCTGCCACAGATACCTCTTTACTTACTTGAACGAAGGCGTTCGGCCTGAGCCTTGGCACAATATACAGGCTCTAATTCCAGAGCTGATATTGGCTGAAAACCACTATCGATAATCGCCTGCGAAGCCTTCATAACGCCCTTTGGAAGAATTACTGCGCCTGAAGCATAATCTATATACTTAATCTTTTTATCAAACTCATTACGCTCAACTGCCTTACGAACAGTATCAGCACCATTTCCAAGAACAATAAAGCTGGTCTTATCAAGATTAGAGAGCTTCAATAAAATACCAATCAGCTCATCGCTGTTATATGCATTATCAGGAATAATTCTCATATAATCATCTGCTTTAAATACACCTGCAAAGACGCGGTTATTACGTGCCTCAAAACAGGAGATTAAAATAGTAGACTCAATAGGAGTATCCACCACCTCAACGCTTCTTGCCAAAGCATCAACAGAAGATACTGGAACACATGGTATTGAATTTACTGAAGCCAAGCCCTTCACAAAAGCCATTCCAATTCGAATTCCCGTAAAAGAGCCAGGACCTACAGTTATTCCATAGTAGGACAGATCTTCATACTTAGTCTTCGCTTCTTCCATAACCTCATGAACAAGAGGCATAAAAGTCTCAGAATGCGTACGTGTCTCAAGGCTTAATCTGTAAGACAATTCTTTTTTATCTTCATACACACCCGCTGAACAGGTTGTATTACTTGTATCCATTATCAAACACTTCATATCTGCCTCTCTTAGCTAATAGTAATCGTTCTGTCGTCGCCGTTACCAGTGATCTCAATTCTGATAATATTTCTTTCCTGAAGTTCATCAAGGACTTCTTTAATAATACTACTCCATTCAATAACACAGATTCCATCTCTATAAAGATATTCTTCAAGACCACTGTCATAAAAGTCATCTGAACCAGTCAGTCTGTATGTATCAAAATGAAAAACAGCAGGAAGAATGCTATTCTCCTTACCAATATATTCATTAACAATAGTGTATGTTGGAGAACATACATGAGCCTCAATATTAAGGCCAGAGGTAACTCCTCGTGTGAAAACAGTCTTTCCTGCGCCAAGATCTCCATCAAGCGTAATGATATCGCCTGACTTCAAAGTTTTTGCTAATTCCCTTCCGATTCTCTCTGTCTCTTCAGGTGAAGTTGTCTTATAAATCTTGCTGCTGCTCACCATTTTATTCCTCTAAATCTAATAACTTAGCTGCATTCTCATAGAGAATCATGCGCTCTTCCTCAAAAGTTAATCCCAATTCATGAAGTCTGTCTAAGTCTGGCTTAGGCTCCCACATAGGATAATCCGTTCCGAAAAGTATTCTCTCACATCCAAACTTCTTAACCAGACGTTTTGTATTTTCCAGACTGTTAAGATAGAAAGTCGATGATGAATCAACATATAAGTTCTTGCTTCCAGAAAGAATCTCAGCTGCCTCATCCCATTTACCCCATCCGCCAAAGTGTGCGCCTATCACAGTAAGATTTGGGAGTTCATCAAGGAACTTACGCATCTGAGGTGGATTTGAAAAATTATATCTGCTGTCACCACAGTGCACTAATACTGGAAGACGACCTTCAAGAATGGAACCAATCTCAACGGCTTTTCTTGTATCAAGTCCAAACTGCTGAAAATCAGGATGAAGTTTTACTCCCTTAAGTCCAAGACTTATCAGGTGTTCCACATCCTCCTCGATATTCTCACTGTCTGGATGAATCGTTCCAAAACCTACAAATTCTTTATGTTTCTTCACCTCGGAAGAAATAAATTCATTTATTGATCTGACCTGCTGAGGTGTTGTTGATACAGAATGAACGAGAAATCCCGTTATTCCAGCCGCATTTCCACTTCTTATGAGACCATTTACCGTTCCATCTAATGAATTTGTCTCAATGTCATAAAAACTTTTAATTCCCTCAATTGCTCTTGGAGCAATCTTATCTGGATAGATATGACAATGTGCATCAAATATTTGTAAACCTATATTTTCCATAGCATTTCACTTTCGCAAACTAAATAAATTCCGTGAACAATTATACAAAATCCTATTTCCTAAAACAAACTTCAAACTCACGAAAAATCAGTAGTAAACCTCTTCGAGAGTAAGACCATTTGCTGGTAAAGTGCGACCAGCAGCCTTTCTGTCACAAGCACTTATAATCTTAGGGATGTCTTCAGGAGAGAACTTTCCTGTTCCAACCTCGAGTAAAGTCCCGGATATAATTCGAACCATATTATAAAGGAAAGCTTCACCACGAACGGTAATCTCCAATACTTCTTTTTGTGTCTTGGAGTATTCAACTTTAACTTCGTTCACTTTCCTTACTGTAGTAAGCTGGCTTCCGCCTGAAGCACAAAATGAAGCAAAGTCATATTCACCAAAAAAATACTTAGCGGCCTCCTTCATTTTATCTACATCGAACTTAAATGGCACATATAATGCATATCTTGACAGAAGCGGACTTCTTGTATCGCCTCCATAAATCCTATAGCAGTAACGCTTGCCCTTGGTATCAAATCTCGCAGAAATCGTATCCTCCACATAGTAAGCTCTTTTTATTGCTATATCTTCTGGAAGAAAGCTGTTAATCGCATAAGGGATTTTATCTTCAGGAATTTTAAAAGGAACATCTGCATGGCTTACGTGGCCTCTGGCATGAACACCAGCATCAGTTCTCGAGCAGCCTACGGTCTTTATCTCAGTTTTATAAACCTCCGACAAGGCTCTATTCAGTTCACCCTGAACAGAACGACCATTATTCTGAAACTGATATCCAACAAAATCTGTTCCATCGTATTCAGTTACCAAAAATACTCGAAAAGCCATTAAAAAACTCCTGCAAATCTATTCAAATACAAATATAAAAGGTCGCAAGAGAACCAAGCGACCTTATTATCTTAATATCTTGTTGTATTATTATCAACTATTAACCCTGAATTCCGTCATCGTAGCATGACTTACCCATCATTGCTGCGCCAACGATACCAGCGTCATTACCCATCTCAGCGAGCTTAATAACAGTCTTCTTTACACCAGGTCCAAAATATGGACGTGACATTGTCTTCTCCTGAAGTGGGATAAGGAGTGGATCACCCTCGTTACATACACCACCACCAATTACAAGAACTTCTGGCATAAATGCATTAATAACATTAGCAAGACCGTCTGCAAGATAATCTGTATATGTCTCAACTACTTCCTTTGCTACCTCATCACCCATGCGCATTGCCTTAAAAGCAATCTTTGCATTAATTTTACCCTCAGACTTAATTACATCATTGAGCTTAGAATCTGGGTTCTTGTCTGCAGCCTCTTTTGTAAGTCTTCCAAGTGCTGTAGCTGAACCGTACTTCTCAAAGCAGCCCTTGCGTCCACATGAACATGGCTCACCGCCTGATACCAATACAGTATGACCAAACTCTGAACCAGCCTGGTTAAAGCCAGAATAGATTCTGCCATTAACGATTACACCAGCACCGATACCTGTACCAAGAGTGATTGTTACTGAGTTCTTAACACCCTTAGCGGCACCAGCTACTGCCTCTGCCATACCAGCACAGTTAGCATCATTATCAATATATACAGGAAGATCAACTACTTCTCTGATAAGCTTTCTCATTGGAGCCATATTAAATGGAAGATTGTTTGAATAAACAAGGATACCTTCTTTGTTATCTGGTGTTCCTGGAGAACCGATACCAATTGCCTTAATATCTTTAAGATTGAGCTTAGCATCTTCAATAACACTCTTTGCAAGAGTACCCATATCATTGATGATTGCTTCCATTGGACGCTCAGCATTAGTCTTGATTGACTTCTTATTAATCATCTCACCAGTATCAGTAACAACACCGGCCTTGATATTTGTTCCACCCAAATCGATACCTACATAGTATTCCATAGTCCGCCTCACTTTTTATAAATTTATACAGCAATGTCACTTGGCTGTAAGTTTTCTGCTATTTATCTGACTTTTATCTAAAAGTCCTTTGCAACAAACATTTTAACATATCAAATTTTAATTTAGTAGTTCTACTACAAATAAAACTCCAGTAGTAGCAGTGCCACAGCACAAATAGTCATGATACTGCCTGTTATAATGTCTGTTTCATTTATTCTTAAAGGATTAAGTTTGGTTCTTCCCTTACCACCGTTATAGCAGCGTGCATCCATTGCAATTGCAAGCTCATCTGCTCTTTTAAAGCTTGATATAAGAAGTGGTATAAGTATAGTTGTATAACCCTTTATTCTGTTTATAAAAGATCCTGTGTCATAGTCCGCGCCTCTTGAGACCTGAGCCTTCATTATCTTATCTGTCTCTTCAATCAGGGTTGGTATGAATCTTAATGCAATTGACATCATCATGCTAAGTTCATGCACTGGAAACTTAATCAGTTTAAGTGGCGCAAGAAGACTCTCCATCGCATCTGATATCTTAAGAGGAGTAGTTGTAAGAGTAAGAAGAAGGCTTGTTGATACAATCATAAGCACAAGTCTTATACTCATGATAAAAGCTTTTGCTAATCCACCTGTAGTAATAACGATAACTCCGTATTTAAAAAGTTCGTCACCCTGCTTAATCGTAAAAATATTCATCAAAAATATAAATACCGCAACTGGAAGTATAGGTGTGATACTTGTCCAGATTACTTTAAGTGGAAGTCTGGCAATAATTACCTGTCCCATGATGCATAGCGCCAGAAGTGCCAGAACTATGCTCTTAGACACAGAGAACACAACTACCATATATAGAATAAACATTATAATTTTTATTCTTGGATCAAGTCTGTGAAGAAGTGAGTTGCCTTCAACATAACGACCGAGACTTATCTCTGTATTCATGCCTTTACTCCCTCCTCAATAATCAGTTCAACTGCATCAGAATAATCCTTAATGGCAGCGATTTTGCCACTAAGTTCCTCATCGTCAGAATTATTAAGTATAGTCTCAACCAGCTCGTGAAGAACTGGTCTTTTAATTCCAAGAGATTCCAGAGCTTTTCTGTCTTTGAAGCTGCTCTTTGTCTCCTGTGACTTTAAAGTCTTGCCATCACTTAAAATCAGAACTCGGTCAGTATATCTCATTACATCATCCATATTATGAGATACGAGTATAATTGTTACTCCTGACTTCTTAAGATTAGTAATAATCTTAAACATCTCTTTCTTACTCTTTGGATCAAGTCCTGCAGCAGGCTCATCGAGAACCAAAATTCTTGGTTTCATAACAAGAACACCCGCTATTGCCACGCGGCGCTTCTGTCCACCAGATAAATCAAACGGACTTCTCTCCAAAAGTTTCTTATCAAGGCCAACCAGCTCGATAGTGTCCTCAATTATCTTCTTTCGGTCTTCCTCAGGAACTCCCTGCTTTTTGAGACCATATTCTACATCTTTATATACAGTCTCTTCGAAAAGTTGATATTCAGGATACTGGAATACCAGACCAACATTATTTCTGATCTCACGTATATCTTTTTTATTACTAGAATTTAAAACTTTTCCATCTTTTGTAATTACTTCAACATATCCAGATGTTGCCTTCATAACAGCATTCATATGTGATATAAGAGTTGTCTTACCACATCCGCTCTTACCAATCAGAGCGATTAGTCTTCCTTCTCTTACGTTAAAGCTGATACCATCAAGAACTGGCTTTTTACGATTATCATATGTATGAGTGAGATCTTTTACACTCATAATAACTTTTGGTTCTTCTTTTTTCTCAGAAGATTCACTATTTTCTTCTGCTTCGCTGCTTTTTGCTGGATTTTCACTTACAGCTTTACGAATATAATCAACTGTTGCTTCAACACTTCTGTAATCTTCTGTTACTGGGTTTATATTGGTTCTTCTTGCAATCTCATTTGCAAGTTTAATATGCTGTGGAAGCTCCAGGCCAATTCGGTTTATCTCTTCCTCGCTACTAAAGATTTCCTGTGGAAGCCCGCTCATAACTATCTTCCCGTGCTCCATTACGATAGCACGGTCAACACGCATAGCCTCATTCATGTCATGAGTAACTGTGATTAGTGTCATATTGTTTTCTTTTGTAAGCTTCTCAACAAGTGAGAGAAACTCATCTCTTGAGATTGGATCAAGCATGGAAGTTGCTTCATCAAGAATTAAAATCTCTGGCTTCATGGCAAGCGCACCAGCAATTGCAAGCTTCTGCTTCTGTCCACCTGAAAGTTTTGAGGATTCACGTTCTCTGTATTCGTAAAGACCAACCTTTTTAAGGCAGTCATCTACGCGATTTCTAAGTTCTGGATTTGGTACACCAAGATTTTCTGGTCCAAAAGCTACATCTTCTTCAACTGTTGCACCAACTATCTGGTTATCAGGATTTTGGAATACAATAGCGGTCTTCTTTCTTATCTCTTCAAAAGAAGCCTCATCACTCGTCTCAAATCCATCAACAAATATTTTTCCTTCATTTGGTAATTCAAGTGCACTAATTAATTTGGCAAGAGTAGATTTTCCTGAACCGTTATGGCCAAGGATAGCAATATATTCTCCCTTTTTAATCTCAAGACTTACGTTTTTTACTGCAGGTTCCAGATTTTTCTTTTCGTTTTCATCTTCAATCGAATCTAAGCCATAGTAAAAACTAACGTCATCAACTTTGATAGACGCCTCATTTTTATTTTCTAAATCTTTTATGTTTGAGTTAATGCTCATCAGATTTATATCCATCCTCTTGTAATTACCAAACGTTATTATAAAAAGAATAAGGGACGGTGTAAACCGTCCCTTACGTAAAACTTTTTAGTTATTTAGTTCATTTAACTGTTAAATCAAACAAACTCAAGAATAGCCATCTCTGAACCGTCGCCTCTTCTAGCACCGATCTTAGTAACGCGTGTATATCCGCCTTTTCTATCAACGTACTTTGGAGCGATCTCATCGAACATCTTGTTAACTGGGTTAACTGTGTTGCCCTCTGAATCATGGCTCTTCATAAGCCAGTATGACATCTGCTTACGAGCTGCCAAACGTGATGGCTTATCTACCTGAACAGTCTTAGTCTTAACCTCACGGTCAACTACCTCATAAGGCTTACCGTTCTTAGAAGTCTTTGTGATAAGAACCTTCTTGCCCTTAGCATCAAGCTTAGCTGATGAAACAGTAATCTCCTTTGTATCGTAGTTATCCTTCTCCTTAACAGCAAGAGTAACGAGCTTCTCTGTGATAGCGCTAATCTCCTTAGCACGTGCTACAGTTGTCTCTAACTTGCCATTAATAACAAATGCTGTTGTCATGTTCTTCAAAATAGCTTCGCGCTGATTTGATGCACGACCGAGCTTTCTGTATCCTGACATCTTCATGTCCTCCTATAATCAATCATCTTTGGATGCAAGAGACAAACCCATCTCTGCAAGCTTCTCGTTAACCTCATCAAGAGACTTCTTACCGAGGTTTCTAACCTTAATCATGTCATCCTCAGTCTTAACTACGAGGTCAGCAATTGTATTGATTGCTGCTCTCTTCAAGCAGTTATATGTACGAACTGAGAAATCCAATTCTTCAATCTGTGTATTGAGCTTAGAATCCTGCTCACTAACAGGCTCTACGCTTGTGAAGTTCAAGCCACTATCTGCATCGTTCAATGCTCTGAACAAGCTCAAGTGCTCAATGAGGATAGAAGAAGCAGAGGATACAGCCTCATCTACTTCAATAGTTCCATCAGTCCAAACCTCAAGAACGAGCTTATCATAATCTGTACGATCGCCTACACGATAGTTCTCGATTGTGAAGTTAGCCTTCTTGATAGGTGTGAAGATAGAATCGATTGAAATAATACCAATTTCCTGTCCCTCAACCTTATTCTGATCAGCTGTGTTATATCCACGACCTGCAGAAATTGTAAGTTCCATATAGAACTTCTTCTCACCGTTAAGTGTAGCAATTACGTGATCTGGGTTTACAATCTCAACCTCATCATCGTGAATGATATCACCAGCAGTAATCTTGCCAACCTTCTTCTCAGGTGCGCTAATGCAAACTGTCTTCGGAGAATCTGAATGTAACTTAACACGGATACCCTTGATATTAAGGATCATCTCTGTAACATCCTCGATGATTCCGTCAACTGTTGAAAACTCATGGTAAGTTCCATCAATCTTAATAGATGTAACTGCTGCTCCTGTAAGGGAAGAAAGCAATACACGACGGAGTGAGTTACCGAGAGTTGTGCCGTAGCCACGCTCGAGAGGTGCTACAACATACTTGCCGTATGAACCGTCATCACTCATTTCAACACGTTCAATTGTTGGTCTAAGAATATCAATCATTTATCTCTCCTCCTTAAGTTATTAATTCTTCAAGCTGTTAACCTATTACTTAGAATACAACTCGACGATCAATGTCTCCTTAAGGTCTGCGAGATCTACATCTGCACGCTCTGGAGCAAGTGCGATTGTACCCTTAAGAGCTTCCTGATCAACTGTAAGCCAAGCTGGAACTGGACGTCCGCTAAGATTCTCAAAAGCGTGTGTCTTTCTGCCTGCATCACAAACAGCTACTACATCGCCAACCTTCAATACCATTGAAGGAACGTTTGCTTTCTTGCCGTTTACTGTGAAGTGTGCATGTGATACGAGCTGACGAGCCTGAGCACGTGAAGCTGCGAATCCCATTCTGTAAACTACGTTGTCCATACGGAGCTCAAGGAGTCTCAACAAGTTTTCACCTGTCTTGCCCTGCATTCTATCAGCCTTCTCAAATGTTGTACGGAACTGCTTCTCCAATACACCATAGAAACGCTTTGTCTTCTGCTTCTCACGGAGCTGTGTGCCGTATTCAGAAATCTTCTTTCTTGAATTGTCGTGCATTCCTGGAGCCTTGCTTCTTCTCTCGAAAGCACACTTATCTGTAAAGCATCTCTCACCTTTAAGGAAGAGCTTGCAACCCTCTCTTCTGCAGAGACGGCATGTTGCTTCTGTATATCTAGCCATGTTATACCCCTCCTATTAAACTCTTCTTCTCTTTGGTGGTCTACAACCGTTGTGTGGAATAGGTGTTACATCCTTAATAGATGTTACTTCCAAACCAGCTGTAGCCAAAGCACGTACTGCAGACTCACGGCCCTGGCCTGGTCCCTTTACGTATACTTCAACTGTACGCATTCCGTGATCAACTGCCTTCTTTGCAGCATCCTCAGAAGCCATCTGTGCAGCGAATGGTGTTCCCTTACGTGAACCCTTCATACCCATCTCACCAGCTGATGCCCATGAAATAGCATTACCCTGCATATCAGTAATAGTGATAATTGTATTATTAAATGTAGCGTGAATATGAGCCTGACCCTTGTCAATGTTCTTACGCTCACGTCTCTTAGGTCTAGCTGCTGTTTTCTTAACTGCCTTTGCCATCTTACATCAACCTCCCTTACTTCTTCTTGCCAGCTACTGTACGCTTTGGACCCTTACGAGTACGAGCGTTAGTCTTTGTTCTCTGGCCTCTTACAGGAAGCTTGTTTCTGTGACGACGTCCACGATAGCAACCAATTTCAGTAAGGCGCTTAATATTAAGTGCAACCTCTCTCTTAAGGTCACCCTCTACTGTGTAATTATTCTCAATCTGATCACGGATTGAAGCTACCTCATCCTCTGTGAGATCCTTCACTCTTGTGTCAGGATTAATGCCTGTAGCAGCAATGATGCTGTCAGCACTTGTCTTACCAATGCCGTAAATATAAGTAAGAGCAATTTCTACTCTCTTGTCATTCGGCAAATCAACACCGGCAATACGAGCCATTTTGTACCTCCATAATTTGAGTTAAATTAATTGTTCATATATACGACACGCGGCGTAAGGTTCTTATCGGGTTAGGATAAGCAGCCGCCCCTACAATAACGTGTTATATTTACTTTGTTAAATGCGAGCCTCGAGCATAGTGAGACCTGTGATTCGATAAGACTGAAGGCTAAATTTCAGTCCCATCCAAATTAAGCTTCTCTGTCTATTAACCCTGCTTCTGCTTATGCTTAGGATCTGAACAGATAATCATTACCTTGCCATTACGACGAATAACTTTACATTTCTCGCACATAGGCTTAACTGATGGTCTTACCTTCATTTGGAACCTCCTGCTTTTTTATCACACAAAAACTAGGCGCTTTACGCGCACGCTATATAATTATATAGGGTTTCACTGAAAAAACAAGTGTTTTTTCAAAAAAATCCTACATTTCTCGCCTATTCTTCCAATATATTAATATTTGAAGATAATGCTCTATCACTTTATCAGAATTTTCTTTAGCTCTCAATGGTCATCATGCCCAAATAAAAGAGGTCATCTCAATAGTAATTGTCTACTACTTTTGAGATGACCTCATTATTACTTACTATTATGCTTCCTCAGAAGAAGGTTCCTCTGGTGGAGCCTCAACAGGAGCTTCAGTCTCAGGTGGCTGTGTCTCCACTGGTGCCTCAGTCTCAACTGGAACTGGCTCTGTAGGTGCCTCTTCAGTTGGCTGTGTCTCAGGAGGTACATCAGTTGGCTGTGTATCCTGCGGAATTGTATCTGATGGAACTACTGTATCTGATGGAAGTGTCTCAGATGTCTCTGTAGTCTCCTCTGGTGTAGGTTCTGGTGTTGTTACTGCGCCAGTCTCTGCATCCATTGGAGCAATACTTCCGTCCTCATTACGTACACCAACTTCAATCTTGGCCTTTACCATTGGGTAGTAACTAGAATCACAATCAACACGTTCAATCTCATTACCATTTGCATCATACCAGATGAGATAAGCTCTGGCAGAGATTGCTGGGTGTGAGCCTCTTACAGTATTCTGTGAACCAACTGGCATATCTGGGTTTGCTACATACTCTACAGAACTTGGTTCTGTATAAGAAGTTCTCTCTCCTACAAACTCAGCATATCTTCCATCTTCGAAAAGGTGTCCGTAAATCTCAACAGTTACCTTATATTCATCGTTATTATAGTATGCATGAATTACAACTGGATATTCTGAATTATTAGTAAACTTAAAATCAAGTGAACCCCAGTCAACAGCAGCATCGGTTCCAACAGTAGTATAACTTGAAGGCCATGTATGTGGATGTCTCTCATCTACCTGAAGATTAGCTTTAACAACAGCCTGATACATCATTGAGCTTAACTGACAGATTCCTCCGCCGTAATCTTCCTGTGTCTCACCGTTATAGATAACACCTGCAAGCTGATATCCATTTTCAGGAGTACGCTGACCAACTGTTCCATTATATGAGAAAGAATCACCTGGCTGCAAAATCATACCATCAATCTTCTCACATGTAATTCTGATATTGTGGTTACGGGAATTACTTGTAGTTGTATTTGAGTGGGCTTCTGAGATCATGCCATAACCTTCAGTAAGCTTCTCTGTTGTAATTGATGGAGTATCAACCACAACCTCAACTGGAATAACTGCCACATATGTTCTTGAATCCAAAGTTGATTTAACCTGATCAATTACGGAATCAATATCAATAACTACACCTTCTACAGATGGCTCAATATCAAATTCCAAAGTCTCAACATTAAAACCAATAAGCTGTGCATCCTTCTTCTCTACAACAAGAGAATCTAAAGCACTGTGAACAATATTACTAATTCCTTCTGTCTTAACTGTATATGCTGTATTGCATTCATATGGAGTCTTAGCCATGTTCATGACATCATTATACTTTGCTACAAGCTGGTCATTACTCAAACTGTCAAGATCAAGTGAACGGTTATACATGTACGCATCATCGATTACAGTATCAATATTCCACTCAAGAGGAAGTGAAGACATATCAAGTGGAAGTTCCTCACCATCAACATCAAGTTTAATATCCATAGCTACTGGCTGCTCTGGCTGATTCTGACCAACAATAGCCTTAGCTTCTTCCTTTGATAAACCACTTACATCGATACCATCAATATGAACACCATTGAAGAATTTATCGTTTGATAAGATAAGCTTAAGTTCATCTGCAGTTACTTCCTTCACAGAACCATCTGCCTGAGTAATCTCAATCTTCTCTTCAACAAGTGCCTTTGGAGCCAACTTGCTTAATCCAAATATACCCGCACCTACTGCGGCAACTACTGCAACGGCTGCAACAAACATGCCAACACCATTTTTATTTTTCTTCTTACTTCCAGAAGATTTACGAGGAGCAGAAGATGTTCTTGTAGGAGAACTTGTTCTGCCAGTTCTTACTGGAGTATTGTTTGATTTCGTTGAATTATGTGTACCTGCTGTTTTCTTCATAGTCCACCTTAAAACTTCCCCAATATTTAAAAAGGATTCTTTTATTTATCCATCTATAAAATATACTTATATTCCCAATAAATATCAATGTACAAACAAATAAATTTACCCGAAAAAATTAAGGTTTTTTTCTGTTATTTTGCTTAAGTTAATATTTTGCTTCTGGAAATATGTTTGTTTATTAAAAATAATTAATATATAATAAAGTGACTATTTTTATCGTAAGGATTAATTTGAAAAATGAACAGAAAGTTTTTTTCAGTCCCACATATACTTAAATTGTTTTTTCTGGTTGGACTTGCAGTAGTTGTACACTTTGCATATGTAACAAGCTTCTTTGTTGCTTTTGGATTTGACTTTAATTTTGATAGTTCTCATGAGTATAACTATGATGCCTATATGTATCTTAGTCCTTTTATTACAGTTACTACTATCCTTCTTGCAGACTATCTTCAGATGCCACGCTTCTTCCGTAAGAAGAACCTGGACGTAGTAAGCCAGACTTTGTCATTTGCATTTATTCAGACACTTCTTACTTTCTCTATGAAGGACCTCTCTGAGCAGAGAGCATTCCCACGAAGCGTTCTTCTTATAAGTTTTCTTGTGCTCATTGTCTATGTCTTCATTTGGGAGATGTTCTGCTGCTTTATCTCACATCGTATGTATAATAATGGACAGCTTTGTATTATAGGTACCAATAATACTACAATGGGTGAGATAGCAAACAAAATTGCTCCTTCACTTAAAAGTCTTGATCTCACAATGGGAGACATGATTAAGTTCAATGATACTATGGCAGTAAGACAGGCTATTCGAAGTAATTCAGAAATATTTATCTGTCCTGATGTACCTGCTGACAGTAAATCGGACATTATTATGCGTTGTGCAAAGCAAAATACTGTTGCATATCTCGTTCCACAATTCTTTGAGATTAGTCTTTATAAATCCAGAATGATTAATTTTAACGATATGATGGTATTCATGCTTGACCGTTTAACTCTCACTTTCGAGCAGAGAACAGTAAAAAGAATTTTTGATATCGTTGTATCTATCCTTGCACTTATTCTTACTTCACCAATTATTCTTATATCAATGCTTATTATCAAGATTACAAGTCCTGGTAATGCCATGTTTACACAGACACGTGTTACACAGGGCATGAAGGAGTTCACAATCTATAAGCTTCGTACAATGGGACTTGATGCTGAGGCTAAAACTGGTGCCATCATCTCTGGTAAGAACGATCCGCGTGTAACCAAGTTCGGTAAGTTCCTCCGTCGCTCCAAGATTGACGAGCTTCCACAGTTCTGGAATGTTCTTAAGGGCGAGATGAGTGTGGTTGGTCCTAGAGCAGAGAGACCAGTGTTCGTTAAGCAGTTTAATGAGGAGATCGCAGGATATTCACAGAGATTTAGTGTTAAGGCTGGTATTACCGGACTTGCACAGGTAGCTGGTAATTATGACACAACTCCTCAGGATAAGCTCCGTTACGATCTTCTTTATATTAAGAACTACTCACTTCTTCAGGATTTAAAGATTATGTTTCTTACAGTTCGAGCAGTTTTCTCTACTCACCTTTATAATAATCTATTCCGTGCCAACGATACTTCAGAAGAAATGTATGTTCAGGATAAGCCAACAAAAAATAGCGGCTCTGCAGAAGAGTCACTGTCAAGTCAGCTTATTGATAAGATTGTCGATAAGTCGAAGGAAACTTAAATTAGTAACTTCTTCTTATCTTAAGATTCCACCATATTTTAATGGTATCTGTGAACATCTTTAATATATCTTTTATATGAATGCGTCCAAATGAATTTCCTCTTGTGAATTCAAGTGTAATTGGGCGCTCTTCTATTTTTGCTTTCTTTGTAGAAGCAAGAGCAAGAATCTCTATGTCAAAGGCAAAACCCTGTGTTTTAAGCTTTGGAGCAATCTCCTTTATAAGGTCACTTCGGTAAAGCTTAATGCCAGTCTGTGTATCCTTTATCTTAAGCCCGAAAAGAATTTTAAGCATTACATAATATCCGATGGAATAAACCTTACGGATAAATGGATACTCCAGCTTTGATTCCTCATGCATTTTTGATCCAATTACAATATCGCAAGAAGTATTCTTCATGGTATTAAGGAAATCCTCGAAGTGAGATGGCGCCAGATCAAGGTCAGCATCAATAAATCCAATAAGGTCACCTTTTGCTTCCCTTACGCCTTCTACAATAGCTCCACCCTTGCCTCTGTTAGGTGTATATGATATAGGACGAATATGTGTATTATCTATAGCTGCACGATTAATCTCATCGTGAGTATTGTCCTTACTTCCATCATTAATTGGAAGTACCTCATAATCATCGCAGAACCTGTCAAGTTCACTGCAGATTGTCATAAGGTTATTATAGATTTTGTCGCCCTCGTTATAGGCTGGAACTACTAGACTTAACATATTACCTCAATAAAATGATTCACAATTCAATAGATTATAACATATAATGTATTAGTATTTGAAAATAATGGAGGTCTTTATATGAATTATAGATTTAGTCCTAAAGGGGTTTGTGCAATGGAGATTACTTTCGATATTAACGGTAATGTTGTAAGTAATATCAGCTTTATGGGAGGCTGTAATGGTAACCTCAAGGCTATCGCAAAATTATGTGATGGCATGACAGTTGAGGATATCGAAGCTAAGCTTAAGGGCAATACCTGTGGCTTCAAGGGTACTTCTTGCGCAGATCAGCTCGCAATTGCTGTAAGAGAAGCTATGGAGAAGGGTGCTTAATCACCTGATTCTAAATAATAATATTTATGGCAAAACAAAAGACTGTCTCATATGAGACAGTCTTTTTAATTGGAGGCGCCATCCAGATTTGAACTGGAGCATAAAAGTTTTGCAGACTTCTGCCTTACCGCTTGGCTATGGCGCCATGTCCTTGCATTAACAATGCTTGAATATTATGCAAGAGAGATAACGATTTGTCAAGAGTTATTTTAATTTGTGTAAAATACTCTTTCCAGCAAGCTTATCTGGTAAATCCTTCCAGAGTGCGCTAACTTCATTATACATTCTCATTTTTGTAACTACATTTAAATCGTGAGCTGCATAAATAAATGGTACATCACACTCGCCAAGTCCTGGATCAACCTTAAATGGAAGATCCTCGCCATCAAGAAGCATCTCAGACTTAAGATCCTCTCTGTTACCGCGTGCATCCATTCTCATCCAGCCACCAGCTGAACCGAGATATGCAAAATTAAGCGCATGAAGAATTAATGGTGACTTCTCATCATTCTCATCAAGTCTTAAAAACTGATAACCAATTCCAGCAGGAATATTACAACTTCTTAAAAGTGCACAAAGAAGATTAGCCTTGCCAAAACAAAGTGCATGCTTCTTCTCAAGAACCTCTGAAGCCTTAAAAACAACATCTTCTAATCCATGGTCATGTGAATGCTTAATCTCATCTCTAACAAGAAGATAGCACTGTCTTGCAACCTCAGCCTCTAACTCAGGGAAAGCATTCTTGTCATTAATCTCAGCTGCATGCATAGCTCTCTCAATACAGTACTGCGCGATAATATTAACCTTTGGGTTCTCCATATCGATAAACTCAGTAGAAAGTAAATATTCCTCAAAATCTTCTTCTTTTAAAATCCAGTTCATCTTAATACCTCATAATGTTGTTTACTTCATACATTATATATGAAATTGATTATATTTCTATCTTCGTTTTGAATTCTTACAAAATCAGTATTAAAACAAGCTCTAAGATTTTCTTCTGTCAGAACTTCTGAAGGAATTCCTGCCTTATATATTCTGCCATCCTTCATGAGAAGAATTCTGTCTGCTATTGAGGACGCCAGATTAATATCATGCAAAACAACTATTACTGATTTGCCCTCTTCATTAATTCTCTTTACTGTTCTTGCAAATAAAACCTGATGCTTAACATCAAGACTTGAGGTCGGTTCATCACATAAGAGCCACTCATAATCTTTGGCAAGCGCTCTTGCTATCTGAATTCTCTGTTTCTCGCCACCACTTAATGTGTCAAAGTTTCTGTCCTGAACATGACTTATATCCATATCTGACATAGCCTTTTCTATCTTCTCCTTATCCTCTCTGGTTAAGGAATGATAGAAATCCTTTGGATTATATCTTCCGAGAGATACGACATCATATGCCTTTAATTCAAGCTCTCCCAATGTCTCCTGCGCAATATATGATATATCAGAGGTCTTCGAGAAATCTTTTGCAATTCTGTCAACCAGGGTAGTTTTACCACAGCCATTTGGACCCAGGATAGCGTAGATGTGATTCTTTTCGAAAAGGAAATTCAAATCCTTAAGAACTTCATGTTTTCCGTAACAAACTGTCAGATTCTCAATTTTAATATCCATTACTCGCGGCCCTCCCTTCCTCTTATAAGAAGAATAAGAAAGTATGGTGCTCCAATTAGGCTTGTTATCGCGCCTACAGGAAGCTCGGATGGTGCCATTATGGATCTTGCAACCGAGTCGCTTAATAGAACGAATATCGCTCCTACAATAAAGCTCATCAGGATTTTTGGCCTCATACGTCTTATGCCAAAGAAAGATACAATATGAGGTATCACAAGTCCTACAAAGCCAATTATTCCTGAACTAGCTACTGTAAATGCTACAGCAACAGAGGATATGGTTAAAACCTTACGCATAAGACTCTTTGGATTAATTCCATAGGTTAATGCCGTTGTGCTTCCCAATTTTAATATGTCTATCTGTGGTGCAATTATCATGATAAGTGGAACCAGAATCAGAGATAAAATGGATAAAAATATTGCTTTCTCCTGAGTCGATGCAGAAAAGGACCCAAGCATCCACATGTATACTTTCTCCATATTGTCTCTGTGAAGTGCCATTATTACTGTTATCATGCTGCTTGTAAAAGATGATAATGCTATTCCCGAGAGTAAGGTGCTACTAACGCTGCTTATTCCCTTACGTGAAGTTACTGCTATAACGCTTAGAATAATCATGTGCGTAACAGCTGCGCCAATAAGGGCGCCTATTCCTACGGCAGATATGCCTACATAAACATTTTTTATATCCAGGACGATAATCAGACTGGCGCCAAGTCCAGCACCGCCTGAAATACCCATTACTGAAGGATCAGCCATCTTGTTTTTAAAGATACCCTGCATCAAGGCTCCAACTACAGCGAGAAGCCCTCCTACGCAGATACTTGTAATAATTCGTGGAAATCTTACCTTAAAAAGAATTGTATATGCTGCTTTACTTACTTCTTTTCCAAGGACAGCATTAATTACTTCGCGGCATGAGATACTGGCAGCACCCATAACAGATGCTGCCAGCATTAACATAAGTAACACTAATAAAGCCAGTATTACTTTAAAACCCGTATTAAATTTTGAAACAAACTTATGCTGCTTCATCTACATCGACATCTTCTGCCTGACCTAAGATGATACCGTTAATTAACTCAACTGCATCTACGTTTCTTCCACACTGTCTGTCGAAAATGTTGTTATCAATTGCAAAAACTTTACCATTCTGAACAGCTGTCAAAGTGTTATATGGCTCTGTTGCAATAAATGTATCATAATCCCATGCTGATACAAGGATATAATCAGGATCTGCTTCAAGAAGAGCTTCGATTGAATATGACCAGCCACTTACATCAGCTGCTGCATTCTTTGCACCTGCTGCTACGATAATATCATTAATAAATGTATCGCCACCTGCAGTGTACTCTCCCCACTCACCAAAACCTAAGCAGTAATATACTGTTACATCAGTTTCTGGAACTACAATAGCATCAAGTCTGTCCTGAAGCTCCTCGCAGTAGCTTTCTGCTACATCAGCACAGTTAAGAACTGCTGCTACATTATTAATGTTCTCAAACATACCAGAAAGTGTTGTCTCATCCATGATGATTACAACTGTATATCCAAGGTCTGTAAGCTGGTTATAAGCGTCCTCAGTAAAGATTGATGATGCAAGAATTACATCTGGATCAAGCTCTACAATTGCCTCGATATTTGGAGTATAAAGATCACCAATTGAAGGTACATCAAATACTTCTGCTGGATAATCATCATAGTCTGTTCTACCGATAAGCTTTGAACCCTGACCAAGCTCATAGATAATCTCTGTTAAAGCTGGAGAGATACTAACGATAGTCTGTGGCTCGCTTTCAATAGATACCTCATGACCATAAATGTCTGTGAGAACTACTGGATAGTTACCATCTACTACCTGGGCTTCTGTTTCCTCAGTAGCCTCTGTCTGAGCTTCAGTAGTTGTTGCTTCTGTCTCTTCTGTAGCTGCTGCAGTTGTTGACTCAGTCTCATTTGCTGAATCTGAACAAGCAGTAACAACACTCAAAAGCATACACATGCTAAGTACACCTGAAGCTACTTTCTTTGCGATACTACGCTTCATAAAAAACTCTTTTCTGTCAAATGCCGCCAACCCGCAGCTTCAACAAATAAACAAACTCGATCGGCAGGTCTCCTGACTCATGCTGTAAGTCACTCGCCTTCTCCAATAACTACTAATATTACTGAATGACATAATGAATGACTCTTTTTTAACACTTACAGTAGCGGGGGCTGTCTCGGATTTACACCGTGTTCCCTATTATCTTCTGTTACGAAGCACCGTCGGTTCGTCTATTATATGTTAAAATTAAGTTGTTATTCAAGATTGGAGAGATTACTTAATGATAAGAAAAAACTATCGCAAATTGCCTTATATTTGTGCTTTTGTTCTATCAGTAGTTCTCTGCGGTGCTGCTTTAAGTTTTATCTTAAGTTCTGGTAAGCCTGCTTCTTTAAGTCCTTCTCAAACTGATTTAAGTGTTAATCCCAAGCCCTGGAAGGTAATTATTTCTGATAGTATTTCTCTTGATGGCCCATATCCAGTAGACCGCGTTATAGATGGAGACACGATTGTTATTCTTATGAATAATGAGAAAGTGCGTGTGAGACTTCTTGGTATCGACTGCCCGGAATCCGTCTCTCCTGATGAGGACAAAAATTCTGAAGAAGGTATTCTTGCCTCAGACTTTACACATGATATTCTCTCTTCCTGTGAGGTGTACCTTGAATATGATGAAGAACTTTATGATTCATATGACCGACTTCTCGCTTATGTATATTATATTGACAGAGATTCTGATTTAATTATGTTTAACAGACAGCTTCTTTATGGAGGTCATGCAGCCCCTATTCTCTTTGAACCGAATGATAAATATTATGAGGAATTCTGCAAAATTTATAATAGTTTGGGTTGAAATTAATTTGTTTTAATTTTTTACTTGACAGAAATTACTTGTGTAGTTATAATTTTAAGGCATTGCGAAAGCAATAAACAGAGTGGTTATATGGCGGCATAGCTCAGTTGGCCAGAGCGTCCGGTTCATACCCGGCAGGTCGTAGGTTCGAATCCCACTGCCGCTACCACTCTTTTTTTTGGCCCGTTGGTCAAACGGCTAAGACATCACCCTTTCACGGTGGAGACACGGGTTCGATTCCCGTACGGGTCACCAATACCACACTGAAGTGTGGTATTTTTTTTTATGCGAATTTTTTGTAAGCAATTCCACTTTCATAAAATAGCAAACAAAAAAAGACTGCTGACATAAGTCAACAGTCTCTTTTAAGTACAAGTTTGTAAGTAATTTAAAATTACTTAATCTCAACCTCAGCACCAGCCTCAGTAAGCTTCTTAGCGAGAGCCTCAGCCTCGTCCTTAGAAACGTTCTCCTTAAGAGCCTTAGGAGCAGCCTCAACAGCCTCCTTAGCTTCCTTAAGACCAAGACCACAAGCATCCTTAACAGCCTTGATAACGTTCATCTTTGAATCACCGAAGCTCTTAAGAACTACTGTGAACTCTGTCTTCTCAGCCTCAGCAGCAGCGCCTGCGCCTGCACCTGGAGCAGCTACAACTGCAGCAGCAGCTGATACACCGAACTCCTCTTCAATTGCCTGCTCTAACTCGAAAAGCTCCATTACTGAGAGAGCCTTGATGTCTTCGATCATCTTTGTAATCTTCTCACTTGCCATGTTTTTATCCTCCTGATAAAGATATAATAGTTAAATTTTTAAATGAATTATGCTTCAGCCTCAGCTGTCTCAGCTGGTGCCTCAGTAGCTGCAGGAGCAGCTTCGCCGCCTTCCTGTGCCTTTTCTGCTACAGCCTTTACGAGCATAGCAAGCTTTGTCATTGGGAAAAGCATACCATAAACGATCTGACTGTAAAGTGTCTCCTTCTCTGGTACCTTTGAAAGAGCGATAACTTCTGCAACAGAAGCAGCCTTGCCTTCAATAATACCACCCTTGATCTCGAGTACTTCGATTGACTCAGCGAACTTTGCTACAACCTTAGCTGGAGCAATGAGGTTCTCTGAATATGCTACAGTTGTAGGACCTACAAAAATCTCATCAAGACCCTCGATACCGAGTTCCTTAAATACGAGACGAAGTGTAGTGTTCTTAATAACCTGAAGCTTTACATCATTCTTACGGAGCTCATTACGTAATTCTGTATCCTGTGCAACTGTAAGTCCACGTGTTGATAAGAATACGAATGAAGTAGCACCCTTGAATGTCTCTACGAGATCAGCTACAACCTGCTGCTTAGCAGCAAGAATCTTCTCACTTGGCATTTTTTGTTCCTCCTTATTTAGTATATAAAAAACCCCCAAGCGCTAAGACCTTGAGGGTTAATAATAACTAAATCATTATTTCTTCCTCGGCAGGTGACATAAGTCTTTATATCTTAATGATACCTGCTGTCTTCGGCGTGAATGGATTGTTTATTAAATTATTTGGTTCTCAATTAGTTAGAGAACTTTGCAGCGTTAAGCTTAATACCAGGGCCCATTGTTGCAGAGATTGAAGCACTCTTAATGTACTGACCCTTAGCTGCTGCTGGCTTAGCCTTGATGATAGCATCCATGATAACCTTAAGGTTCTCTTCGAGCTTCTCCTGGCCAAATGATACCTTACCGATTGGGCAGTGAATGATGTTTGTCTTATCAAGACGGTACTCAATCTTACCTGCTTTGATATCATCGATAGCCTTCTTAACGTCCATAGAAACTGTACCTGACTTAGGGTTTGGCATCAAGCCCTTAGGACCCAAAACCTTACCGAGACGTCCTACAACACCCATCATGTCTGGAGTTGCAACTACTACGTCGAAGTCGAACCAGTTTTCCTTAGTAATCTTATCTACCATGTCCTCAGCACCAACGTAATCTGCGCCTGCTGCCAAAGCCTCATCAGCCTTAGGACCCTTAGCAAATACCAATACCTTCTTTGAACGACCTGTACCGTGTGGAAGTACTACAGCACCTCTAACCTGCTGGTCAGCGTGACGTGAGTCTACACCCAAACGAACATGAAGTTCTACAGTCTCATCGAACTTAGCCTTACCTGTATCCTGTACAAGACGAACTGCCTCAGAAGGATCATAAGCTACTGAATTATCAATAAGCTCTGAAAGCTTAGCATATCTCTTACCAGTTTTCATTGTTAATCCCTCCTATTAGCCTTCAGTAACTACGATACCCATGCTACGTGCTGTACCTGCAACCATGCGAGCACAAGCCTCAACGCTTGCTGCATTTGTATCAGGCATCTTGATCTCAGCGATCTTAACGCACTCAGAGAAAGGAATCTTAGCAACTTTCTGTGTATTAGGCTTTCCTGAACCACTCTCAATATTGCAAGCCTTCTTAAGCAATACTGGTACCGGTGGAGTCTTTGTTATGAAAGAGAATGTACGGTCTGCATAAACTGTAATAACTACAGGGATGATAAGACCTGCATCCTTTGCTGTTCTTTCATTGAACTCTTTTACAAACTGAGGAATAGCGATTCCTGCCTGTCCAAGAGCTGGTCCAACCGGTGGCGCTGGTGTTGCTTTACCTGCAGGTATCTGTAACTTAACGTAACCTGTAACTTTTTTAGCCATAATGGCCACCTCCCAAAAATAATTTGCTTTCCATCTCGAAAAGCTTGTTTAAATATATTACCAGTGTTCCATTATCACGGAACCGATAATCAAATTAGATCTTTATTACCTGTGTAAAGTCAAGATAAATAGGTGTCTCACGACCAAACATTGATACACTTACTCGTACCTGCTGCTTCTCGTCGTTCATCTCCTCAACTCTGCACTCACTGTCTGCGAATGGTCCGCTAATAACACGTACCAAATCACCTACACCGTAATCAACCTCTGTTGCAACTGCAGCCTCGAAGCCCATTGCAATCATGTCAGCCTCTGTCATCTCGAGTGGCTCTGTAGGCTTGGCACTTACAAATCCTCTTACACCGTTAGTATTGCGGATAAGATACCAAATATCCTGCCACATCTCTTCAGTGCAATCGATATTGATGAATACGTAACCCGGAAATTTCTTAACCGTTGTTACCTTCTTCTTACCATCCTTGACTTCAACCTTCTCTTCTTCAGGTACCTCTACCTTACGGATTACTTCCTGAAGTCCACGGTTCTTAATAGCCTTCTCAAGTGATGTCTTGACCTTTTTCTCAAAATTTGTGGTTGTATAAACTACATACCACTTACCTTGTAATTCCTCAGCCATTAGAATGCTCCTTAAAATCAGCGTAACACACTATTAAGATTCAGCTGCTGTTGTCTCAGCTGTTGTCTCAGCACCAGAGATATCAGGTACTGCAACTGCTGTTGTAGTTGCCTCTACTCTCTCATAGAATCCGACTTTCTCAAGAACCCACTTAGCTCCTGATCCGATTACTGTGAGATAGATAGCGAAAAACAAAATTATAGCAAGACAAACAACAGAAATCTGCTTAAGCTTATCCTTTGTAGGCCATATAACTCTTCTAAGCTCTGCGCGTACGCCCTTAACGCCGTTTGCAAGGCGTGTAAAGAATCCTGGTTTTTTATCAGCCATCTCTATTACCTCTTAACTATTAAACAAGTTAAACTAGTCTAAATTACTTTGTTTCCTTGTGTGCTGTGTGCTTACGGCAGAATGGACAATACTTCTTAAGCTCAATTCTGTCAGCATCATTCTTCTTGTTCTTCTCTGTCTGATAATTTCTCTGCTTACACTCTTCACATGCTAATGTAATCTTGTCACGTGCACCGGCCTTTGCCATAATAACACCTCCAAATATTTATGTTTCTTGCCTTAAAACAAGGCAATTACAAATTTTATCCGCAATAAAAAAAGACCTTTACGGTTTTTTGCCTTGAAATTTTATCACGGTGTGTTGAATAAGTCAACTCAAAAAACCAGGTCTTTTAATATTTTATTTGTTTTTATCTTCTGTTTCTCAAAACAGCTTCCATATCCTCAAGAGTAATACCCATCTGTACCATCAAAACGAGGAGGTGGTAAGTAACATCAGCGATTTCTTCTGCTGTAGATTCCTTACTATTATGAGCAGCTGCAATAGCAGTCTCAACGGCTTCTTCTCCAACCTTCTTAACAATCTTATCAATACCCTGACTCATAAGGTAGTTAGTATAAGAACCATCAACTGGATTAGCCTTACGATCTTCAATTACTGCATATAATTCTTCAATAATATTCATTTTTTTACTCCTTAGTCTTTACTATCTTATTCCTGAGTTAAATCCCAGTTCTCTATTGTTCTATAAAAGCATGACTTATTATTAGTATGACATGCTGCACCATTTTGTTCAACCTTATAAAGAAGTGTATCAGCATCACAGTCGATTCTGCCTTCAATAACCTTTTGAACGTGTCCTGAAGATTCGCCCTTCTTCCACAATGTCTTTCTGGATCTTGAATAGTAGTGCATAAAGCCTGTCTTACAGGTAAGTTCAAATGCTTCAAAATTCATATAAGCCATCATAAGAACTTCGCCAGTCTTACTGTCTGTAGTAATGGCAGGAACCAAGCCATCTGAATTCTTCTTCATGTGCTGCCACATCTGAAGTTCCTTACTTATCTTTCTTACAGGAATTCCCTTATCTGAGAGATAATCCTTAAGATCATTTATCTCAATCTCACCAAAGTGGAAAAGACTTGCTGCGAGAACAGCATCTGCCTTACCATCAACGATTCCATCATAGAAATCTTCCATTGTTCCAGCACCACCACTGGCAATTACTGGAATTGATACACTGTCTGCGATAAGAGAAGTAATTTTATTATCATAGCCAGACTTTGTACCATCTTTATCCATTGAAGTAAGAAGAATCTCACCACAACCTAATTCTTCAGCTTTCTTTGCCCACTCTACTGCATCAAGGCCTGTTGGCTTTGTACCGCCTGCTATTACAACTTCATAGCCTGAAGGGAAGCTACTTAAATCTTCTCTTGACTTAACATCTATTGCAACAACAATGCACTGGGCACCAAATATATCAGAAGCTTCCTTGATAAAAGAAGGGTTCTTTACTGCCGCTGAATTAAGAGACACCTTGTCAGCACCAGCATTAAGAATTGCTCTGATATCTTCAACTGTTCTAATACCACCGCCTACTGTAAAAGGAATAAATACCTCATCAGCCACACGGTTAACCATATCTATAACTGTGTCTCTTGCCTCTATAGTAGCCGTGATATCAAGGAATATGAGTTCATCTGCACCTGAGAGATTATAAGTCTTGGCACACTCAACAGGGTCGCCCGCATCTCTTAAGGATACAAAGTTAACACCCTTAACAACACGTCCATTCTTAACATCGAGACAAGGGATTATACGCTTTGTAAGCATTTCTTTAAATCTACCTTTCGTTCATAAATGGCTTTACCAACGATTACGCCAGCACAGCCGCTTCCCTTAATATACATAATATCTTCGTCTGAACCGATACCGCCGCTTGCGATAACATCAAGACCAGTCTTGTCTACAAGTTCCTTTGTGCTCTCAAAAGCAGGACCTGTAAGCATGCCGTCTCTTGAAATATCAGTAAACACGATGGTCTTGGCACCAAGTTCCTTCATTGTATTAGCAAACTCCAATGCCTTAACACCGCCGCCAGTTGTCCAGCCATCAACTGCAACTTCGCCATTATGTGCATCAATACCGATTGCAATCTTATCAGCATATCTTTTAAGAGCTGCCTCAGTGAATGCACGGTCCTTAATTGCAGAAGTACCAATAACGCAACGAGTTACGCCATATTCCTCAATCCACTTAGTGAGAGTATCCATATTACGGATTCCTCCACCAGTATCTACCTTAAGGCCAGTTTTAACGGCAATTTCTCTTATAATCTCATGGTTTGTTGGAATGCCAGACTTGGCTGCATCGAGATCTACAATATGAATCCACTCAGCACCAGCCTCTTTAAACTCCATTGCCTGAGCAATAGGATCCTCATTATAAATTGTTACATCGTCGTATTTGCCCTGGCGAAGTCTTACGCACTTTCCGCCTAACAAATCAATTGCCGGTAAAATATACATTTTTGTAACTCCTTACATTTCTATTTTCTTATTCGAAAAGCGTATCTAATAACCACCTTTCGAGAACGAAGAACGCCGCTTCCTTATCGGAAACGGCACTCTAAAAATCTCAGATTATAAAACCTTTTCCGCAAAACGCTGGAGAATTTGAATTCCTGCCTCACCGCTTTTCTCTGGGTGAAACTGAGTTGCGAAGATGTTGCCCTTCTCGATAGCGCACGGATATTTGATTCCATATTCAGCATAAGCTGCTACATCTTCTGGATTAGAGCAGTCACAATAGTATGAGTGAACAAAGTAAACATAATCACCCTCACGAAGAATGCTGCTGTTTACATCAACCAGAGAATTCCAGCCCATCTGTGGAACCTTAAGTCCCTTGTCGATAGTCTCTTCAGAAGGGAATTTGGTAACCTTGCCTGGAATTAATCCCAGGCCTTCTGTAATCTCTCCGCCTTCTTCAGACGAATCAAGGAGAAGCTGCATGCCAAGACAGATACCAAGAACTGGCTTGCCTGACTTTGCAAAATCCTTAACCGCATCAGCAAGACCAGACTCATTAAGAGCCTTCATTGCTGGAATATATGCGCCTACACCTGGAAGAATAACTGCATCAGCTGACTTTATAATTTCGATACTTGATGTAATAACTGACTCAACCTTAAGATAGGTCAGTGCCTTCTGAACGGAGGCAAGATTTCCCATTTTGTAATCAACTATGGCAATCATTTATTACTCAAGTTCCTTTCCTGTGAGCTTGCTGTAGCACTCACGATATTTTTCTGCTGTCTTTGCAATTACTTCGTCTGGAAGCTTTGGAGCTGGGTATGTCTTATCCCAGTCAAGTGTCTCAAGCCACTCTCTCAAATACTGCTTGTCAAAACTCTTCTGAGCATGACCTGGCTCGTACTCTGAAGCATCCCAGAATCTTGAAGAGTCTGGTGTGAACATCTCATCAGCTACAACGAGCTTACCGTCAATCTTACCGAACTCAAACTTAGTATCAGCAAGGATAAGTCCCTTTGTAAGAGCAAACTCTGATACCTTCTTATAAAGAGCAAGAGTTGCATCCTTAAGAGCCTTAGCATCTTCCTCACCAAGAAGCTCGATGAGCTGCTCGTATGTGATATTGATGTCGTGGCCTTCATCAGCCTTTGTTGAAGGTGTGAACAATGGCTCAGGGAGCTTGTCACCCTGCTTCATTCCCTCTGGCATCTTGATTCCGCCAACAGTACCGTTTGCCTTGTACTCCTTAAGAGCTGAACCCTCAAGATAACCTCTTACGATACACTCTGCAGGAAGCATGTTAACCTTCTTAACGAGCATTGAACGACCCTTAAGCTCTTCCTCGTACTTATCGAGGCCCATTGGGTATTCCTTAGGATTTGTTGTAATAACATGGTTAGGAATTACATCCTTTGTAAAATCAAACCAGAAAGCTGAGATAGAACTCAAAACCTTACCCTTATCAGGAATAAGCTCGTCAAATACAACGTCGAATGCTGAGATTCTGTCTGTAACAACCATAAGAAGGCTGTCACCCAAATCATAGACATTACGAACCTTACCCTTTACGAACACTGGCAAATCAATAAAATCAGTATCCTTGATTAACATATATGTTTCCTCCGTAATAAAAGATATCAAAAATTATAAAACACCCTTGGTTGAGATAACCTGGTCTTTAAAACGCTCATCAATTGAGATAGCCATGCGAAGTGCTCTTGCAAATGCCTTGAACATTGCTTCTGCCTTGTGGTGATCATTTACACCATATGGAGCACTTATATGAAGAGTAATATTTGAATTAAAAGCAACACTTCTAAAGAATTCTTCAAATAACTGTGTATCCATTGTTCCACACATATCAGCAGAGAACTTTGCATCAAATACGATAAATGCTCTTCCTGAGATATCGATAACTGCCTTACCTAAGGCCTCGTCCATAGGAACCTCGAAGAAACCGTATCTTGTAATACCCTTCTTATCTCCGAGTGCCTGATTTATCGCCTGTCCGAGAACAATTCCCACATCCTCAACTGTGTGGTGGCTGTCTACATTTAAGTCACCCGTGCACTTAATCTTAAGGTCAATTCCTGAGTGCTTACTTAAAGCTGTGAGCATATGATCAAAGAAACCAACACCTGTATCAATGGAATTATTTCCTGTTCCATCGAGATTTAATTCAACCTCAATCTGTGTTTCTTTTGTATCACGCTTAATTAATGCTGTTCTGGCCATCTTTTATCTCCTTCATAGCCTCAATACATTCGTCCATATCGGCATCTGTACCGATTGTGATTCGTAAATAGTCGCCGATAATCTTCTTATTGAAATATCTTACTATTATACCCTTTTCTCTTAACTTTTGATAGAGGCTTCCTGCGTCCATAAAGTCTGGCTTCGCGAAAATGAAATTTGCAGATGATGGAAGAACCTTAAATCCGATTTCGGAAATTTCAGATACAAAACGCTCTCTGGTATTAATGATTGCATTTCTTGTCTGATTATAATATTCCTGATCAAGAAGAGCCTCCGAAGCCATTTTCTCAGCAATTCTGTCAACAGGATAAGAATTAAATGAATCTCTGATTCGTCTCATTCCCTCGATAAGTTCCTCATCAGCAACAGCGTAACCTACACGGGCACCTGCAAGGCCATAAGCCTTTGACATTGTCTGAACTACAACAAGGTTTTTATACTTTTTTACAAGCTCTACTGCTGTGAGCGGATTCTTGGTAAAAGCAATATATGCCTCATCAATAATAACAACCTTATCGCTGTTAGCCTTTAAGATTCTCTCGATATTCTCAAGAGAAGTCATTGAGATTGATGTAGGCGCATTAGGATTGGCAATAGCTATTCCACATGAATCCTTACCAATATAGTCCTCTATATTGATCATAAAATCCTCATTAAGAGGAATTGCCTCAAGTCCAACTTCATACATCTCAGAATAAACTGGATAAAAACTGTATGAGATATTAGGACTTAATACTTTTTTATTACAGATGCTCTCTCTTTCAAAGAAAGTCTGCCAGCAAATAGCTAAGACTTCGTCAGAACCATTTCCAACAAAAACATTCTCGGCAGTAATTCCAAAATCCTTATAAATTGAAGCAACTGCTTCTCTTACAAGAGTTGAATTAGTATCTGGATATAAGCGAAGATCATCTGGATTAAAATCTTTAAGAACCTTGGCGGCCTTAGGAGAAGGACCGTAAGGATTCTCATTTGTATTTAATTTGATCAGGCGGTTCATATTCTTAGGCTGCTCACCAGCAACATAAGGAGTAATCTCCTGAGTCTTTTTATTCCAAAACTTACTCATATATTTTCTTCTCTCAATAAATTAGTCTTCAAATCTTACTCTTACTGCAGCAGCGTGGCATGTTAAGCCTTCACTGTCAGCGAACAAAGCAACATCCTTATATACATCCTTAAGAGATTCTTCGTTAAACTGTAGAACGCTCATCTTCTTATAAAAATCACCTGTGTTAAGTGGTGAGAAGAATCTTGCAGTACCGGAAGTTGGTAAAGTGTGGTTAGGGCCAGCAAAATAATCACCGAGTGGCTCTGGTGTATAGTTACCAATAAATACTGCACCTGCGTTATTTATCTTATTAAGAACCTCATCAGAATTCTCTACGCAGAGCTCTAAGTGCTCTGGAGCAAGCTCCTCACTAAAGTTAATTGCTGTATCAATATCATCACATACAATAATCGCACAATATGTCTCAAGTGACTGAGCAAGGATTGCATTACGTGATGCAGCATCAGATCTTCTGTCAACAGCCTCAAGCACCTCATCAGCGAGCTTTTGTGATGTTGTAAGAACGATTGCAGAAGCAATCTTATCGTGCTCTGCCTGTGAAAGCATATCGGCAGCTACAAACTCTGGAACTGCTGAATCATCTGCAATAATAAGAATCTCAGATGGACCTGCGAACATATCGATATCAACCTGACCATAAACGAGTCTCTTTGCTGTATTTACAAAGATATTACCAGGACCACAGATCTTATCTACTCTTGGGATTGTCTCTGTACCATAAGCCATGGCAGCGATTGCCTGAGCACCGCCAACCTTATAAATCTCACTTGCACCAGCAATATCTGCTGCAACAAGGATGGCTGGATCAACTGTTCCATCCTTACGTGGTGGAGTACAGAATACAATTCTCTTAACACCAGCAACTGAAGCTGGGATAACATCCATAAGAACTGTTGATGGGAGTGGTGCAGTACCACCTGGTACATATACACCGGCAACTGCAAGAGGTCTTACCTTAACACCAATTGTTGAGCCCTTGCCTGTCTCCATCATGAAGCCTTCTTCCTTCTGCTTCTCGTGGAAAATTCTTATATTCTCAGCGGCCTTTTTGATTACCTCATAAAGCTTTGAATCAATTTTGCTTTTCGCATCCTCGATCTCTTCTGGAGTAACCTTCATCTGATTTGCTTCAAACTTAACGCCGTCAAACTTCTCTGTATATTCAAGAACTGCCTTGTCACCATTAATTCTGATGTTATCAAGAACAGCATTTACTGTATCAATAACTGGACCAAGCTCCATCTTGCCACGTACGCCTAACTTATCGCATACTTCTTTAAGATTTTCTTTGGTTCCCTTAAATGTCTTACACTTCATATATTTTTCCTCTTAGTGATTCTTAAATTTATTTATTAGCGTTCTTTTCAGCTTCTGCCTTGTTTTTAATCTCAACCTGCTCCTTGAGCTTCTCAATCATTGGCTTTATTTCTGAAGCCTTCATCTTCATTGATACGCGGTTAACAACAACTCTTGCTGAGATGTCTGCAACTGTCTCAAGTACATCAAGACCATTCTCATAGAGTGTTCTTCCTGACTCAACGATATCAACGATTACTTCAGAGAGACCAATAAGTGGTGCTAACTCAATAGAACCGTTAAGCTTAATAATCTCAACGCTCTCTTTTTTTACCTGCTCAAAATACTCACTTGCGATATGTGGATACTTTGTAGCAACACGCTTGTTAGGAATTAAATCAAGCTTATCCTTAAGTTCCTTGGGTCCACAAACACACATGCGGCACTTACCAAAACCAAGGTCAATTACCTCATAAAGCTGTCTGTTTGCTTCAAGAAGTGTATCCTTACCAACAACACCAATATCAGCTGCACCATACTCAACATAAGTAGGAACATCTGTTGGCTTGGCCATAATAAATCTTAATCCTGCCTTCTCATCTTCAAGGATAAGTCTTCTTGACTGCTCCTTGGCAGCAGTACAGTCATATCCAGCGAGTTCAAGGAGCTCGACTGCCTTCTCAGCAAGTCTTCCCTTCGAAAGTGCGATTGTAAGCATTTTACATCTCCTCCTTATACTCTTCATTTACATATATAACTGCATTAATGTTATTCTTCTCAGCATACTCATCGAGCTCTTCTGAAGTCATACCCTTAACATCGAAAATAACTGTTGAACCAGCTTCTCTTAATGTCTCAGCAAGTGTAATGGCACTCTTCTTAAAATCTTCATTAGACTTATCATATCCAACGATTACATCAGCACATGGCTCTGGCATCTCCATACCCTGTCTCATAAGAGCAATAATTGTAAGAGATAAACCAAGTGAGAAGCCTACAGCTTCTGCATTTCTTCCAAACTTTGAAACAGTATTATCATAACGTCCACCACTTAAGATTGGGAAACCAACCTCGTATGTATAACCTCTGAATACCATACCTGTATAGTAGTTTGCATGCTCTACAAGACCTAAGTCGATACTTACATATTTCTCATATTCATAAAGTTTTAAGTAATCAAGAATCTCCTTAAGATTATTGATAGCCTCTTTTGCAGTAGCACTTGTTACCATACTCTCAAACTTCTCAAGTTCTTCATCTGAGCCATCAGCCTCCGAAAGCATAATAAGAAGCTTAGTATCATCAGCATTGAGATTGCATTCCTTGGCAATCTCACTAAGTGTTACCTGATTCTTTGTAGCAATAGCATCGCATACAATTGAGATCTTCTCTTCCTTAATGCCGAGCTGCTCCATAATTCCATCAAAAATCTTAGTCTGACCGATAGAGATCTGAAGGTCCTTAATTCCAACTGCAAGTGCTGACTTAATGGCAAGTGCGATAACTTCAGCATCTGAAGAAGCGTCTGTTGCTCCGATTAACTCAATTCCAGCCTGTGTAAACTCACTCTGCTTACCACCACCGAGCTGGTTAAATCTGAACATATTCTCTATATAGCAAAAACGGAGTGGAAGTGGTTCATCCTTTGCAATTGTAGCAGTATATCTTGCTACAGGGATTGTTCCGTCACAACGTACTGCAATTGTTCTGCCCTTCTGGTCAACAAGCTTATAAAGGTTACGCTCACTAATGAAGTCGCCCTTTGTATATACGTCACCGAACTCTATACCTGGTGTCTCCAACTCCTTGTAACCATGGACTGTGAACAACCTTCTTAATGCTGCTTCTGCTTCTCTCTTAAACGCACATACTGCTGGCATGGTATCGCTAAATCCATCAGCTGTGTACAAACTGTTGTTATCCATGAGTTACCTCCTCTTGTGTAATTTATATATTATTTTTCCCCGTCCTACTGGGGTTTTGTGTAATTCTTTAGCGCACTAAAGAATTAACGACTGAATTATTATACAGACCGTAGTCTATATTGTCAACTTAAGTTCTATTTGTGATATTTCTCATTATTGGCTATTTTAAAGCCTCGATAGAGCTGTTCTACTATAATCAGCCTCGTCATCTGGTGCGTAAGGGTAATATTTCCAAGGCATATTCTTCGGTCGGCTCTACTTGTAAGGCTCTTATCAAGTCCGTTACTTCCACCGATAATAATAGTCAGATTAGATCCGCCTCGCTCTATATCATTAATAAGATATTGTGAGATATCCTCCGAAGTTACAAGTTTTCCATGTAAATCCATAACCCAGACAACTTCGGAAGGCTTTATTTTATCGAGTATTAATTCGGCCTCTTTTTGAAGTGCTATATTAACAGGAATATCATCGGGGCTGTCGTTTACCTCGATAATCTCAAGAGTAGAAAATCGCGACAGTCGCTTTTTGTATTCATCGATTCCGTCTTTGAGCCACTTTTCCTTGATTTTACCTGGGCATATTATTTTAATTTTCATCTAGTGAGCCTTTCTGTTCTGAATTATCACTTTCGAAAAGGAGAATGTCACACAATTACACTCTTTGTCGGTGTATATCGCTCAGCAACTCCTATGCTGATTGATTCTAAAATATTATCTCTATAGCTCTGAAGATACTTGGTCACACTCTCAAGTGCGAGCTGAGGCGTATTATTATTCTCGCTAAGATGGCCAAGAATGAACTTTTGAGTTCCGCAAATTGCCATAGCTCTGATTAATCTGGCACTATCCTCATTACTTAAATGTCCGCCCTTGCCCTTTACTCTTTTCTTAAGCATATAGTCGTAAGGTCCGTGGTCGAGCATATATTCATCATAATTAGATTCAATGATTGCTGCATCAACTTCCTTGGCAAAATCCATGATGCTGTCGCTTACAAAACCAAGATCTGTGGCGACCATGCAGGTTCTTACGCCATTTGTCACCTTATAGCATACTGATACATCTGAAGAATCGTGAGAAGTCTCGCAGCTCTTTATGGTAAGAGAACCAATCTTTACGTCCTCGAAATTATTAATTACACGGTCTAACTCTCTGTCATGAGGCTTACTACAGTATTTATTTATTCTGTTAATTACTGATTCTGTTCCATATATTGGAATATTATATTTACGCACAAGAACATCCACTGCACCCGTATGATCGGAATGAGTGTGTGTAATAAAAATGCCATCAATATCTGAGACTTCTTCTTTGATTGATTTAAGCGCTTCTGTTATACGCTTACAGTTAAAGCCTGCATCAATAAGAATTTTGGTTCCGCCGCACTTAATAAGTGTTGAGTTACCGCTGCTGCCGCTATATAACGGCGTCAATATTAAATCGTCCATTAGCCTAAATATACCTTATGTATCGTAATCGTTCATATTCACAATGCCTTCAACACGCTCGATGTCTGCACCTACGCCTCGAAGCTTTGTGATTATATGCTCGTAGCCTCTGTCGATTTTACTTGCTCCAGTTATATAAGATGTTCCTTCTGTTGCAAGAGCAGCACATACCATTGCAGCACCAGCTCGTAAGTCTGTAGCTGTAACTGTTGCTGGATCAAAATGCTTAATACCTGTTACAAGCGCAACTCGCTCGATACAGTTAATATTTGCACCCATTCTCTGAAGCTCAGGAACATACTGGAAACGGTTCTCCCATACATTCTCATGCATCTTTGAGATACCTGTGGATTTACATAGAAGTACTACTGCCTGTGGCTGAAGGTCTGTTGGAAATCCTGGATAAGGTGAGGTCTTAAAGTTAGTTCCCTCAATCTCAACATCCTCTTCTTTAAATACTCTTATAGTATCGTCACCTTCAATAATTGTATAACCCATCTCACGCATCTTTGCTGACAATGGCTCCATATGTGTTGGGATAAGGTTATGAAGAGTTACATCTCCATCTGTAACTGCAGCAGCAATCATATATGTTCCAGCCTCAATCTGGTCTGGAATAATTGAATAAGTAAAGTTACCTGGAAGTACTGGAACACCATAGATTCTGATTGTATCTGTACCTGCACCCTTGATTCTTGCGCCCATGGCGTTAAGGAAGTTTGCAACGTCTACAATGTGTGGTTCCTTGGCAGCGTTTGTAATGATAGTTGTACCTTCTGCCTTTGTTGCAGCAAGCATAACATTAATAGTAGCGCCTACACTTACAATATCGAAGAATACCTTGGCACCTCTTAATGGATCAGCCTTAAGTGTGATAATACCGTTTGTGGTCTTTCCAACACTTCTGGCACCCATCGCTCTAAATGCCTTCAAATGTAAGTCGATTGGTCTCTGGCCAAAATCACATCCGCCTGGAAGTCTTAATGTTGCCTTGCCAGATCTCGCGAGAAGTGCGCCCAAAAGATAGTATGATGCTCTGATTCTTGATACATCAGCACTTACAGCTTCGTGTGTTTTAATCTTAGTTGGATCAATTCTTACTGTGTGCTCGTCTTTATATTCAATCTCGGCTCCTAATGATTCGCAGAGATTAAGCATGATTCTTACATCTGAGATATCAGGAACATTCTCTAATACGCATGGACCATCAATCAGCATAGCTGCAGCAATAATTCCTAAAACCGCATTCTTGCTTCCGCTAATATTTATATCACCTTTAAGTGGCTTACCGCCGTTTATTTTATATGAATACACTGGTTCTCTCCCATTGTTTGTTTCTTTTAATTCTTTTGATTCTGATTCTTAAAGAAATTCTTCTTCTTTATTATATCCCTTTTTTGAGTATCGGGGTGTATCATTGCACTTTCTTTTTGTGCTTTTATTCTTTTTTCGCTTAATTCACCATCCGATTCCTGTACTTCTGTTTGAACTTCGTCAATTTTTTCTTCTGTTTTTGCTTCGATATCTTCCTTTATAGGAATATTAAGTGTCTTTATCTCTATTAATTCAGAGTTCTCTGCTACAGGCTCGTCAGCCTTCTGAGCTTCAATCTCCTGCTTTCTCTTGGCGAGCTGTACAACAGGCTCTCTTAATATCTGTAGATTACGCTGCTTTTCTTCCTCAGCCTTAAGCTGTGCTTCATCAACAATCGAGATTTCCTCGATTGCTTTTGTTGATATGATGCTATCCTCATCTTGTTCTTTCTTTATTATGAGTTCATCGCCTTCGTCTAAGTCAGCTCTTAAGTCGCTGTCATTATAGAGACCTTCATCATCTCTGTCATCGATGTCATCAAAATCGTCAAAGTCATCGAAATCTTCATATGAACTGTCTACATCAAGATATTCATGTATTGCATTATTAAAAATCTCGTCGTTTATTTTACCTGCCAATGTGACAATGTTGGATTCTGGCTTATATTCCTTTCCAGATTCAACTTCAATTGTCTCAAGCGCATAGTTAAGCTGGCTTGTAAGTACGAGTGAGGCATCTTTATAGATCTGCTTTTCGGAGCAGTTGTCATTTTTTGCCTGATTATAGCTGTCAGTAATAATTTTCTTTGCAGTTGGCAAAGTCACCATAAAGCAGGAACCAGAATTCACGCTTGATACTACCTGAACTTTACCTAAGTGTCTGTGCGTCATCTTCTCTACTATAGTAAGACCGAGACCTGTACCGCCATCCTTTTGTGAGCCAGAGCGGTCAACTCTGAAGAACCCCTCGAAAACGTGACTTAAATCGTCCTTAGGTATTCCACGACCGTTATCGGTTACCTCAATTAAAATAGCATTTCCGTCACTATTCTCATCATATTTAACATTAATTGTGATTTTGTCCTGTTCTGTCTTGCCATCATATCTTATGTATTTAATAGCATTGGTAATAAGATTTTGGATGACAGTTATTATGCACTCAACGTCACAGAAAATCTTTAAGCCCTTCTGCTCATAGTTAACTGTTATATCAACCTGATCTCTTCCTGGGTAGTATTCCACTCTCTCGAGCGCACCATCAATACAATTCTTGACAGGCGTTGTCTGGAAATGGAAATTTTCCTGTGAGAATTTAGTGAATGCCTTGGCTGTCTCATTTACACGCTGACAGGCACGCTTAATCTTGTCGTAGCTATCTCTGTCTATGTGAGAATCAGCTTCGATTGTATTAAGAATAATTGTAATTGGAGTCTTAAGCTGATGAGACAAGGTTGCACTATAGTCCATCTGGCTCTTTACATGCTCTGGGGCATTAGATATATCCTCAATCTGGAAGACATTACAATCTTCGATCATCTTAGAGAAAAGCTTAACCCCAGCATCGTCAATGTTGCCATTATCGTAGTGATGAACCTTAAGATTTTTAATCTCATAAATCTTATCTTCACGAACGAAAGTGTATCTTATCTCATCACCATCGCGCTTACTGTCTCTTTTCTTAAGAAGAAGATTAAATCTGTCGCTCTCAACTTCTGCGTTATCATAAGCCTTGTAAAACTCATCAAGATTTTGTGGAACTTTCTCGCCAGCAAACTTATTAAAATAACGATTGTAGTATACTGGCTCCTGCTCGCTGTCATCATAAGCAACAATACCAACACCAAGGTTATCAAGAATTCCACATTTAACGGCAGTAATAACCTTCTCTTTAATCAGACGGTCATCAAAAGAATCATTCTTATTCTTTTTTGAACCTTTAAAAACAAACATCATAATCACGGCGCCCAAAAGAACACCGAGTAAGAAAATCAAAACTACTGCGAGAATCTCGATTGTACGAGTTCTATTTAATGCTAATAATAAAACATCAAACATAATCGTATTATTTTATTACACCTGCTTAGGGAAATAATAGCCAATTCCTCTACGGGTCTTAATATATTTATACTGATTCTGGTACTGAGCACTATTCTCTTCGCTGTTTGGATCGATTAACTCAATCTTCTCTCTTGTACGTCTTATAGTAACGTCAACAGTTCTTACATCACCGAAGAAATCATACTGCCATACATTATGTAAAAGATCTTCTCTTGGAATAACAACACCTGCATTCTTCTCAAGATATGCAAGAAGCTCAAACTCTTTACTGGTAAGCTTAAGAGATTCATCAAATCTAAATGCCTGCTTCTGATTATGATCGATAATTAATTCACCATCATTATAAATGTGTCTCTGTGAATCACCAGTAGAGTCACTAATATCAGCCTTAGGAATTCTAAGGAAAGATTTAATACTTGATAATAAAACTGCAGCATTATATGGCTTGGAAATATACTTAACAGCACCAGAGTTAAGTGCATCTACTTCATAGTTATCAGTATTAATACCTTCACCCATTGCAGTTACAAAGATAACAGGAGTCTTATAATTATCCTGCTTCTCAAAATCATTCATGAAGTCGAGTCCGTTATATTCAGGCATCATCCAGTCCAGGAGAATTAAGTCAGGATTCTCGGACAAAGCCTTTGTTAAACCTGTTCTGCCATCAGCGGCAGTAATAACATCATAAGAATAGTTCTTTAAAAGCTTAGAAGTTGAAGCCAAAAGTTCTTTATCATCATCAATAATCAATATCTTCTTCATGTGATCCCCCAAGAATAATAGGTTCTAAAATAAGGAATAGTAACCAACAATAAAAATTCTATCAATCATTTCTAAAATTTGCAATAAATTAAGCAAAAGAAAAGTCCCTTCACGTTACTCCGTGAAAGGACTTATTTAATCTGGCAGCAACCTATCTTTCCGAGCCGTCTCCAGCTAAGTATTGTCGGCAC
>JAKSRE010000059.1 GCA_024403775.1 Clostridia bacterium | reverse complement strand
GTGCCGACAATACTTAGCTGGAGACGGCTCGGAAAGATAGGTTGCTGCCAGATTATTTATTCCTCCTTAGCTCAGTCGGTAGAGCACTCGGCTGTTAACCGAGTTGTCGTAGGTTCAAGTCCTACAGGGGGAGCCAAAGTTAGGTCATCCATCGGATGACCTTTTTTGTTACTTAAAATTTGAGGTGGAATATGGAAGAGTATTTAGATATAGTCGATATTAATGGTATCCCTACAGGAAGAACTGTAGCCAGGAGTGTGGCTCATGCTGAAGGTATTCGTCATAGAACATCTCATGTATGGATATTAAGAAGAGTTGGTGATAAAGTACAGATTCTCTTACAGATGAGATGTAAGACAAAGGATGCTTATCCTGGGTGTTTTGATATCTCAAGTGCAGGTCATATACCTGCTGGAATTGATTTTAAGGATTCTGCCATTAGAGAACTAAGAGAAGAACTTGGTATAGATGTTTCTGCTTCAGATTTAATAGAGGTTGGTTATAGAAATATTGACTGTAATGAAGTTTTCCACGGTAAGCCTTTTGTTGATCGTCAGTATTCTAAGATTTTCGTTCTCTGGTTAGATAGAGATGAGAATGATTTTACAGTCCAGAAAGAAGAGATTGACTTTGTTAAGTGGTTTGATTTCGAAGAATGCTATGCTAATGTTATCAGTAATTCGTTTAGTCACTGTATTCTAACTGAGGAGTTAGACATCGTTTCACGTGCTTTTACAGAGTGAATAGATATATTTTATCTTCCTATGATATAATCAAAAGATGTGGGAGGAATACTAATATGGATTTTCTGATTATTGAGCCATTTAATGCTCTGTCTTTTATTTTATTATTTAGTTTTCTTATTCTTTTTGTTGTTCTTTCTGTGATTGCAAGAAAGAAAGGTACTGAGTTTGCATCAAAACTTTTGACTGGTTTGATGTTTGTAACTATTGCGGTTTATTGTATTTATAAGGCTCTTATACTATATGATGCTGAATATAGAGAGATTTTGATTTCGAATAGTCTTCAGCCTACATCCTTTTGGAAGGAACTTCCACTTCAGCTATGTAATATTAACATGTTGATTATTCCGTTTGCGCTTATTACAAAGAAGAAGAAGTTATTATCTTTTAGTTTCTATATTGCTCCGATTGCAGCTTTTATGGCACTTATATTCCCAGCTGTCGGTTTTTCTGGATTTAGTATTTTAACCCCTAGAATTTTTGGTTTTTATTTTACTCATTACATGATAATTTTTGGAAGTTTGTCTATCGGTTTCTTTGGAATTAAAAAACCTGATCTTAAGGATATTCCAGAAGTATTAGTAATGTTTTTTATCCTTTCACTTGTCATTTTCGGGGTAAATACTGCATTAAGAGCATCGGGTTTGGCTCCAGATGCTAATTACTTTTTTGAAATGGAGCCAGAGGGAATTGGTTTCTTAGAGATGCTCTATGGATTTATTCCTTGCAAATATTTTTATATTTATCCAGCACTGACTATTTTGTTTGCATACATTCTTGTTGTTATTGGTTCCTATAATTTATATAGCAAATTCTTTGGCAAGAAAGTCGATACAAAAGAGAATAGCGCAATTGAGATTGAATAACGGGAGGTTATTTATATGAAGTTTTTAGTAGTAGTAGATATGCAGAAAGATTTTGTTGATGGTTCACTTGGTACCAAGGAAGCAGTAGCAATTGTTCCAAATGCGGTTAAGAAGATTAGTGATTTTGAAGGCAAAGTAATTTGTACTTATGACACACATTTCGAGAATTATATGGAGACTTCAGAAGGAAAGAAACTCCCTGTAATTCACTGCGTTGAAAATACTGATGGATGGCAGCTTGATAAGGCTATCCAGGAGACAGTTAATGCTAAAAACTATATTTCACTTCATAAGATTACATTTGGCTCAAAGGATTTGCCTGCTTTAATAAAGTCTCTTTCAGGTGATACTGCTGAATCTGAACTTGATATTTGTCTCATTGGTCTCTGTACAGATATCTGTGTTGTATCTAATGCGCTTTATCTTAAGGCGAATTTCCCAGAAGCTAAAATTTCTGTAGATTCATCTTGCTGTGCAGGAGTTACTCCAGAGACACATGAGGCTTCTTTGGCTACAATGAGATGCTGTCAGATTGATGTATTATAAGCAAATTGGCATATTAGTTGGAGGTTCCTATGTTTGATGCTCTTAAAGTTAAAAATGATTGTGTTTCATGGATAAGAGATTTTTTTGAGCATAATGGAAACGACTGTAATGCTGTTATTGGTATTTCAGGTGGTAAAGATAGTTCTATAGCAGCTGCTTTATGCGTTGAAGCATTGGGGAAAGACAGAGTTATAGGTGTTCTTATGCCTAATGGAGAGCAGAGTGATATCGATATGGCAAAACTTCTTGTTAAGACATTGGATATTAAGCACTATATTGTAAATATTTCTGACGCAGTTACTGCACTCAAAGCTTCAATACCTCTTGAACTTTCCACTCAAAGCACAACCAATCTTCCACCAAGAATAAGAATGTCTACTTTGTATGCCATATCACAAAGTCATAATGGAAGAGTAGTAAATACCTGTAATCTGTCAGAAGACTATGTTGGATATTCTACGAGATATGGCGATGCAGCAGGAGATTTTAGCCCGTTGTCGCATCTTACAGTAACCGAAGTAAAAGAGATTGGAAGACTTTTAAATCTTCCAGATGTTCTAGTTGATAAAGTTCCAACTGATGGGCTTTGTGGCAAGACAGATGAAGATAATCTGGGCTTTTTATATTCTGAATTAGACAGATACATAAGAACGGGCGTAATTGAAGATCAGGTCAAAAAGGATAGAATTGACAGACTTCATAAGCTTAATCAGTTTAAACTGGAACTAATGCCTGCTTTCGAGCCAGAAATTAATTAGTAATGGAAGAAAAGAATGACAGTATATATTGATAAAAAACGCACACAGTATAAAGCGAATTTACATTCGCATTCGACTTTATCAGATGGAAAACTTACTGAGGAAGAATTGATTGAAGCTTATAAAAAAGAAGGATATTCAATTCTTGCTATTACTGATCATGAGACTCCGGTAAGACACTCAGGTAAGAGTACCAGTGATTTTCTCTTGCTTGATGGTTATGAAGCATACATAAGACCATCATCAAAATGTGTCTATAATAAATTTAAGCCTGAGATACATTTAAATCTTATAGCAAAAAGAAGCACGAATGCTAATGAGAAAATACCTGCCGAATATATGCCATATATCGGCTATAATTTCTTTTATACCAAGTATTTTGATAAGAAAATAGCTAAGAGTGTCGATGTCGCAAGAAAACTAAAGAACAGATATTTTAGCAAATGGTACATTAATACTTTTATAGAAACTGCTAATAGAAATGACTATTTTGTATTCCTTAATCACCCATACTGGTCAATGATGGATGTAGAGATGGTAAACAGTCTTGAAGGCATTCATTCAATGGAAATATTTAATTATTCATCTATGCGTATAAATAACGATGAAGGTGATATTAAATATTATGATATGTATTTAAGAAGAGAGAAGAAGAAAGGAATATTTGACAGAAAGAAAATAAACAGACCTTTTTGCCATGGTGCTGATGACAATCATAATAAAGGAAGAGGTTTTTCTGATTCTTTTGGTGGTGCCACATACATACTTGCTGATAGTCTTGATTATGATTCTGTAAGCAGTTCAATTCTTAAAGGTGATTATTATGCTTCAACTGGCTTACAGATTAAGCATTTAGAGATAAATGGAAAGAACGCCAGAATTGAGACTGATGATTGTCAGACTATAATTATGCATATAACGCCAAAGTCATCGATACGAGTTGATGCACCTGAAGGTAGTACAATTAACTGCGCTGAGTTTAAGATTCCTGTGGGATGTGGATTCGTTTACTTTTCGATAAAGAGTAAAGAGGGAAAGAGTGCAGTAAGTAGATTCTACGAGGTATAAAGCGTATAATAAGCGTTAGTTTATTGAGGAATAGTATGAAAGAGATTAAATCAATCAAAAAAGAAATAAACAACAAAAGTGGCAGACTAAAGTATCTACTGTCATTTATTTTGCCATGTCTTATTGTACTGTTTGGATTTTCTTGTATACAGGTACATCCTTTTGGCGATCGAATGATTCTCACTGTTGATTGTTATCACCAGTATGTTCCATTCCTTATTGAGTTTCGTAATAAACTTTTGTCTGGCGATTCGCTGTTTTATACCTGGAATGGTGGTCTTGGAACTGAATACTATGCTGCTTTTGCTAATTACAGTGCAAGTCCACTTAATCTGTTATCGGTATTCTTTACAGCAAAGACCATGCCAGATTTTGTTTTATATATTACATGTTTGAGAGCAGGCCTTGCCAGCTTATTCATGACTATCTTCCTTTCTGATTCAGAGAAGAGAAATCCTGACTTTATCACTATTTCATTTGCGGTGATGTATGCTTTGTGTGGATGGTTTCTCACAGACTTCTGGAACATAATGTGGTGTGATGCTATTCTTCTGCTTCCACTGATTTGTTATGGACTTAGACGCCTATTACACGAAGGAAGATATGTTATTTATGTAGTATCTTTGTTTGCTGCATTATTCAGCAATTACTATACTGGATATTTTATTTGTCTATTTTTAGTGTTCTATGCACCTATTATGTACTTTACTGAGTTTAAGATTAGAAGTGAGGCCAACGATTCTGATAAAGATATTATTGGTGTTAAGTCTTTTTTTATTGCTGCGGGAAGATTTGCTTTTGCAAGTTTAATTGCAGGTGCAATGAGTGCGATTATTACGCTTCCAACATATTTTATTTTGCAGAATTCTTCAGCAACTGGTTCAGAATTAACCTGGGACTTTAAGCTGCAGGATACATTATTTGATTTCTTTGCACGTTTTATGGTTGCCGCAAATCCTAATATCAGAGACGGTATGGCTAATGTCTATAGTGGTTCTCTGGCAGTCATACTTGTACCATTGTTTTTCATGGCTCCTGCATTTACAAATATCAAAAAAAGGGAAAAGGTTCTGTATGCAGCTCTTTTAGGTTTGCTCTACTTAAGTTTTACAAACCGTACACTGATTTTTATATGGCATGGATTCCATTTCCCTAATCAGATTCCTCACAGAGAATCTTTCCTTATGAGTTTTCTATTGGTAATAATTGCATTCCGTGTAGTACGTAATATCAGAGCTTTTGAAGCAAAAACAATTTCCTGGATTTTGTTTTTCTCCGTTGCCTTTGTCATTTTATATGAGAAAATGGGCGATGGAAATGAATCATACATTCAGTATATTTTGTCTTTAATCTTTATTCCTTCTGCTGCTTTAGTTCTGCAGGCAATAAGAAATAATAAGAAACAAAAACCAGCTTTTTATGTAGCTATATTAACTGCTTTTGTTTTTATTGAATATATTCTGGTTACCCCAGTAGTATTCTTTACTATTGCAAAGAATGAAGTTTTCCCTACATATGATTTCTATGCAAAAAACGACAAACTGATTTATGAGACTGCTAATGAGATTAATTCAGAGGAAGGACATATGCTGTTTGAGAGAACAGAGATATATCCTAATAGTATTTGCTGCGAACAGTCTGTATATAATGTAAAAGGCTTATCTACATTCTCATCAACTGCAAGAGAATCTTTTGTAAAGTATCTTGCTAATTTTGGATTACATAATAATGGTATAAACTCAGTCCGTACAGCAGGTATTTCAAAGCCGACTGCGACAATTCTTGGAATACGTAATACGATTACAAAGGAACTCAATGATTCAGCTCCATTATTCTTTGAAAAAGTAAGAGACGTTAATGATTTGATTTCTGTGTATGAGAATCCAGATGCTTTGAGTGTTGGATTTATGGTATCTGAAGATTTACTGCAGTTTGAGCATGATAATACTACTGACGCTTTTCTTCACATTAACAGCTGGATTAGAAGCATGGGTGTAGAAGCGGACGTATTTAATAAGATTTCTGCAACTTCAAACGAAGTAACTGGTGCTACTCTGACTGGAAATGCAGATGATATCATGATCTATAATGTTACAGGTGGAGAGAAATTCGTTTTTGATTTTAATGTTTCAAATGCAACAGTAGGCAGCGATGTTTATGTATATGCCAATGCCAACTTCGGAGGTATGGCAAAAGTAATCGTTGGAGAGAATACTAACAATTTTGAGATTAGATCCAATCAGATAATTTCACTTGGTACTTTTACTGGAGAACCAATCCAGGTAATTTTGACATACAATTCTCCAAAGAACAGTGTTGTCAAATACTATTTCTATGAACTTAATCAAGATGGTTATGAAGAAATGTTAGCTACTCTTGGAGATGAGCAATTAGAAGTAACAAATTATGATTCTACGTCAATAGAAGGCACAATTAACGTAAATGAGGATGGTCTTTTATTCTTAAGTATCCCTTATTCTGAAGGCTTTAAGGCATATGTAGATGGCAATGAGACTGAGATTACTCCAATTGAAGATGCATTATGCTCAATTAGACTTGCATCAGGTACACATCAGATTAGACTTGTTTATGTGCCACGATGCTTTAATGAAGCTGCTATTATAACAACAGTAGCAGCTGTAGTATTTATTATTACCATAGTTTTGTCAGGCTGCTTAAGAAACAAGAGGGATAGAAAAACAATGCTATCAGATACAGTTGAACCTTCTGAAATTGAAGGAAACGAGATTATAAACAAAGAATTAGCAGGCGATGTTAATCAGCCTGCCAATACTTCTTCTAATTTATCTATTGAGGAGGTAGAAATATCAGCTGAAGAGAAGACTGATATCTCGGATAATAAGCAATAAATCTATCAGTAAAATGCCCACATGGCATTAATCTGATTTTCTATCTGATCATAGGACCAGACTGTGTTTGACCTTGTTACACTATAAGGATCATTAACATAAAATCCTTCGTCTGAATAACCAGTTAACACAATAAAATGACCTTCTGAAGTAAAATCTCCAGGTCCCATAAGACATATTATGGGTTCGTCGTTGTCGAGGGCGTTTTTCATCGCATATTCGCTATTGGTCAGTTCATATGAACTTATCCCAAATGCCTCACACCCTTCATACATTAGGCTCCAGGCGGTGCCGTTACCAGGAATGCAGTAATCGTTATCAATTGCATATCTTACGACATAATCGGGAGAAAACTCCAAATTCCCTGTCAGATAGACAGCAACCATTGAGAGAGCAACTGGCCCGCATCCAGTGTAACCGACAACGCCGGTGCCATATTCCATATAACCCCAACGAGCATCAAACTGGGAAAAGTAAGGTACGTCTCCCATGGCAGATTCAACATCAGAAGAGATGTCAATATCATAGTTGGCAAGGTGTGCCGTTGGGTAGTTATATACAAAATCAAGAATCTCAGGATTCTTTTCGATAAGTGCAACGAGATTTTCAGGGTAGATTTCTGGATTCTCGTAAATATAGTTTTCCTTTATGGTTGAAAAATAGACATTTTGAGTTGTTCCTTTAACTCTTACTGCATCAATATCTGCTTCGTCTTCAACCACAATCTCATCAATATTCAAATCTGATTCAGTATTATTTTTGTCATTAAAATAATAAAGTGCTCCACCAACAACAAGAAGTGAGGTAAAAAGCGTTATTGCAGAATTTCTTACTAACCTTTGCATGAATCTCTCCGTCCTGTTTTATGTAAATATTATCCCGTAGAGTTCTTAAGATTTGTTTCTAGCTATTATTAAGAAACGCTTAACATATGCGATAGATTTCTTTATAGTTTGCTTCTCGAAAATGTGTTATTATGTTTTTTGTATATAAAGAAAATGGAGATTTTGGTTATGCAGTTAAGTGATTTATTAAAGTACAATCCTATAGTGATTCAATGTCATAACAATCCAGATGCAGATGCACTTGCTTCGGCATTTGGACTTTATACTTATTTTGAGAGTATGGGCAAGGATACGATAATTGTTTATGGTGGACGTGAGGAGATAACAAAGTCTAACCTTAAGTTAATGTGTTCTGAGTTAAAGATACCAGCGGTATATGTTAAAAATCGTCCTAATATTCTTGATATGGATAACAGTCTTCTGATTACTGTAGACTGCCAGTATGGTGCTAAAAATCTAGAATACTATGAGGCAAAAAATGTTGCCGTAATTGATCATCACAGAATTGAGATTGAGCCTAATGAGATGAGCCTCATCTTATCTAATTATGGTAGCTGTTCAACTATTATCTGGCAGCTTCTCAAAAAAGAAGGAATTGATGTAAACACTATTCCAGATTTGGCAATGGCTCTTTATTATGGTCTTTATATGGATACAAAGGAACTCTCAGAGATAATAAATCCTCTGGATCGCGATGCTTCCGAGCAGCTTAATTTTAGTTCAGCGCAGCTTTTGCTATTTAAAAATTCAAATATTTCACTACAGGAACTTGAGACTGCAGGATTAGCATTACTTCGTTATTCCTATAATGAAGACTATTCTTTTGCTGTTTGTAAAGCAAATGAATGTGACCCAAATATCTTGGGTATTATTAGTGATTTTCTTATTCAGGTTGATGCGATAAGAGTCTGCGTTGTTTTCTGTAAGCTTTCAGGCGGCTTTAAATTCTCTGTAAGAAGCTGTGTGCGTGAAGTTGATGCAAGTCAGCTTGCTCAGTTTATCGCAGATCAGGTTGGTTCTGGCGGTGGACATTATACTAAGTCAGGTGGTTTTATAAGTGAATCTTTATATAATAACCATTTTCCAACTACTCATGCTGAGGCATATTTTAATAACCGTCTCATAACATACTTTGATATGTATGATCTAATTTATCCAGCCGATTATGATATGGATATTTCTTCATGTAAGCTTTATACGAAGAAAAAGCGTCCAATCGGCTTTGCAAAATTAACCGATATCATGCCTGTAGGAACTGATATTAATATCAGAACCATCGAGGGTGATATTGATATGGTTGTAAGCGAAGATATTTATGCAATGATTGGTATAAAGGGAGAAGTATATGTAAATAGTGCTGAGAAGTTTGCAAGATCTTATGAGGTCATTGACGAACATTATTCGTTCGAGAAATGTGTTATTACTCCAGAATATAAACCAACTGTCCGTAACACTGTTACAGGCGAGGTTGTATCGCTTATAGAGTACGCCCATACCTGTGTATCAGTAGGAACAACCCAGATATATGCAAGACCGCTTGAGCGATTCGTAAAAGTATTTACTGTATGGGATAAAGAGAAATACTATGTAGGAAAGCCTGGTGATTATATTGCCTGCCGTACAGATGATTATCATGATGTCTATATTATTGAGAAGGTTATTTTTGGTGAGACATATGAAGAAACTAATCAGATAACGGAGCAGAATAATGAATAGAATTATACTTGCAAGTGGTTCACCTAGAAGAAAGGAATTACTTGGTCTGATTACTACAGATTTTTCTATAAGTGTAGCTGATGTTGATGAGCGAGATATAGAGGAAAAATTTATTAATAATCCCCAAAATCTGAATTCAGCTGGCGAGGTAAACAAAATTAAACTTGCTGAGACTTTGGCTACTGCAAAAGCTAAGGCTGTATTTGATTTGTTACCTAATCAGGATGATATCGTTGTAATAGGTTCAGATACTTCTGTAATTATTGATAACGAGATACTTGGAAAACCAGTTGATAAAGACGATGCCATAAGAATGCTTACAAAGCTATCTGGCCGTAAGCATAGTGTCGTAACTGGAGTTGCGCTTATTAGTAAGAAAAAGACGATATCATTTACTAATGAGAGTTTTGTTTACTTTAATTCACTGGATGACTGGCAGCAGAATTTAATTAAAGAATATTGTGAAACCAGCGAACCATATGACAAAGCAGGAGCATATGGAATTCAGGGTGGTGGAGCCCTTCTGGTCGAGAGAATCGATGGTGATTTCTTTAGTATAATGGGGCTACCTGTTGCTGAATTAGCACGTGAATTGGAGAGAATTAGATTATGATTATTAGTTTTATAATAACTAGTGTACTTTTGGGTGTTGGACTTGCCATGGATGCTTTCTCTGTATCTTTGGCTAATGGTCTTAATGAGACTAAAATGAAGGTCGGAAGAATGGCCTTCATGGCGGGAATATTTGCATTCTTTCAGGCCTTAATGCCACTTATTGGCTGGGTTTGTGTACATACTGTCTTACAAATCTTTGGCGCATTAGAGAGATTTATTCCTTGGATTGCTATGATTTTACTGGGTTATATCGGTGGCAAAATGCTTATTGAGGGAATTCGTCCATCTGACGAGGAGAATTCTAAAAAGGAAGTTAGCTTTAAAGATCTGATTATTCAGGGTGTAGCAACTTCGATTGACGCATTGTCAGTAGGCTTTACCGTTGCTGAATATAATGTGGTCTCTGCTATTATGGCAGCTATAATCATTGCGGTAGTTACATTTGTAATTTGTATGGTTGGCTTGTTTTTGGGCAAAAAATTTGGAACCAAACTTGCTGGAAAAGCACAAATTCTCGGTGGTGTAATCCTTATTGGAATAGGTCTTGAGATACTTATCAGTAGTTTTCTGGGATAAATTTAAAAAATATTCCAAAAACTTCTTGATTTTAATATTAGTATTTGCTATACTTTACCACGTCGTTAGACAATGCCGAATTGTGTAATGGTAGCACTCCGGTTTCTGGTACCGTCTGTTGGGGTTCGAATCCCTATTCGGCAGCCAATTAAAGCTCGGTTTATACCGAGCTTTTTTGTTGCATTTTTTTATACTTGTACTAGAGATTATTTTTTTCAAAGAGAGAAAAATTTTAAAAAAATCTTCTTTGCAAAATTGATCTTACAGAAGTAAAAAGATGCCCAAATTGGATGATTTAGATTATTTTTTTCACGCTCTAAAGCCCGTGGTTAAGGGGTTTTAGAAAAAAGTTGAAAAAAAGTTGAAAAAAGTTGTTGACATACAACAATCCATTGGTTATAATTCTTTTGCACTTCGAAGAGAGGTACAGCCCAGTACAAATGTGGGAGCATAGCTCAGCTGGGAGAGCATCTGCCTTACAAGCAGAGGGTCACAGGTT
>JAKSRE010000058.1 GCA_024403775.1 Clostridia bacterium | reverse complement strand
AGATTACGTTCTCGCTCCTTGAAGTAGGGGAATTCTTGCTTGATTTAGTTAAAAAAATCAGCAACAGGTATTATCTCTTTATAAGCATCAAGCACAACAATTGCCAATATACTAAATCGCACTATGGCAACAACTTCTGGTTCACCTATCCCCAACTCCGCTAATTTTTCTTCCCAAATCTCTTGTAATTGTGGGAGATATTTCTCTTTGAACTCGTGATTTAATTTATTCCAGTCCTGAACTTCGTTGCCTAAGCCCTTAATTGAGCGAATCGTCAATTTAGACGAAGTATCTTCTCTATAATCCAGAATTATATTTTGCCATCTGTTCATTAATATTGATTTCTTCGCATCACTTAAGGATTTGGCCTGTAACCCCATACTTTCCTGAACAGTGGTTCCGCAGTTAACAAACCAATTTATGTTATTAAGTCTTTCAATCAAATTTATATCTAATTCCATTACTATCGTGTCCTAAGAATTATAAATCAGCAGTCTTCAATTCTCTTTTCTCTTTTTTCAAATCTGGCACCACACTTTTTACATTCATAGGTAATGTCATATCTTCTAACCCAGATATAGTAATCTTCTGTCTCACCATTAACTGTTCTGCTTCTTCTCTCGCGTTTCTCATTCAAGAGTTTTCTCGATATTTCCTTGCTCTTTCTCTTCTTACATTTAGGACACTTAGCCTTACTAAAATGCTGCAAAAGCGCAATAAATAAAATAAAAACAACTACTCCAAATACAATGTAAGCAATTCCAGGTATCTGCGATAATGAATCAATCGCTAACATACTCCCTACTATCAGTTCTGTCATTTTATTTTCTCCCTTGTTGACCTTATCTTATTAAATAAGCAAAAACTATTCGATAGTTTCTTCTTAAAATTTAGTAATTTATTGTTAATCGCTAAATTCTAAGAATCAAATTTGTCTAACTCGATTAAACACTTTTTTATTATACACGAATTAAGCCTTTAACAGTTCAGATTCTCTATAAACATTTTCAGGCATAAAAAAGCGAGCCCCAGAGGGACTCGCGTATATTCGTTAATACTTCATTATCAAAGCTTGATATCATAAGATTATAAATTTCAAAACAATCATACTAAGAGAATATATTACTGTAGATTGCTTATCCAATCTTCTAATTCGCTTTCAGATGCCGTGGCAGAAAATCTCTGCCCTTCAAGCCAGTTGCCACTATCTGCATTATCAGCAAGATTCTTACCACTATTTCCAATACCACTACTTCCCGATGTGCAAAAAGGAATCATGGTTATATCTCCAAAATCATAACTCTCTACGAAAGTATCCATAATGCGAGGTTCTTCTCCCCACCAGATAGGATATCCGATGTAAATTGTATCATATCCTTCCAAAGAGATAGTCTCGCTTTGAATCTCAGGACGTACAGATAAATCATTCTGCTCCTTTGATGTACGGCTGTTAGAGTCGCCATAATCAATATCCGCATCAGTGTATTCTACAGCGGGCTTAATTTCATAGAGATCCGCATCAGTTAATGTTGCTATTTTTTCTGCAATAGTCTTTGTGTTTCCTGTTACTGAAAAATATACAACAAGAATATGTTTTCCAGATGGTTCAGTAATAGTTTCCTGTTCGTCTGGGCTTTTTTCCTCAGAAGTTATATTCTCCTGGAGAACATTTTTATTTGTTTCTTCTGTGACTGTACTCGATTCTTCAACAAATGAGTTCTCGTCTGCTACCTTGTTTTCCGAGGTATCAGCACAAGCTACCAATCCGAAAGTCAAAATAGACATTAATATAATCGAAAATAACTTCTTCATCTCTTATCTTCCCATCTTCACTGCAAACTTCTTAAGTTCCTCTGGGATATGAATCGTCTGAGGGCAAACCTTTTCGCAGCTGTGGCAATTTATGCAGCACTCTGGCTGCTTATCTTTATCGATTGATGCCAATGCCATAGGTGCAATAAAATCACCAGCTCCAGAAACCATTGCTTCATTATAAAGCTTGAGCAGAAATGGGATATCAAGCTTCTTAGGGCACTTACTTACACAGTAATGACAGCCAGTGCAAGGAACTGTAGTCTTTGCAATCATATCATCTGCAATACTAAGAATAAGTGCCATCTCAGCTTCATTTAATGGCTTACTTTCTTCATATGTTTTGATATTTGCCTTAAGCTGTTCCATATTTGACATTCCAGAAAGAGTCATTACTACATTTGGTATAGTCTGCAAAAATCTAAATGACCAGGCAGGTACATCCTCATCAGGTCTTGCCGCCTTAAGCTTAGCTGTTGCCTCATCAGAAAGAGTTGCAAGCTGTCCGCCTCTTACTGGCTCCATAACCCATACTGGGATATTCCATTTATCAAGAAGTTCAACCTTGCCTTTTGCATCCTGGAATTTATAGTCAAAATAATTAAGTTCAATCTGACAGAACTCCATGTCTTTTCCGTAGTTTTCCAGAAATCTTGTCATACAGGCAATATCACCATGAGTAGAGAAACCAAGATGCTTAATACGACCATTTTTCTTCTGTTCCATAAGGTATTCGTAGATACCAAACTTAGGATCAAGATATGCTTCTATGTTCATCTCACATACATTATGGAATAAGTAAAAATCAAAGTAATCAACCTGACATTTTCTAAGCTGCTCTTCAAAAATTTCCTTAACTTTAGGCATATTTGAAAGGTCATATCCTGGGAATTTAGAAGCAAGATAAAAGCTGTCTCTATCATATTCCTTAAGTAATTCTCCAACTACAAGCTCTGACTGGCCGCCATGATAGCCATATGCTGTATCGTAATAATTGATACCTGATTCCATACAATAAGCTATCATCTTCTTTGACAGGTCTGTATCAATTTTGCTGTCATTTCCATCAAGAACGGGAAGTCTCATATTTCCCATTCCGAGTGCTGAAAGTTTAATTCCATTAAAATCATTATAAATCATACCTGGATAGTTCCTCCCTTTACTTCGCATATTTTCCATTTTTAATCCATACCTGCTCAGTAGTCCTAGAAGCAGGTGTATTCTGTGCCATAACTCCTGACAAGACATGAGGCTCATAGTATTCTTCCAGAGCCTTTATTTCTTCATCAGACAATTTTAAATCTACTGCATTTACTCCACTTTCAACATGACTAATCTTTGTTGCTCCCACAACAGGTGATGTAACCTTGGTAAGTAGCCACGCAAGAGAAACTTCTGTCATAGATACATTTCTTGTATCAGCGATTTCACACACTCTTGCAATCACCTTTGCATCCTTTTCTGTTGATGCATCATATTTAAACTTTGCATATGAATCAAGTTCAAGACGTTTGGATGTCTCTCCTGGTCTTTTTGATAAGCGTCCTGCTGCAAGAGCACTATAAGGCGTAAGTGCTATATTTCTTTCATCTGCGTATACTTTCATTTCGCGCTCATCTTCACGCATAATGAGGTTGTAATGATTCTGAACAGATACAAACTCTGGAAATCCATTTTCTTTTGCAATAGCATTAGCCTCAGCAAGCTGCCATGCAAAACAATTGGAAATGCCAATCTGTCTGACTTTTCCTGCCTTCACAGCTTCAGCCATACCAGAAAGATATTCCTCTACAGGAGTATTCCAGTCCCACATGTGATAGATATATAAATCCACATAATCCATTCCCAAATGAGAAAGGCTTGAATCAAGGCTACTGAGAAGATGCTCTTTGCCTGAGATTCCCTGTGCAATCTCATCCTGAGATCTTGGAAGAAATTTTGTAGCAATTACCACTTCATCCCTTTTAACAAATTCTCTGATTGCTTTTCCAAGATATTGCTCACTTGTACCTGCCTGATATGCAATTGCAGTATCATAGAAATTAATTCCAAGGTCTAAACCTTTTTTAATGATAGACTTTGATGTTTCTTCATCAACAGTCCATCCATGCTGACCTGTTGCAGCATTTCCAAATCCCATGCAACCCATACATATACGAGATACTTTCAAATCTGATTTTCCCAAGTTTACATATTCCATGATTATTCATCCCCTTTCAGTTTTCCAGCAAGCTTTTCGAGTATTACTACTATTTCCCGTTCTTCCTTACTAAGAGTTTTAAATACCTCTGCTTCTTTTTTATAAAGATCAGATAGTACATCATCCGCATACTTCTTACCACTTTCTGTAAGAACAATTGACATCTCTCTTCTTTTTCCTTTGATAGGAACAAGTTCAACATATCCATCCTTTTGAATCTCTTTAATAACTGTATTTACTGTTGTTTTAGGAAGTTCCCAGTCATTACTTATCTCAATCTGTGTATGTGGATTTCCATCGTTAAGCGCATACAGAACCCATAACAAAGCCGAAGAAACATTACCTTGCTTAGCAAACTCATCGTAAAAAGCATCAACATGATAAAGCGCTCTTCCAAAATCATAAAAAAACTTTCTTGAATTCATATTTTGCTTCCTTTATAATCCGATTTCGTATTTTAATAGTAGTATGACTTCGTATTATTGTCAACAATAAATAACCAGAGAGATTGTACTTTAATCTCTCTGGCTACTATATGATTGGACTTAACTTATTATCTATAAACGGTGAAATTCGTGAATCAACTTAGCGGTAAAAATCTATACCTTAACCCACTTTTTTCTTCGCTATCAGTATCAAAGCGTATCAACAATCCTTTTCCTTTAACCTGAGTGGCATTATATGTTTTCTTAGAAACATCATATTCTCTCACAGTTTTTCCTTTGGTTAACTTAGAAGCATCTGGTCTGTTTATTCCTACCAGATATAATCCGCCACCCTTTGTTCCGCCTATTCGTTTGCGTAACACGGTAATGGTCATGCAACGGACCTTTCCATCTATAATCATTTTAAGTTTACGATTTTCCTTTACAATCAGATAAACTGGAAGTGAAATCAACAGTAAAAAAGTCAATATAAATACTATGAGGCTCAATGCACTCCAAGAATCAGAAATCGAAATAGATACGGCAATCAGCACAAAAATGGTCACAATAACAGCAATAAAAAGGCAGGCACCCACCTTATGATATCCACACTCTTGGGAAGCATGTTTAATCACAGATTCAATTTCAAATTGATTTATTGGTCTCCAATAGGTTTCACTATTTACTACTTTCATTATATACACCTAAATTATTGATAATAGAATTCCAATTCTATCAACTAACGATTGATATTATTCCGGTAATTCGGGCTATCCAAACTTTGTTCACAATATTAAATGAGCAGTAGTTAAGCTGCCCATTTTTATATTTTAATAATCTGTATTCATATCTTTTAATTGCTCTATTTGATTTCTTTTAGCATATATCACTGCAGTAATCTGAACTTTTTTCTCTGGCTTATTTATCCAATAATAAACCAAAAAGTTTCCAACCACTAATCTGTGAATTTCTTCAGTTTTCCATGGTTCTTCTTCCACTAATTGAAATCGCTCTGGAAACTCTGACAAAGACATTATACTGTTTTCCATTTTATCCAAAAGATTACTAGCGGCTTCAGGTGCAAATAATTCATTCGAAATATAATCCACTATTTCTGCCATCTGTTCCTGAGCTTGACGAGTAATCTTAACTTCGTAAATTTCTGCCACTACTATACTCTCTTTCGTAACTCTACAAAAACATCCTTTGCCAGGCTAGAATCATCCGATACTGCCTGGGCAAGTCCAGTTTTCATCATAGAATCAAATTGAGCATCTGTCATGGTATCTCTAGTGACTAAAGCCTTTGAAGTTTTTAATTCAAATGGAACACCGTTTGTTGCAATTACCTGTCTATATGTCATATCTATAAAAACAGAAACAGGTATTCCGAGTTCTTCCAATATAGCCTCTGCCGATTCCTTTATATCTGGTTGTATTCTTGCTGTAACATTTGCTGTTTTAGCTGCCATATAAACACCACCTTTCATCATTATCGTAATACATCGTATTGCGTTTTGCAATACATTTATTCGGTGATCTTTGATTATAATTTGTCAATATAGCTTTAACCTTGCTTGTAAATTGTGAATTTTCTAAACCGAACTGACGGATTAAACTAAAATTTATCTCTACAAGCTATGATTTAGTTGTTATTCTACCGTAAACTCCGTCCATTCAATTTTATTATATTGCATGACATCATCGGATAGTTTCATTCCAAGTTTTTCATAAAATGGAATCGCATCTTCATTTGCAATTAGATATACTGCTATATCTTTTTCTCCTCCTGCTATAATATGTGCTGTCTTCATAAGTTTTCTACCAATGCCTTGACCTTCGTATTCTCTATCCACACCTAAATCAGTAACATAAAGCCAATAACAATAGTCTGTTAATCCAAACAATGCTCCAATAATTTTATTTTCCTCATTTCGTGCAATAAGACTTATAGAAACATTGTTAACCAGTTTACCAATTCTTTCATAAAATCTTTCTTTTGGATACTGAGACCCAAGATTTGTTCTCTTTAAGAAATCTATATATTCATCCGCAGATATCCGTTCTTCTTTATATGTTATAGCCATATACTTTCTCCTTCACAAGTTCAAGTTTGTCGTTCTCCCAGTAGACTAATAAGAATTTCTAATCTTTTTCCAAATAATACTAATTATTACCAAGAACAGTTTGATGTATAAAATTCACCAAATCCTCCGAATGATACATGGTGCATTCATGTCCGCCTGTTGTATATCCAAGTCCTTTATCTGGAGCATTAATACTCTCAAAATATAGTTCTGCCATTTTAGGATCACAACTCAAATCATTTTCGGCAAGGAAGAAATAAATAGGACACTGATACTCAGTTCTATCAAGGAAACTATTATCCTCGCCTGGAGAAAAAGTTTCTACAGAAAGACCATCATAAATACTATCGTCATAGACCTTATAAACCTGATATGTCTCCCAAAGTGTATAGTATGGACAGAACAAAACTGAAGTAATTATATTTATATCGCACTCACGAAATGGATCTGCTATTCCATAATCATTCATGTCGTGCAAAACTCTTTTCATATGTACCTTTAAAATTTTAAAGAGTGCGTCTTTAGATTTACTGGAATAAGCAGAGGTACCACTAACAGCAGTATCTGCCATATAGTTTTCCAGTTCTTCCAGATCAATTTGTAGGGCAAGTTCATGTTCTTCATCTGACAAATAATCAGCTGTCTTTAGATACTTAGCTATTTCTACCCACTGTGACATGCTATATCTGGAAGATTCCTCATAATATCCAACTGTCTGACTTAATCCTATGTAGCACTCAACCTTTTCAGGATGAGTATAAGCAAAATCTATTCCATAGAACGATCCCCAGGAAATACCCATAATGGTGAGTTTATCTTTTCCGAGATACTCAAGAATATAGTAAGTCATTACATCAATATCTGAACGCATCAGATCAAGTGTAATCTCAGTGTTATCATCCTTATTTTTAAGCCATGTCTTGCCACAACTTCTCTGATCCCAGTTAACTATCGTATAATCATCAGCCAGTTTATCCAAAATAGCGTAATCAACATAACTTGTTGCGTATCCTGGACCACCATGCAGATATAAAAGAATTGGATTATTAATATCTTTTCCATAGATACTAATCCACATTTCTTGTCCATTAACTTCTACATACGAAGTCTCGTTTATTCCTCCCTTAGGAGTAATTCGTCTTATGCCTTTACCTATATATACAACTGCCAGAAAAAGAACAACCAGAGAAGCCAGTACTATAGCAATCCACTTTAGTAATTTTAAAGCATCGAAAATGTATTTTTTCACTTTATTCCCCTTATACTAATCATCTTATATAGATGTAATACTAACACATTATGGCTCAAGCAGAGCTTTTATTCCAAAGAAACTTTTACTTAATTGGCTCACATCTGAACGCTACAATATTATAGAGCGAAAGACTAAGATACACATTAGGGCGTTGTGGATGGTAAAAGAGTAAATATAAGCATTTGTAACATTGTTACTCAACAAAAAAGACAGCTTCTCAGTATTGAGTGCTGTCTTTTCATATGTTTTTAGTATGACCCAATAGATGACCCATTAAGTGACCCAATAGCCACATAACCGATAACGTTTGTTAGATAGAATTTCAATTTTATAAGCGAATGTACCTAAAATAAGCTATCATAAGTCAGTTAATACAAAAATAGCAAATTTATTTATCATAACTAACACTACTAATTACTCCATCAAAATAGATAAAATCGCCATCTGTATAATTCCAAATTGCAGAAAAATTAGTAGGGTATTTTATTCCACTGTCTGAAATCTGATAATTGCTACATTCTGCAGTCCATGGTATATACTCCATCGTTCCATCAGAATTTGATACTGCTCTATCATTTGTTGTAAATGATATATATTCGTAATTATCATTGAATGTAAATACTCCACTTGCAGTCTGACCACCATAAGATATTGTTGCTCTAACATGGTAATCATCAATTTCTTCAAAAGTTATATAATCTTGTAAAAGGACAGAAGGTTCAAACAAACACTCTGCTAAAAATGTTGCAAGACAAGCTTTATCCATATCAGTTCCAGTCTGATTAAACAATGTAATAACTTTCGCAATTACACCTTTCATGCCACCAGTACCATCAGAATAGTAATCATATCCTTCAAACGGTATTCCAAACATACTACTTTCAATCAAGGCCATACGTGCAGGCTTTGACACAAAATTGTACTGTGTATAATCTATAGTTAATGATGGACCGCTTCTTCCTTGCTTAAAATCTACATCGTTATATTTCATACACATATAACTCATTTGATGTGTTCCAATATATCCACATCCTTCAATATATTTTTGAATCGGCATTGGTAGCATCTCAAAATCGGATTGCTCAAATAACCTGTCCGCATCAATCTTATTTGTGGATTTTAAATTTTCAACATCGGATAAAAACTTACTTTTAGTAGGCGAATATGGAATTATAAACCACACAACAATTAAAGCAAGCACTGTGAAAACTATAGTTAGTAATATCATTTTCTTATTCCTGTATCTTGTCATTTATAAACTACCTTCTATATATTGAACTATTGGATCAATATACTTTTCATCAGAAATGTCATAAGAATGGCTAATCATCTCTGCCATATCTTTCTCTTTTTGGCTGGCATCTTTCTTTTTTGAAAGTGCTGATACCAAAGCTTTCATTGCAAGCTTTGATGGCATATTCATTCTTGAGTAATCAATTCCACCCTGACAGTAAAATCCCTTTATGTAAGTTCTTTGTTCATCTGTAAGTAGCTTATTCAAACTAACCTCTACATCAGGATTCTCCTCTGGACTTGCACCAACACAGAAAATCGTAAGTTTCTTATCTTTCCAGGCAGTTGCTTTCTCTAGGAACCATTTAGAACCTACCACACTTCCAGCCAATCCCCAGCCCCCGTATATAATGGCGCCATATTTATCATAGAAATCCATTTTCTTTTTCTTTGCTTCCTGAATAGTCAAAACATCGGCATTCAGTCTTGTTGAGATCCATTCAGCATATTTCTTTGTGAAACCAGTCTGTGACGCATATACAACTAATGTTTTCATAAAGCACTTATATTCCTTTCCATTTGCATAATTGTCTTAATAGCAATTACCAATTGTTCTTCACTAATTCCGTCAAATATCTTCCAAATAATCTCCTTACTTTGTGCATCATTTTTTTCGCAAAAATCCATGCACTTCTTTGTCAGAGCAATACGCTGCTTTCTTTTATCATTTTCATCTGGAATCATAGTTACAAATTCTTTGCTTTCGAGCTTCAAAAGAATCTGTTTTACATTCTGATGAGAGCTCCCCATTACCTCTGACAGTTCGTTTATTGTTGGATTCTCTTTGCAAATATTGATACAGATAATAGCGAAAAACTGTTTCCAGGTTATCTCTTTAAAGAACTTATCTGCGCATGCCTGAAATCTATTATCGAAAGCGCTCAATAGCCCAAGCATAAATGCCTGTGGTGGCATCTCTCCAAACTTAACCAAATCCATATTCATATCATGATCGTAGTTCATTAATTTTCTCCAATTCAAAAAGGTAATATGTTACATATATATATTTATGTAACATATTACCTATCTATTTGTCAATATTTCCCATCGATTTTTTAAAACACGAATTACAGTTCCATGAGGAGTAACACCCTCACACTTTGATACAAAAAATGCGAGTCCCAAGAAGGACTCGCATGAGTACATAATTATTGAAGTCAAATATCATGTATCTATCTTATGTTTTTTTCATTATCATAACCGAAGTGGCAACTATTCCAATAAAGCAAATACCATATAGCCACCAAAAATAAAATACCAAAACAAAAGCGGCATCAATAAATGCATCAACCCCAAAATCAAGTCCACTGGTAAGCATAAAATCACCTACACCGATAATGGAAAATACAGTGCATATAATTAATGATACAACAAATGGAGCTACACATATTTTTCTTATGAGCTTTAGTTTCTTCAAAGAATTGGTCTCATATATTGACAGTACTTTCCTTTCAGCGACTAACAATGTCACGATAAATACCACTAGCAAAACTACAATCGTATTAATTATTGCTACAGTATAACCAGCCTGAAATGAAATCTTACGAATCATTTCATCAGAGAGATTCTCATAAAGTGTGTCCCCATAAATCATTTTATTGTATTCTCTGAAATATCCCAGTCCAAAGAATAATGCTAACAAAATCGGAATAAAGATGTAAAATCTTCTCCAAAAGAAGCTGCACATTTGTCTGATCCTTACTTTAAAAGCACTTTCCTTTAGCGTATCCTTAATGTTTTCTTCAGCCATCATTTTGTAGTCCTCCGTGGATAGTTTACTACCACTTAAGAGTTCATTGATGGTTAAGTCGTACATATTACTAAGTTGTTCAAGCATCTCAACAGGTGGCATATAAGTGCCAGTTTCCCATCTTGAAACTGTCTTGTTGGTTACACCTAGCTTTTCTCCTAATTTGGCCTGTGTTAAGTTGTGTTCTTTACGAAGCTCTGATAAAAAGCTTCCCATCTTAATCATGTCCATCAAATCACCTGTTATGAAGTGACCCCTGTCAAGCATAAATTCTTAACGGATCACCACA